>JBEKLE010000733.1:0-2841 GCA_050010355.1 Rhodopila sp. | reverse complement strand
TGCGAAGCGATGGCGATCTGCGTTTCGAGATCATACGTGGCTTTGGTCGCATCCGGATACTGGAACAGGATGCACTGCAAGCCCGACGCCTCGTGAATGGCCTTGTAACGATCCTGCGGGGCACCCTTCTGGAAGCCGAAGCGGAGCCAGCCGTGATTTGGGTAGACCAGGGCACCAACGGCGCCGGCGTCAGCGGCCCGCTTCGCTTCCAGCGCGGCGACTTTCGTGCCTTCGCCGGTGATGCCGGCGATGATGGGAACCTGGCCGTCCACCGCCTCGACATAGGTGCGGATGAGAGCAACTTGCTCTTCGGCGGTCAGAAAGGTGCCTTCGCCGGCGTGGCCAAGGATGACCAGGCTCTTGACGCCTTTGACGGAAACCAGCCAGCGCGCGACGTCGGCGTTGGCCTTGTGATCGAGCTCGCCCTCGCGGGTGAAAGCGGTAATGGGGGCGGGGTTCAGGCCTCTCAGATCCATGATGGACATAGTCACTCTCCTTATGTTAGGTTCGTTACCGGGAACGTTCCCGATCCGCGTCGCGTCCTCCCCGTTATGGCTTGTGACATCGTTCGCGGGAACGTTCCCAGGAATATTTCGCGAGCCGGTTGGTGTCAACAACCAAGCGGGCAGTTGCCGAACAACTGAATGTGAAGGGATGTCTTGTGTCGCACGATCAGGAGTTTCTGGACCGGCAGTCACGCGTGACGCTGCATGACGTTGCCGCCGCTGCCGGCGTGTCGAAGTCGACGGTGTCGCGGATCCTCGACGAACGGCTGCCGCGGTCCGACAGCGAAACCGCCAAGCGGGTCCGCAAGGTGGCCATCGAGCTTGGCTATTTCCGCGACGGGGCGGCCGCCAGCCTGCGACGCGGGAAGACAATGACGATTGGGATGATCGTTCCACGGCTCACCGACACCGTGATGGCGATGCTATATGAGTCCCTCTCACGCGCCTGCGGCCGGACGGGGCAGTTCGCCATCGTGGCGACAACCGAGGACGAGCCAAGGGCCGATCGCGCGGCGGCACAGACGTTGTTGCAGCGTGGGGTTGATGGGTTGGTCATGTCGACCGCCCGCGCCGGCGATGATTTCCCGGCGGAGCTTACCGCGCGCGGCGTGCCTTTCGTTCTGGCCCTGCGCACCGACGGTCACAGTCTTTCCTCGGTCGCCGACGATCGGTTCGGCGGCTATCTGGCCACCCGGCATTTGCTGGACCTCGGTCACAGGCGCATCGGGCTCATCGCCGGACCCGACTATGCCTCCAGCAGCCGCGGTCGCGTCGAGGGCTATCGGCAAGCGATGGCGGAGGCCGCTGTAGCGGTTGACCCCGCATGGGTTGTGGGATCAACGTTCGGGATCGACTCAGGCGCCGAGGCAGCCGAGACGCTCATGGGCCTTTCATCGCCGCCAACCGCGCTTTTTGCCGTCAACGACAACACAGCGATCGGCGCGTCATCGGCTCTCCTGAGGCTGGGTCTGTCAATCCCAGGGGACGTGTCGTTGGTCGGCTATAACGACATTCCGATCGTGAGTCGTCTGCCGACGCCGTTAACGTCGGTGCGTGTTCCGTTCGATCAGATCGCAAGTGCCGCTCTGGACCTGCTTGTTAACGGGCCGACGAACGAACCCGACCGGATCAGGGTTGCGACGCCAACCCTCATCCCGCGACGGTCCACGGCCAGTCCAAACACCATGACGCGTTCGCGGAGTCTGAAAAGATTACGATAGAGGGATCACGCGGTTTGCATTACAGTAATTGGGAATGATAAAATAAAATCGAAGCATTAATAAAATCAATCTTTTCTGGGTCATAAACTAGGTGCATATCAGGCCCATGAAATAAGGCTATGTATCGACCGACGGCTGTAGCGTTGATGGCGATGCTCACGGAAGGGAGAGCGTATCCGCCGACGAACCGATGGCGGGAGCTGACGCGTCAGGAGCAGCGGGAGCGAATGGAGCTGTCCGCAGACCTGCTTCCTATCCTCCAGTGGAACCGGGGCGATCCGAGGCTGACAGCTTGGGAAGAGGCGTTCCTGGCCGGGATGGTCAGGCACATCGAGACCTTCCATGGAGCCGCCAAGATCAGCCCGAAGCAATGGGATACGATCAGGCGTATCCTGGACAAGCTGGACACAGAGCCGGATGAGACGGAGGAGGAGACTGAGGTTTGAGCGTGGATGATGGATGATCTACTGGCGGCCCGGGTAAGGGCACTCCAGGCCGGCTTACTGGCCCCCAGCGGCCAGTCCAAGCGCCGGGCCGGCGCAAGCGGACTATCTGGCCGGAACGCGCTTGATCGCTGACCGGCGGCTATGCCGTGAGGCCGTATTGCAGGTGAGCGAGACGCGCGTAGAGGCCGGCTTGCCGCAGCAGTTCGTCGTGCGTGCCCGTTACAACCACCCGGCCGGCGTCAATCACCACGATCCGATCTGCCTTGCGCACGGTCGCCAGCCGGTGCGCGATGACGATGGTCGTGCGATCGCGCGACAGGGTGACAAGCGCCTGCTGCACAGCCTGCTCCGACTCAGCGTCGAGCGCGCTTGTCGCCTCGTCGAGCAGCAGCACGACCGGATCACGCAGGATCGCGCGGGCGATCGCGATGCGTTGGCGCTGGCCGCCCGACAGCCGGACGCCCTTCTCCCCCAGATATGTGTCATAGCCGTTCGGCAGATGCTCCAGGAAATCCGCATGCGCGGCCGGGCCTGACGCCAGCGAAAGCGAAATTCGCGCCGCCGGGACGTCCGTAGCGGATGTTCTCCCAGGCGGTCGTTCCGAAGATCACCGGATCCTGCGGCACAATGCCGATCCACCGGCGCAGTTCGGCAGGTGCAACACGCGCC
>JBEKLE010000732.1:0-2861 GCA_050010355.1 Rhodopila sp. | reverse complement strand
AACCTGTCGCCCGCGACGCTGTATGCGATCGATCAGTTCGTGATGCGCGGCGGCAAGCTGATGGCGATGGTCGACCCATGGAGCGAGGCATTGGCAGCAACTCCGTCGCCCACCGGCATGCCGCCCGAGGACACGCATTCGGACCTGAAGAAGCTGTTCGACGCCTGGGGCATCGAATTCGATCCGGCAAAGGTGGTCGGCGATCTGACCGGCGCGTGGCGCGTGCGAGCCGGCGGCAACGACGAAGTGCAGGCAGTGAACTACGTGGCCTGGTTCAACATACGCGACGGGATCAATCACGACGATCCCGCAACCGCCGACTTGCAGCAAGTGACGGTGGCGTCATCCGGCTTCCTGTCCAAGGCGCCGAACGCATCGATCGACTTTACGCCCCTCCTGACCAGCAGCGACCGCACCGGACTGATCCCGGTCGATGAGGTCAAGATGCCCGATCCCGCCAAGGTCCTGGCCGCCTTCAGGCCCGAAGGCGGTCCCCGGGTCATCGCCGCTCGGGTGCACGGGGTGCTGAAATCCGCGTTCTCCGGTCCGCCGGCTCCCACTGCGGACAACAACGGGGCTGCGGACAACAACGGGGCGGATCAAAAACCGCCGGACACTCTCCCCGCCTACAAGGCCCAGACCGACGGGCCGGCGAACCTCGTTGTGGTGGCTGATTCGGACATTCTGGCGGACCGCTTCTGGGTGCGCGTTTCGGATTTCTTCGGTCAGCAGACCGCAACGCCATTCTCTGACGACGGCCCGTTCGTCGCCAACCTGATCGGCACCCTCGCCGGCAGCGACGCGCTGATCGGGCTGCGGTCGCGCGGCGATACCAATCGCCCCTTCACTTTGGTCGCAGCGATGCAAAGCGAGGCGGAAGCCCGCTTCCGCCAGACCCAGCAAGCGCTCCAGCAGCATCTCGACGACGTCCAGAAGCAGCTTCAGACCCTTCGCTCGGGCGGCACCGCCGACAACGCCAAGCCAGACGCGGTCATTACGCCCGACCAGCGCGCGGCGATCGATGCCGCCAGGCAGGACGTGCTGGAAACGCGGCAGAAACTGCGGGCAGTTCAGTTGGAGCTGAACCGCGACATCTCCCAGCTTGAGACCGAGATGCGGATCTTCACCATCGCGCTCGTCCCCACGCTGATGACCATACTCGCGATCGGGATGGGCATCGTCCAGCGGCGCCGGCGCGCGAGGGCTCGTCGATGAGGGCGCGGGGCGTTGGCCTTCTCGTGGCGCTGGGCATCGTCGCCGTCGCGGGCGGCTGGTTTTTCGGCACCCGCACGATTCCGAACGAGCAGACGGCCGTCGCGGGCGGGGCACTGATGTTTCCCGATCTGGCGCCGAAGCTGCGCGACCTGGCCAAGGTCGAAATCACCCATCAGGCCAGGCAGACGGTCATCGAGAAGCGCCCCGACGGCGATTGGGGCGTGGCGTCGATGCACGACTACCCGGTGCAGGACGCCAAGCTGCGCGCCATGTTGACCGGGCTGACGGAGTTGCGGCTGGCCGAGCCCAGGACCAGCGACCCGGCGGAGTACAGCCGGCTGGGCGTTGACGATCCGAACGGCGCCGCATCCGCCGCCGATCTGTTGCGGCTGGTGGACGGCACGGGCAAGCCCATCCTGGCGGTCATCGTCGGGCATCGGCGTGTGCGCAGCCAGGCGAACGTGCCGGAGGAAGTCTATGTCCGCCGCCCTGAGGAGACTCAGTCCTGGCTCGCCGAAGGCAGTCTGCAGGTCGATGCGGACGCCTCGCAGTGGCTGGACCGGAACGTAATGAACATCGCCCATGACCGGATCGCCTCCGTCGCGGTGGGCGACAAGGCCCTGGTGTTCGCGCGACAGGACGGGAAACTGACGCTGACCCAGCCGGCGGATCATCCGAAGCTGGAGGACTACAAAGTCGAAGACGTCGCCCGCGCGCTGGAACTGCTGACGTTCCAGGAGGTGAAGGCGGATGCCGATGCTCCTGGTTCTGAAGCCGGCCATTCGGTGTTCACCACCGATGACGGGCTTGCGGTGGCGGTGACCGTGCTCCACGCTGACAAGGATATCTGGGCGCGCTTCGCCGTGTCCGGGTCCTCCGACAAGGTGAAGCCGGAGGCCGAACGGATCAGCGAACGCGTCGCGGGATGGACGTATCAGATCGGCGCCTGGAAGGAGAAATCACTGGTGCCCACGATCGACGACCTGAAGGCCGCCGAACCGGCGAAGCCCGCGGCACCTGATACGGTCAACAAATGACCGACCGGGAGTACCCGACGCGGCCGTTTGTCGGGATCGGCATCGTCGTGATCAAGGACGATCACGTCCTGCTGTGCCAGCGCGGCAAGCCGCCCAACCTGGGAAGCTGGACCCTGCCCGGCGGTGCTCAGGAGCTCGGCGAGACCTGCGAGGAAGCGGCTCGGCGTGAACTGATGGAGGAATGCGGGCTGGTCGTGGGCGACCTGCATTTCTGCGCACATGTCGACTCCATCCGGCGGGATGACGACAGTCGCGTGCGCTTCCACTACACTATCCTGGACTTCGCCGCCCGCTGGGTGGCAGGCGAGCCCGTCGCGGCGTCCGATGTGACCGCCGCGGTATGGGCGCCGCTGCACGCGCTGGACCGTTACGGCTTGTGGTCGGAGGCGCACCGGATCATCGCCATCGCGCGACGTCTGGTTGCCCAGGCAACGTCCAAAATCAAGCGAGTCGACTGAAGTCGCGCGCCGCAACGTGCCCCCCGTGTCATGGCCGGGCCTGGTCCGGCCACCCACGACTTGCCGGCGCCTGATTATGAGAAATGTCGTTGATGAGGCGCTTTTTCTTGGGCGTTATACCAGTTTGAGTTGAAATCGACGCTCTAGCCAT
>JBEKLE010000731.1:0-2868 GCA_050010355.1 Rhodopila sp. | reverse complement strand
GAATTAACCAGCGACACGAACGCAGACGCGGTGCCATCGAGTCTCGTTTCCGCGCTCAACGCAGGGAGGCGGCGTCGTGACGGAGCAACAAATGTGCCAAGTAATTCGACTCTGTCAAACTAAGCGGGTTTATCTGCCGACGAGCTTCACCAGCTTTCGCTCGGCGCGTAGTCTTTGCTTCCGGCGTGCCAGTCCGCGCTGGCGCCAGCAAGGAACGGCATCGGCGTAGGCACCAACTGGCACACGGTGATCCCGGTCATTGGCCGCCGGCACCAAGATCATCCGCTTCCGTTCGCCCCAGTCCAGGAACGGCATTCTTGGTAAGGTTCTTGGTAAATGCGTTCAAGAGGGCATGCCGGTCGCCATAAGGGTTTGATTCTCCTGGCGTCCCGTAGGGGATTCGAACCCCTGTTGGTGCCGTGAGAGGGCATAGATACCTAAGATATTGCAATGACATGATGCAACTGCGTGCAACTCCGAGCGACAGCGAAAGCCGCAGAAATTCGCAGTGCTTCATCCCGTAGAGGCCCACTTGAACCACGACTATCGGCGCCTTCGCGACGCGGAACGTTGCGGTGAAGGCAAGCCACGACTCTAAGCCGCGCTTGCAAATCCGCACCGATGAACCGATGGTCCGGCGGTCTGCCTTGCGCTTCGTCGGCATGCGCCGAGCGCATCGAAACGCTGGCTGCATTTAGGACCACAAACCATGGCGCAAGCACCCAGTCGAACCAAGACCCGGACCGAGACCCGCGGCACCGCGGCCGTCGCCAAAGCCTTCTTCGCCGCTGCCGCCGAAATCCCCGAACCGGACCGTCCCGCCGTCATCAAGGGTGCCGTCGCTAGAATCCTCAGCGACCTGGCAGCGCAAAAGCTGAAATCCGCCGCCGCGGCGAAAACCCGCAAGGCCGCCGCCGCGGCGGCGAAAACCCGCAAGGCCGCCGCCGCCCCTAAGAGGCGTGCCCGCAAGCCGCCGGTGGTACCGCCGTCCGGAAACGACGCCGCCGCGGAGGCGTAACGACAGGCACCGGCCCCCAGCCCGCGATGGTGCGGGCACAAACCCGCGTGTTCTCATTATCAGCCAGACCCGGAAACAGCCGGCGCAGCTCGATGGCGGCCGACCACTCGCCGCCCCGGTCGAACGCGGCCCGCACCGCCGCAGCCTCAAGCTCGGAGACCATGAACATGCCCCGATGATGGGCGCGCGTGCGGCGTTCCGGCAACAAAAAAAGCCGGCCCCGAACAAGCTACGAAACATGTCATGTGCCGCAGTAGCCTCCATCACAATTGCCGCCGCCCGTTCCGTCATCTAGGCTGAACTTGCCACGATCGGACTTCGCCCACCTGACGACTTCGCGGATGCCAGTTGCACCCATGTATCGGTAGGGCCGGAACATCGTTTTGGGCTTACCTTTACCGGTGAAGCCCATGTCGTTCTCTATTTGCTCAATCTCTGCTATGCGTTGTTCGTCTTCCGCCAGGACCAGCAGGTCGGCGCGGTTCGAGTTGATGCAGGGGAAGCATTCTTTACTGCGGTGTGGTAACGGCTCGAAACCCGCGCGATGCAAGGCCGCGTCCCGCTGTTCTACGGTGAAGGATGCCAGCGGCGCGTAGCAAGGCCGGCCACCGTCCGCAGGGTTAGACGCGCGCCACACCGGGAAGCTTGCCCGGTTCTCGCTTTCCTCCCGGCGGACCCCAACGGCCCGTATAGACAACTTCTCCGGGTCGTTCTTTTCCAGCCAATCTATGGCCGGCTTTATCTTCAGTTCCTCGGTGCAGAACTGAATGCCCTGGCGCGGCCAACCTTTCTTGCGATCTACGAGCGCGCGCATACCTTCCGACGCTACGATGTGTGGCCGGAAACCTAGGGACCGAACCCATGTTTCCATCCTGGCGACACGTTCAGGCCACCAGCGCGCAGCCCATCCCGTGTCCGAATAGACCACATCTACATTCCGCCATCCTTCCTCGAACACGACCTGGATCAACGCTAGGCTATCGTTACCGTAGGATGCGCCGATCACCAGCCGCGTAGAGGTCAAGTCTATACCCAGCGCACTTCGGGCCGCCGCGTCTGTCAGCATGTTCAGTCTCCAAGGAACCCGGCGCCATCACGCAACGCCGACAGGACCGTCAAGAGTTTCGGGTTGGCGCGTATGACGGCGGCCAGGGCGCGACCGACGAAGGCGGCAACCTGTTCTTCCGTCGCCCTGGCCGGCATGTCGTAGGCTTCCCATGCCGCGTGCAGTATCTCGTGAAGCAGCACTTCAAGCTGCCGGTGCGGCGGCCGGTCCGCGTCGATCAGGATTTCTTGCGCGAAGGGGTCCATCTCGCCCCAATTCACGCCCCAACAATCGTCGGCCTCGCGCATCGGGCGCACGAGGTAATAACCGGCCGCAGTTTGGGGAGGCCAGCGTTTGGGCACGTTGGCGTGCCGCCAACCGCAATCGGGTCGCCTGGCGACCAAGACCGATTGCGTAGAACCAAACGCGAGGAGGAAACGAAGCCCGGCGCGCCGCAGCGCGCGGGCAGCTCTTTAGGCCCGGATGCGGCCCGGTAGCGAGAACTATCCGCCAGGATCAGCCGTAGACAGTCACCGCCTCGGACCCCAGCACCGGACTGACGATATCGATCATCAGCATCCGCTGCGACTGCGCCGGCAGCGCGAAACCGCCGGACCCATTGCCGGTGAACGTCACCCCGGAACCCGCGCCGATGGCCAGCGCATACACACTCGAATTGATCACCAGCAGCGGGATCGCGGCGAAGATTTTGGGGTTTTGCAGCGCCGCCACGATGTTGGCCGCGGTGTCGGTGTTCATCGTCCAGGCCGCACCCGGACCCGAGACATTGATCGCCCCGCCCAGC
>JBEKLE010000730.1:0-2868 GCA_050010355.1 Rhodopila sp. | reverse complement strand
GGGTCGCGGTAGGGCAGGCTCGTCTGGCAGAAAACCGTGTGCTGGAACGCGAGGCGTTCGTTGTCCTGTCCGGTCTCGATCGGCTCGATCAGGCGGCGGTCAATGCGGCTCAGGGCGTTCGCCTTCTTCCCCGCACGAACCGCGGGAAGGTTCACCAGAATATCCGCCAGGCTCTGCTGCGCCGGGTCTTGCGGATTGTCGTTCACCGAATCGGCCATGATCGCCAGCTTGCCAGCGTCAGCCGGCGGATTCCAGGGCTGCGCAACCCGACTTGTCATATTGCCGGTTAGGCGGTTTTGCTCACCACGTTGACGTTTCGTTGCTATATCGAGTAGATGGCGAATACGAATTGAATAAGGGTCGGGGTTATGAATTCCGTTATCTCGGGTCGACATCATTGGGTAAGGCGCTTTTTCGTTCTCCTCCCATTTTTGTCGATGAGCCTACCGGCAAGGGCACAGTCGCCGACTGTTTCCTGCGGCGATGCCTCGAAGGACGTTCCGCTTGTCATAGAAGAACAGTTGCGAGGTGATGTAGAGGGAAAAGCGCAGCTTCTGACAAAGATGCTCGGCAGCGCGCAGATCAAAGGCACCGTTGACGCAAGTCGGACGGAATTACAGGAGGAACACAAGAACCTAGATCAGCATCAAATTGACATGTATTACCTGTGGGTATCCTGCCAAGTGATCATTGCGGACAAAAATCTATCTACGCCCGATAAAGTAAAATTGTGGGCCGATGTCCGCCTCTCATTCCCTTCTGCGACCGAGAAGGCTTCTGGCGGGTGGGGCATGTCACCCAACCAAGCCGACGCCCTAAGAATTCGGCTGACCGCAATTTTTCCTAAACTACCGGTCTTCATAAAGTGCCGGACGACGGCAGCTGATTGCGAGAAACTAGCGTATCTCCTTTATGACGTGCTGCAAAAAGCCGGTTGGTCAGTTGCGCCGCCGATGACAACGCAAGGCGGGAATTTGTCCATGACCGGCGAACGCGGAATCAGGGTTATATCAACCAGCTTTTCAGCACAGCAGATGAAGAACGCCCTACAGGCTCGGGACGGGGGCGATTTGCCGGTCGAACTAGACACGCATGGAGACGATCAGCACATCTTAATCAATATCGGCGACCGAACCTGACGAAGGAAAGTGTCCGGCAAAGGGTAACCTTTGAGACGAAACACCAACGACTGGCCGAGGCCGATAACAAGCAGCAACCGAGGCGGCGGCCCGGCCCGCCGCGATCTTTCAGTTTTTGACCGTCCTATAAAGGGTAAGTGACGAGACGGAGCGGAGATCGAGGGCGGCTTTTCAATTGAACGCTGCCACGACGTCGTTCACCCAATTTGTTTCGTTTTTTCCTTGCGGATGGCTGGCAACCACGCAAGTCGCGGCGTGATGCGGGCCGCAAGCAACATGGCCAATGCACTCGACGAAAGAATGACCATTTCGCTCCACGCGATCATTCCAAACCTGTGTCAGGAACGGGTCTGCCCATGCACGACCGGTCAAAAATAGGATTCGGCTTGGACGATAATTTTCTAGCTCCCACTGAAGCAGTTGCACGCACTCATTAAACTGAGCACAGCGGAGTTCCGAATTCGGATTTCCTCCTTTGGCTGGCGAGACCTTATATAGATTTGACCAGATGAGGTAAGATGGCCACGTGTTCTCATCGACATTAGCAATGTGCAGGCGACTTACAACGGCCCGGATTACACGCCAAAATGCGGAGCGGCGGGTGTTGTAGTTCTCTTCAGTCGTCACGCCCCAACAGTCTGTTACCCAGCACATAGGGCATTCCGTCCCCCTGTTTCTCGTCACCGAGTCATACACTTGGTCCGCGTATTTTTGGCGTCGGGCGTCGTTCCGAAGTTCATTTGGCGCAATGCCATCAGTCCATCCATTCACCGCGCGCCCGACGACCATAAGTTGCTCGCGATATTCGCGACCTCTCATAGGCAAAAAGCCAGTTACAGCTTCCGTCGTAACTTGCGTTACAGATGAAAGCACAACATTCGAAAAAATGTTGATTAGCTTTGATTGCCTCTCCATCGGACTTGTATCTCGCTTTATGTGCGCCCGCTCTTGCCGCTCTAAACTACTTCCTTCAGGCCCTCTCGCTGATCCCCTACCCTATCCGTAACTTGCAGGACGAGTGAGCAACGCAAACCAGAGCAAGGGCTCACGAATCCCGGAAGTCAGTCCCGGACTGGGCGACCGGGCCGCCCGATAATCAAGACTTACGCAAGGATGGTCGTTCAGGGTGATCACGGCGTCAAACGTCGCCCGGGAATCGGCGCGGCGCGGCGCGATGGCCGCCGCCGCGAGCGTTAGCTTCACCAACACCCGCCCATCTGCAACACTCTGCCACAATCCGTCACTCTCTCTAACAATTTACCATAACACCGATTATGCGGCTGAATTGACGGGGCTGGTGTTCGCGGTTGGTTCCGTGGCGCGGCGGGCGGGCGAACCGGCTGGAAGGGCCGGCCGGGACCGCCTATTCTCGCCCCATGAACGACACGTCCCGCCAGGATCTGCCGCCCGATTGGGACCCGCCCATGCCGAGCGAGGCCGAACTCCTGGCCGCACTGGCCCGCAGTGACGCCGATATCGCCGCCGGGCGCGTGGTGCCCGCCGCGGTCGTGCATGCGGAGCTCGCCGCCGCGATTGCGCGGATCGAGGCGCGGCGGGCGCAACGCCACACAACCGTCAGGCGGCGTTGATCGACTACACCTATGAAGAAGGCGATTTCTGACCTGACCGCGGCCCAGCGGGCCGAGCTCGAGGCGCTGGCCGCGCTGTCGGAAGCACAGATCAATACCCACGACATCCCCGAGCAAAGGGATTGGCGCGGGGCGCAGCG
>JBEKLE010000729.1:0-2878 GCA_050010355.1 Rhodopila sp. | reverse complement strand
CCTTGCCCATCAGACCTTCCGGTCTGTCGAGGCCCTGCAGAACGCCGTCGCCGACGCTATCCGAAAGCTCCACGAGGAACGCATTACCCATCTGTGTCTGGTTCAACGAATCGCTGCTTAGCTTCGCCCCAGGTCTGTCCGCGGGGTCCTGGCGTCACGCCTTCTGACGGCATTCGCATCTGGCCGTCCCACGACCGCATCAGGGGAAACAATTATCCTTGGCTCGACAGGAGCCAGTCGGCGTCAGGAATAGCGGTCCGCCTCGGCCGCCGGGATCGGCGCGGGACCGGTTTGGGAACCCGGCTGCATGCAGGACGCAACCTGCGCGCGGCTGCTCACCTGCAGCCGGTCCAAAATCTCATGCACGTGGTTCTTCACCGTCGAGGTTCCGAGCGAGAGCCGCCTTGCGATCTCCTTGTTCGAAAGCCCATCCGCCATCAGTCGCATGATCTGGCGCTGGCGTTCCGTCAGCACCGCGTCCGGCCGCGAACCGTGATGCCCAAGCGCGGTGCTCCGCACATGGCGGAACAGCCCGTCCGCCATCGCGGCCGAACACACCGTGCCGCCAGAGGCGATCCGCCGCATGGCGGTAATAAGATCCGCGATCGAGGCGGTGTTGGGAACATAACCCGCAAGCCCCGCCTCGGCGCAGGCGACGACATGAACCGGCACATCGTGCACCCCGAAGCCCAACACGCGCGCGAGCGGCCGCATTCGCGTCAGTTCCTTGGCGATATCCAGCGCGCCCTGCGTCCCGGTATCCAGCAGTACGATATCCGGTGCCGTGGCATCGTACGCGGTGAAAACCTGATCGTCAGGGCCGGCGCAGCCACGCAAGCTGACATCGGCCTCCGCCGCCAGCATCGACGCGATCGCATCACGGTACAGCCTGACACGACAGACCAGAAGTATCAGGATCGGGCCTGCCGCGGCGGTGTGACAATCTTCAGTCATACTCCACGCTCCGTCGTGAAAGCATAGCCGGATCGAAGGGCTGGCCAGTATTGCGCTCGATGATCTATAGTTGTTGTCAGGTAACTTGTTGTTGTTATCATTTCGTGGGCATGGCGCGATAATCGATCAGCCGGCGGCGAAAGTCAGCATATCCCAGCTTAGGATCTTTCGAAGCCGCCCCGAACGGCGCCGCAGACCGTACATCTTACGAGTAATTCACGGCATTCGGCTTCACAGTCCGAACAAGGATTGCAGGCGATCGAGAACACCCACGTTTTTAGCAGCGGGATACATGAATCGTCCGACCGCGCGGCCGACAACACCGACCTCGGGTGGGGTGTTGGTATATTTCACAGTGACCGTGACCGGCTTGGTATAACCCCGTAATTTCTCGACCACGTCGGTAATCCCGGTGTTGCCGATATCGATACAGCCGGATGAACCGGTCATGACGCCGCCATGCAGATAAAACCCGCTGCGAGCGGCCGTATTGCCGCAGAAGCGCGACGGCTTGATGCTCAACGGCGTCAGCGCCACGCGCGCCGCACCCCAGTCGCCATGCAATTCCAGTCCCGCCGGATCAACAAACTCGCCCGGCTTCGCCAATGCCATCCTGGTGTCCTCCAATGCGCTGAAAGTGACCATGTTGGCGTGCCGGAACTGGTATGTGCCTTCTGGTATCGGTCCCTTGTCCTTGATGCCGACATAGCGGACATTGTTCAGATAGGAATCGTTGCTGCCGCCGCTGCACGCGGCCGCGTCGGCGGGTTCGACCTGATTGGGATGCCCCGACTGACCGGCAGCCTGTATGATCGGCCTGCCGTCACCGGACAGAACGAACGTTTCGCCGTCGAACGTTGCGGTGACCGTCTTGTACGGACTATGCTTACCCGGCGGGTCGCTGACCCGGGTGCCGAATGTCTCGGCTTTCTGCAGGCACGTGCCGCCGCCCCGCTGCTGCACCACGTGCGTCAGCTCGTGCGCCAGCAACGCGCGCCCCGCCTTGGTATCCGGCGCATAACGGCCTTCGGAAAACACGACATGATTGCCGATGGTGTAGGCCTCTGCATCCAGTTCGCGGGCCGAAGCCGCGGCGCGTCCGCCGGTGTGGATCACCACATGTCCGAAATCCGCGCCGAACCGTGGCTCCATGAACGTGCGCGCGCTTTGTCCCAGCGGCGACCCCGGGGCATCAAGCGTTTCATCAACCACGGCCGGGACGGGATCAACATTAGCCTCGTCACCGCCTTCCGTCCGCTGCAACGCTGGCGGTTCCATCCCGCCGCCCGAAGCACTGCGCGGCTGCCCGGGCAGCGGCTTCGCCAAACCTGTGATCGCGGCTTCCATTGCCTCGGCCTCGGCCTCAAACGGGTCGCCCGCCCGCTTGGCCGCGCGCCTTTCGTCAGTCGCGATACGGTGACCCTGGTCGGCCCCCACTGCGGAAAGCGGGCTTCGTTAACAGTCGGATCATCGCCTGGTTACCGATACCAGCCGCCGCCGATCGCTCGGTGATGCGGCGCGGCGGCGAACCCCGTCCGGTTTTTCTCGCGGTCTCCGCTACAGGTAAAACGAACACACGGGCGCTCCGACTGGCGGCCGAAGGCCGTGGTGAAGTCTGGACCTGCTAATTTTGGATTTCAAGCGTGTCGCAACGAGAGCATGCAATCCTGTGGGGTTCATTACGCCGCCAATGCGACTGTGTCATCGTCGTTTGCGGGGCGGAAGCCGGGATAACGACGACGGAAGGCGTCCTCGAGCGTATCGTTCAGCACCGCTGTCCGCACGTCGAGGAAGGGCTGCACCGTCGTCCTGTTCCAGCGCATCTGCTGCTTCTTGTTCATGCGTTTGGCGATGATCTCGTTGACCGAACTCTCCACGAACGCCGTCGAGATCGCCTCACCACGCCGACGCCGTGCGGCGTAAT
>JBEKLE010000728.1:0-2886 GCA_050010355.1 Rhodopila sp. | reverse complement strand
GCCGCCATCCATTCGTTACGGCTCTGCGTGGAGCGGACCTTCGCGTGGGAGGACAAATTCAAACGGCTTCTGTTACGCTTTGAGTTCAAACAACAACGCCACTACGGTATGAAGTTGATGGCATATACTTTGATCAATTTGAGGCATTTTTGCGGTGCCTGAAACTCGCAAACCAGCTACGTATGAGCGCAGGTTGGCCGGCTATTGCGGTGGTCCCGGTCGTCTGGACAGGTTCCGGGAAGAATAAGCCAAGGCCCGTAGCCGGCTGAAGGTTTCACCTTTCCCGGAATCAAAATCAATCCTTGATGTTGCTGCGGTGCTGTGAAGCTTGTGGACAGCCGCCGACCTGTGGGCAAGGTGGGGGAAATGCAGAGCGTTTTTCCCGGCTTGTCCATAGGAGACCGCACTTGAGCGGTCAGGCGGGTATCGGCGCAGCCGACTGTCCACAAATTCACAGCTCCCAGCGCCATCGGATTACGCCGCCTCTGCCACGGCCGACGTGGGTCCGTCGAAGTAGGCCTCGTCCGGTGTTTGCCACCCGAGCGCCTGGTGAGGGCGGCGTCGGTTGTACCAGTCGAAGAAGTCGATCAGGCTGCGCTTCTGCTCAAGCCCGTTGGCTGCTGGGCGCAGGTAGACCCACTCGTGCTTCACCGTCCACCACAGGCGCTCGACGAAGATGTTGTCATGGCAACGACCGCGTCCATCCATGCTGATCTCGATCCCATGATCCAGCAGCACCCGCGTGAATTCTTCGCTCGTGAACTGCGAACCCTGGTCGGAATTGAAGATCTCGGGCTTGCCGAACCGGGCGAGCGCTTCGTTGAGTGCCTCGACGCAGAACCCCGCCGTCAGGGTGTTCGACAGACACCAGGACAGAACCCGCCGCGTTGCCCAGTCGATGATCGCAACCAGATACAGGAACCCTTGACGCATCGGGATGTAGGTAATGTCAGTTGCCCATACTTGGTTCGGCAGATCGATCGTCCTGTCACGCAGCAAATAGGGATAGATCTTGTGCGCGGGATGCGGCTTGCTGGTGTTGCGCTTCGGCCTGATCGCGCACAGTCCCAGTTTGCGCATCAGCCGTCGGATGCGCCGGCGCCCGACAGAAATCCCCTCGCGCAACAGCGCCACTTGCAGCCGCCGACTGCCATACACCGGATGTTCAGTGAAAATCCGGTCGAGCCGATTGAGAAGATCGAGCTCCTCCGCCGACACCGGCCGGGGTTGATAGTAGAAGCTGCTGCGCGCGATCCCGAGCAGCATGCATTGCCGGTTGACGGACAGCCCCGCGTTCGGCGCGATCATCGCCCGCCTCTCAGCAGACGGGAGATGGCGGGCTGCCCGGCAAGAAAATCCCGTTCGACCTGCAACTGGCCGATCTTGCGGTGCAGATCGTCGATGACTTTCTGCGCATCGTCGACCGCTGGCGCCTTGTTGCCACGCGCGAACAGCTCGCTCGCGCGCTTTGCCAGCTCCTGCTTCCAGGTGCTGATCATCGTCGGATGGACACCAAATTCCGATGACAGTTCCGCCAGGGTCTTCTCGCCCGACAGTGCCGCCATCGCCACGCGCGCCTTGAAGTCCGCGCTGTGCTGCTTTCTCTTTACGCTCACGTCTCACGCCTCTTTGGACCGGCCAGCCCTTAGCTTATCCCACTGTCCAGAAAACCGGAGCCGCCGCACTACGATGGCCTCGCCGATGGCCGGTGCCAACGGATAAACTGTTGTGTGGTCCGCCTTGCGCTCACGCACATGCAGCCGGTCCCGCTTCCAATCGATGTCATCCAAGGTCAACGCGGCCACTTCCCGAGCACGAAGCCCATAGGTGACCATGAGCAAAAGCATGGCGTAATCGCGTCGGCCGACAGCCGTTCGGCGGTCAACCTGCTCAAGCATTCTCCGGACCGCATCCCAACCGATTGACCGTGGAATGTCCGCCAACCGGTAATGCTGCGGTGTCTCAACCAGCTTGCTGAGATCCTGCTGCACCACGCCCTCACGTCTCAGGTATCGCAAGAAGACCCGCAGAACGCTGGCCAGGATCGTCATGGTGCGATGGTGACATTCCTCAGCGGACGTCGTGATGAAGCCGGTGACAACAGGCAGAGAGAGAGTCGCCAGGTTGGTGCAATCAATTTGCAACAAATAGGCCTCGAAGCGACGCAGGTAGTAACGATAGCGCTCAAGCGTTGTGGTCCGCAGGCCGCGTTCGTCTCGCAGATATCCAAAAAAACCGGGGACAACTGCGCCAAAGGGTTCTGGCAAGGACACCCTAAACCGATGGTAATCGGATTGCCGTGCGACAATGCAGAAGAACTGGTTCAGGACAGGTCGGGCGAAGTTACGATCCTGCCGTTGGCGTTCAATATCCAGATTGCGGCGACGCGACAGCCAATCTCCTAGGAACGGTTCAATCACCTTCTCTGCTTCGTCGAGATTACGGATCTCGAGAGCCTCGGTGAACGCTCCAAATTGCATTAGAAGCGGGACGCGGCGGTATATGCTGCGAGCGGAATAACCCTTCTCACAAAGTTCGGTGACATAGAATTCGATATTTGATCCAAGCCATGATCCCCGAATACGGTCGACGGTTTGGGGCTTGACGAAGAAGCGCTCCAACATGGGTAACCTCCATTCCAAGACGGAGTTCCGGAGGCTGCGCTTGCGGAGCGCTGTCTGCTATGTGGCGCAAAAGCAGGGGCCGCCCAAAGAAACTTAATGGCTTACTAAACGCCGGCCACATAACCGGCTGGGGCACATAAGTACGACAACCTGCGCAGCGCGGTGCTCGAGCGGCATGGCGACGCGATCCGCTTCAACCCGGCCCTGCTGGAGTTCGCCGGGCATTACCGTTACGAACCCCGCCCTGTCGCAGTGGCGCGCG
>JBEKLE010000727.1:0-2888 GCA_050010355.1 Rhodopila sp. | reverse complement strand
AACAGTGCGGCGACCGCGGGGCCGCCTCTGGAAGCGGTATAGGGGGCTCGGTGAACGAGCAGCTCCCGTCCGGGCACGGCACGCATCACCGCCTGCAGCGCATCCAGTCCGGCCAGCGGCGCGAAGCCGAGAAGCCGCGTCTGTTGCATGGCATTCTCCCCCATCTCGATTTGCGCCCCCGTCTCGATTTGCGACTTGTGTGTTCGCATCATGTCCACCTGCGCCATTGCCACTTGCGCCATTTCTACTTGCGCCATGTCCGGCCCTCCTGGTGTTCGCGCAGGGCCGCGGAGAAGTCCGCGCCGGTTACGCACGGCTGTCGGTTGTCCGGGTCCCGGGCCAGCGCTGCGAGCGCGGCCAGCCGGCACAGGCCCGCGATGTCGGCGCCGACGCAGTCCTCTGTCGCGACGGCCAGGGCAAGCAGGTCGACGTCTTCGCTCAGCGGCATCCGGCGCACGTGCACGGCCAGCATTGCCGCGCGCGCCGCCACGTCCGGCAGCGGCATTTCCAGTACGAGATCGAACCGCCCCGGCCGCAGCAGCGCGGGGTCGATCAGGTCGGGCCGGTTGGTCGCCGCCAGCACCATCAGTCCCCCGGGCTGCGTGATGCCGTCCATTTCGGTCAGCAACTGTGCGACCATGCGCTCGACCGTGGCGCCGCCACCGCTGCCGCGCCGGCCGGCGATGGCATCGATTTCGTCGAAGAAGACGATGCACGGAGCGGCCATGCGGGCGCGGCTGAAAACCTCCCGGAGTGCGCGTTCGCTCGCGCCTTGCCACTCCGCCAGCAGCTCCGGTCCGCGGATCGAGATGAACCCGGCCTGCGCCTCGGTCGCCAGCGCGCGGGCGATCAACGTCTTGCCGGTGCCGGGCCGGCCATGCAGCAGCACGCCGCGCGGCGGCCGCACACCAAGGCGGGTGAACCGCTCCGGGTCGGCAAGGGGTTGCTGCACCGCACGGATCAGCGTGTCGCGCAGACTGTCCATGCCGGCGACGTCCGCCCAGCGGACATCCGGCACCTCCACAAACACTTCCCGCAGCGCGCTCGGTGTCACCTCGCGCAATGCCGTGCGGAAGTCGCAGTCCTCGACGCGCAGCGCGGTCAGATCGGGCGCGCCGGTCATCGAAAGGCCACCGGCGCGACGCAAGGCCGCCATGGCGGCTTCACGGCAGACCGCCGCGAGATCGGCGCCGACATGGCCGTGAGTCTCCGCGGCCAGCGCGGCGAGGTCGACACCCGATCCAAGCGGCATGGCGCGGGTGTGGACAGCCAGGATCTCGCGCCGCCCCTCACGGTCCGGCGGGTCCACGCGGATCTCCCGGTCGAAGCGGCCGGGGCGACGCAGCGCCGGGTCGATGCCGTCGGGCAGGTTGGTCGCCGCCAGCACAATCACCTCGCCGCGGCCGGCAAGACCGTCCATCAGGGTCAGCAACTGGGCGACGATGCGCCGCTCGACCTGTTTCTCGCCCCCCAGTGCGTCGCGCTTCTGCGCGATGGCGTCGATCTCGTCGATGAAGATGATGGCGGGGGCGCGCTTGCGGGCGGTCTCGAACACCGCGCGCAGTTGCTGTTCGGAGGCGCCGTAGTAACGATCGACGATCTCCGGCCCGTTGATGGTAATGAAATGCGCCCGGCTCTCGGCCGCGACGGCGCGCGCGATCATGGTCTTGCCGGTGCCGGGCGGACCCACCAGCAGGACGCCCTTCGGCGGCGAGATGCCCAGATGGGCGAACACCGCGCGGTTGCGCAGCGGCAGCTCCACGACTTCCCGCACCCGCTCGACGACGCGGGACAGGCCGCCCAGGTCCTCGTAGCGCGGACCGTCCTCCGGCAGTGGTCCGGCGGACGACGTGGTTGCCGCGGCCTCAATCTCGATCGCCGTGGTGTCGTCGACCAGCCCCGGTCCGTCAGGCTCCAATGACAGCACCTGAAGCTCGGCTTCTCGGCCATTGAGCAACGGCAGGCGGAAACGGTCACCGGCGCACAACGGGACGCCCCCGAGCATGCGGCGCAGCACCGAGGCGCCGATTGCCGCGGGCCCGGTCAGCCGCATTGTCCGCACCATGCTGGCCGGTCCGGACAACGCCACGCCCACGGTGTCGCCGATCGCCGCCCCGGAGTTGCCGCGGGTCGCACCGTCGATGTGCAGCACGCCCTGACCGCGCGCTGCCGGCCGTTGCGGCAGGGCACGGACGTAGGCGGTCCGGCTGCCCGTCACTGCCAGAAGAGCACCGGTGCCGCCGCCAAGAGCAACAAGCGTTGCGGGATCGATCCGCGCGACGCCGCGGCTGGCATCCTCGGCGGCGGCTCCGGCTACCGTCAGACGAGTGCTCATGCCAGCGTCCAATCGGCCTCGGGAGCGACGGTTTCCGAAGCGTCCGCCTGTACCGGCTCCGGCGCTGCTTGCGGCTCAGAGTCGGGTTCGGCGTCGGGGTCCTCCGACGCGGCACGCGCCTCGGCGGCTCGCAGTGTGCCGATTTCGGCCAGTTCCTCCAGCAGAAGGGCTTCCTCGGCCTCGAACGTCGCCTCGTCGATCTGGCCGTCCTCCAGCCGGCGTTCGAGCGCCATCAGTGCCGCCTCGATCCGGGTCGGGTCGAGCAACTGCTGCGTCGCGGCGTTGGCGATCTGGCGGGCGAGCCAGGTCAGCGCACTCAGCGGCCCGCCCACCGGCAGCGTCAGGATCGTTGTTACCGGTCCCATCGCTATGCCGTCCCCGCCAGCCAGGCGACCTGCAGGCGGACGAAGTTGTACGGCGGAACCGGCCCGAAATAGCGAAAGTCGACGCGCCCCGAACAACGCTCGGCCACCACCTGGATGCGGCTATCGAACAGCGCCTCGTTCTCCCGGCGCACGAGGAACGCCCGGTTGAGGATCATGTCGTTGTCGAG
>JBEKLE010000726.1:0-4519 GCA_050010355.1 Rhodopila sp. | reverse complement strand
AAGTTCGAAGGCCTGAAGTTCTATGAGCAGCACCGCGACCGCATTTCGCTGGTCTACCTGCGCAGGCTGAACCCACAGACGTCGGGCCACACGGTTGCGAAGATCCTGGCTGCCCACGCAACATTTGCCGAGGTTCTGCCGGGCATGAACATGGTTGCCGCGCAGCGGGTGGTGAACTACCGGCGCAGCATCTGGGAGCAGATTGATCAGGCGGTGCCGGCATGACGTCGCCAACCGGGATCATCGGAGAATACGCCAAGCGGACGGGCGTGATGCTCGATGACGGTGATCCAATCGTTGGCATCTCGACCCTCCTGGATATCGCAAAGGAGCACGACCGGTCAGTGCTGTCCGAGTTGCTCGCGCGGATCCTCGACGAACGTATGGCGGGGATACGCGAGGCCATTGCCTCGAACGAGCACCCCATCACCGTCGAGGAAATCGCGGCGCTCAACCGGGCGGCCGCCCGCAACGCCCAGAGTGAGATGACTTACGCGGCCCAGGCTCTCGTGAAGCAACAGTTCTGGCGCATGTCGGCGATGGGCGCCGCTGCCTTGATGGGGCTTGTGCTCGTGAGCGGCACTGTGGGCGCCGCGGTCATGTGGTATGTGACACCCACGCCGCCCGAGCTGACCTACCAGGATCAGCCTGACGGAAGTCGGATCGGCTACTATTACGTGCATGGCGCGACGAAGCCGGCGCCCCAGCAGCCCGAGTCACCACCTCCAGCACCCACAGCAGCGCCACAACAGAAGAAGGGGGTCCACTCATGATGCTGCCGTTCCCTGTAGAAACAGATCAGGGGGCCGTGTGGATGACGGCTCGAGATGACCTGGTATGGGATAACGCCTATGTCGTGTGGTGTTTGCCGCGACGGCTTGGCCATCTGCTCAAGCACACCGCTGAGATCTGGATCAACCCGAATCCCGATCAGTGGTCAGACCGGCAGCGGGATATGGTTCAGAAGGCGATGACCAACACCAGTCGCGAGCATCCGATGCCGGTCGGGTGTCTCAGTGTCAGCTATGTGGAAAGGAAAATCTGGCCTGGCTTCAGAAACTTGTTGGAGAGCCTCGGAATCTACAGCCCAACAGTGATATCAGGCTTCATGGACGGCATGCACCGCACAGCATGGCTGATGGCCACCGGAGCGCAGTTGATCCCTTTGATGACGACAAGCCTCCATGAGTGCCTTGCGCTTGAGCGTCATGCTGGGGCGGGGTTTGCGTCTATCAGTCTCAGAGACTTCATGTCCGCAGGGGGCAGGTCGCCGGGTGATCATTGCTGCGGTAGCCCACAGCAGGCGTAATGATAGGGAAGAAATGCGCCAAGGTCATGGCGGAGAAGATCATCAGCCAGGGCTCGGAATGGGTGGCAGCAAAGATCAGGGAAGCCGGCGAGAACGACTAAACGGGGGTACGCCATAGAACGGGCAGAATAGCACGCTTGGCGGCATATGTCGTTGATTTCCCGCTTGGATTCTGGCTTCCAGTCCGAATTCATCACAAACTTCGGTCCGTTGTCCCAGTTGAACTAAACCCTGTTTGGGCCAAAATCATCCGTAATAATATCAATGGTTTGCAGGCGATCGGGCGGTCCCAGATCAATTGGGACAGGCAGTCGGGGTTTGCAGGCGATCGGGCGGTCCCAGATCAATTGGGACAGGCAGTCGGGCAGAGATGTTCCCGATCCGTGCCGCGAACCGTGCTATTCTGCCCGTTCTATGGCGTACCCCCTAAACGGAGATCAGCATGACAGAAATGGAACGCCTACTTGACGAGGCGCTGTATAGGCCACCCATCGCCATCGACGATGCCAGCCGCACGTTGCCTAACGAGGTTGTCGCGTTGGCTGAGGATGCGGCTGGCGGCTTGTTAATTCAATTCGGAGGCGAAGTGGTAAGCGCTTTGCTGGAGAAGTTAGGCGCAGGGACCGGAATCATTCGCTCGGATCTGTAACACTAAACGGACGTGGTCTCGCGCCGCGCGGTCGTCGTGCGGGCCCTGTAATTGGGATCAGGAGTAATAGGCCCCTCCCACACAACTCTTTAACGGAGGCAAAGGCGTCGATGCCGGCTGCAATTGTAACCTGCTCGCGTGGCGGCATTGTCATTAAGACATGCCGATATGCGTTCCCCGAAACACTAGATGACAGCCGCGTTGCCGGACGGATGCAACAGACCGGATCCTACAGCCAGTAGCCGACGGAACGGGAGAGGAGAGTGCCATGACACACGTCTTGACAATGAAGACCTTGATCCGAGCCGGTTTCATGGCCCTCAGCCTAAGCTCCATCGCTGCCGCGCATTCTGAGACAGCGCCGTTCCATGCTCCTGCCCATAACTTCTATCAGAACAACTGGATGACCAGCGACTGAAGGACTGCGCGAGGCCGGGGGTGACCCCGGCGACCGAACGCGCCCGAATCTAATGGGAGCGCGGGACAGGTGATCCATAGGTTTATCAACCAAAATGGGGATAACCTTGCCACGGGCGGTGGCTGTGCCAAGGTGTCGCCATTGGGCTTGCCTCCCACGCCAGACGGTCCCATCGTGATCGGCATGTTCGTTGTCACCGAAGCCGACGCTGTCGCGATCCGATCCACCTTTGAGCAGGAAGGCGAGCTTTCGGCCGCCATCGAGTTGCGCCGCCGGTTTCCTGGCATCATCGACAATACCAGGGCGCGGGAATGCGCCCGGTCGATCGCAGGGTGGACGCCGTTGCCCGCGCCACCGGCCAAGGTTGTGCAGTTGCGTCCTCGCAAGGCCAGATAGAGCGGCATCCTGGTGCCAGGGTCGAAGCGCAGAGAATGCCGGGCGATAAAAGCGTGAAACGGCCAGCTCGCAACAAGCCGGCGCGGGTGACGTCGGCGACGGCCATGGACCGCGGCTATGTGAGGTTCCGGGCCGTTGATCACCGACCGTTCCTGGCGCAATGCTATCAGGGGCGGAAGCGGGTGAACCATGCCGACGACATGATGGCGCGGATCACCGCCGATCGGCTTGTTCAGCACCTCACGGAATCGGGCTTCGTGCTGATGAAGGGCACCGCGGCAGCGGCGCCCAGCACGTCAGCCATGCCGTCGGCGGAGCGCGATTAGGGTTGCGATGTGACGGGGTTCGCGCCCTCGCCCTCAGGCCCGAAGGGCCTCCGTGTCCGGGACGGGATCGATGCCGAGTTCCTGGCGGACGTGGGCGAATTTCTTCGGATCGGCGAAACGGCGGTCCACCATCATCGCGCGGAGTTCGGCGAGCCCCGCGTCGGTAAAGAACAGCCGCGGCAGACGTCCGCTGGTGTCGAGCCGCATCAGCCCCCGTTCCATAAGCCCCTTGGCGACCGGCGGGATCTTTGGCTGGCCGGCTTGCGGGCCGCCCCGCCAGGTCCTGAGCTGGAAGCCTTCGGCCACGGTCGGCAGTGTGGAGAACACCATGTCGAGTTCGCGGCGAATATAGTCCCGTTCGCCCGCCGTGAACCCGCCGGCCGGCGCAGTCTGCATCTTGGTCATGCATCACCTTTTAGCACGCATCAGCATCGGAGGGACGCCGAGCGAGCCGGAACGGGTGGCCGTTGCCGCGTTCGTCCGCCTGCCTGTAGCGGCACCGCGGCAGCCTCGGATGTCTTGTCGCAGAGCCAATGACCCCCTGAGTCGAGGGTCCAGGGGCGGTCGGTCCCTGGCGGGGTTACAGGGGCGGCGGCCCGGTTGCTTTCTTGGCTCAGGACTGGATGCATTGCCCGCCGAACAGCGCCCCGCCGTTGCCGGCGAGGCGCGTCTGGCGCGGTGAATACTCGGTGCTCCAAAACAATCTTCGCTCAGAGATTGCCAGGCGTCCTGGCACTGCACGCCCGGCGAACCCGGAGAATGGCCGAAATCGTGACGCTGCTCGGCCATGGCTGCGCCGGAGGTCGGCCCGCGGAACCGTTGATGCCCCGTTTTCCTTTCCACAGGCCGCGGTGAAATCCAACGAAAAGCGAGAGCTTATCTCGCATAGAGCCTCCCCCATCGAGGCTGTTTAGGATCGCGATAAGAGTGAAAGGGCTGCGGGAAATCCGTGACGGTAAGACAGCCGGGAGAGAGGCTCCGCGGCGGCCCGTCATGGAAAAATCCCATGAAACCCTCCGAAATCTCATCCTCGCTTCACCTGCTCAGCCGCATCCAAAAGCCTGCCTTTCTCTGGGGACCGCCAGCGGTGGGCAAATCGCAGGTCGTTGCCCAGGTCGCGGCATCCCTCGGCGTCCGCCTGATCGATCTCCGCGCCATCCTGCTCGATCCGGTGGATCTGCGCGGACTGCCCACCGTGGAACATGGCAAAGCGGCGTGGGCCATCCCGGCCTTCCTGCCCGACGACGGTGCCGGCATTCTGTTCCTCGACGAACTGAATGCCGCCCCGCCGTTAGTGCAGGCGGCCTGCTATCAGCTTGTGCTCGACCGCGCTCTGGGCGAATACCGCCTGCCTGATGGCTGGACGGTATTCGCCGCCGGCAATCGCGAAGGCGATCGTGCCGTCACCTCGCGCATGTCCA
>JBEKLE010000725.1:0-4954 GCA_050010355.1 Rhodopila sp. | reverse complement strand
TCTCGCCGTGGCGGCGCCGCTTCAAGGGCGCGCTGGCCGAGGGAACCATCGCCGGCGAAAAAATCCTCGCCCTGAAGCCGCTGACCTACATGAACGCCTCTGGCGAGTCGGTGCAGGAAGCCACCGCCTTCTACAAACTCCCCCCCGAAGCCATCACCGCCTTCCACGACGAACTCGACCTCGCGCCCGGCAAGATGCGCGTCAAGAAAGGCGGTGGCGCCGCCGGGCACAACGGCCTTCGCAGCATGGACCGGATACTGGGCACCCAGGCCTACTGGCGCGTCCGCCTCGGCATCGGCCACCCCGGCTCCAAGGAGCGTGTCCTAGGCTACGTCCTGGGAAACTTCGACAATTGCGAAAAACCCTGGCTGATCGCCCTGCTCGACGCGGTCGCTGACGCCGCTGGTCTGCTAGCCCAGGGCAAACACCCCGATTTCATGACCAATGTCGCATTGCACACACAGGAATTTCGGTAGATGGGTTTCAACTGCGGCATCGTCGGCCTGCCCAATGTCGGCAAATCAACCCTGTTCAACGCCCTCACCGCCACCGCCGCGGCGCAGGCCGCCAACTACCCGTTCTGCACGATCGAGCCGAACGTCGGCCGCGTCGGCGTGCCCGACCCGCGCCTGGACGTGCTGGCCGAAATCGGCAAGTCGATCAAAATCGTCCCCACCAGTCTCGAATTCGTCGACATCGCCGGCCTCGTCCGCGGCGCCTCCAAGGGCGAGGGCCTCGGCAACCAGTTCCTTGCCAACATCCGCGAAGTCGACGCCATCATCCACGTGCTGCGCTGCTTCGAGGACCCCGACATCACCCACGTCGAAGGCTCGATCGACCCGCGGCGAGACATCGAAGTCGTCGAAACCGAACTGATGCTGTCCGACCTCGAAAGCCTGGAACGGCGGCTGATCCAGGCGCAGAAGCGTGCCCGCGGCGGCGACAAGGAAAGTGTCTCGGCCGTTGCCGTCATGGAGCCACTGGTCGCCGCACTGCAGGCGGGCAGGGCCGCCCGCACTGCGATCCCGCCGGGCGAGGAAGAAGCCGTCCGCCGCCTGCAACTGCTGACATCCAAGCCGGTCCTGTATGTCTGCAACGTCGAGGAAGCCTCGGCCGCATCCGGCAACGCGTTCTCGGACCGGGTGCGGACCTGGGCCGCAACGCAGGGCGCCCCGGCCATCGTCGTCTCCGCCGCGATCGAGGCCGAGGTGTCGCAGTTACCCGAGGCGGACCGCCACGAATTCCTCGAGACCCTCGGCCTCTCCCAGAGCGGCCTCGATCAGGTGATCCGCGCCGGCTACGATCTGCTGGACCTGGTGACCTATTTCACCTGCGGTCCAAAAGAGACGCGCGCGTGGACCATCACCAAGGGAACCCGCGCCCCGCAGGCCGCAGCGGTCATCCACAGCCGCAGCGGTCATCCACAAGGACTTTGAACGAGGCTTTATTGCCTGCGAAACGATCGCCTATGCCGACTTCGTTGCGTATCGCGGTGAACACGGCGCCAAGGAAGCCGGCAGGATGCGTGTCGAAGGCAAGACCTACGTAGTCAAGGACGGCGACGTCCTGCTCTTCCGGTTCAACGTGTAGCCATCGCGCGCCCTGCGTAATGACCGAGGCTCGGCCCCGCGATCAGTCCGAGGAGCCCCCGCCCCTGTGTCATGAACGGGCTTGGCCCGGTCACCAACGACTTCCTTCGAGTATCCAGCAAGAACCCGGTCCATTCGGCTCGAAAATCCAGCCCGATCCCCCGTCCCCGCTGGCAGACTCACGCGACAGCCCGGGCCCTGAAGGGCAGCACAGCACCAACGGCTTCCGGACCCACGTCAAACCCATTGGTGAACCGCCGTGCCAGCGCATCGGTCCGCGTTCCAGGAACGCTGTCACCAAAAATCAGCGCGACACCCGACTTCCAGAAAATCCCGTTGCGTTCTCATGCAACCTGTAGTAGAAAAAGAACATACATAGAACTCCAATCCAGACAGCTCGCCCAGACGCCAGCAAAAGAGCCAGACATGACCCAGCCCGAACAGGCCAACCCGACTTTCGAGTGCCACGCCCACCGACCTCGACCTCATCGGCCGCATCATCGGTTTCAGCACCGCCGCGATGGACAATCTCCGCCTGTCGATGCGCGAGGGCCTGTCCGACACCAAAATCCTCCGCTACCGGTCCAACGCCGTATCCCTGACCCGAGCCGCCGAACAGGCTCGGCAGATCCTGCAAGCGATCCAGGAAAAGCGAGAGAGTAAGCGCAAAATCCCCCGCCCGGCGGTCGCGCTGGCACCGACCCCGCCGGCACCCGCGCCGAAGACCGAACCGCCCCGCGCCTTCACACCGCCTGTTCTGATCAGTGCCGTGACCGCCAAAGTTCCGCCGATGGACATCGAGGCGATGAAGCGGGAGGCCCGCGTCATGATGGCCGCTTTTTCCAAGCAGGCCGTTCAGGCCAGTACAGCGATCGCGGCCATCCCCGATCCCGCTGCCTTCGTGAAATCAGCCGCCGCCGCGGCATTCCGCCGCGCCTAGCCCAATCACATAGTCAAACGCGGCAGGCCCTGCGGCCGCCGACGAACGGACTAATCAATCGTCCAGGAAGCTCCGCAGCTTCCGGCTCCGGCTTGGGTGCTTCAGTTTCCGCAAGGCCTTCGCTTCGATCTGGCGGATGCGCTCGCGGGTCACGTTGAACTGCTGGCCGACTTCTTCCAGCGTGTGGTCGGTGTTCATCCCAATACCAAAACGCATTCGCAGCACGCGCTCCTCGCGCGGCGTCAGCGAGGACAGCACCCGCGTGGTGGCTTCGCGCAAGTTGGCCTGGATCGCCGCGTCCAGCGGGATCACGGCGGCCTTGTCCTCGATAAAGTCACCCAGGTGCGAGTCTTCCTCGTCACCAATCGGGGTTTCCAGGCTGATCGGCTCCTTGGCGATCTTCAGGACTTTCCGGACCTTCTCCAGCGGCATGCCGAGCTTGTCGGCGAGTTCCTCCGGCGCCGGCTCACGGCCAATCTCGTGCAGCATCTGCCGGGACGTCCGCACCAGCTTGTTGATCGTTTCGATCATGTGCACCGGGATGCGGATCGTGCGCGCCTGATCCGCGATCGAGCGCGTAATTGCCTGCCTGATCCACCACGTCGCGTAGGTGCTGAACTTGTAGCCGCGCCGATACTCGAACTTGTCGACCGCCTTCATCAGGCCAATGTTGCCCTCCTGGATCAAATCCAGGAACTGCAGCCCACGGTTGGTGTATTTCTTGGCGATCGAGATCACCAGCCGCAGATTCGCCTCGATCATCTCCTTCTTCGCTCGGGCGCTGTCGCGTTCGCCGCGCGAAACGGTCATGTAAACGCGGCGGAACTCGCTGATCGGCAGGCTGGCATCGGTCGCCACGGCGGAGATTTGCGCGCGCACCTTGGCGATGTCGTCCGGATGCTTGATGACGAAGACCTTCCAGCCCTTGCCGGTCAGCCTGCCGACCCGGTCGAGCCAGTTCGGATCGAGCTCCGCGCCGCGGTAGTGCTTCAGGAACTCCTCGCGGTTGACCTTGCAGCTTTCGGCCATGCGCATGAGTTGCCCTTCCAGCGTGGTCAGCCGCTGGTTCAGAAGCTTCAACTGGCTGACCAGTTCCTCGATGCGGTTGTTGTGCAACCGCACCTGGCCGACTTTCTCGACAAGTTCCTCGCGGATCTTCTCGTAGCCTTTTTCCGAGCGGAGACTCATTTCTTCGCCGCTGGTGATGGTTTCGAGGCGGCGGTGCTGCATCTTGTGCAGTTTCTTATAGAGGTTTTCGATTTCCTCGAAATTCGCGAGCACCTCGGGCTTCAGTTTTTCCTCAAGCGCCGACAGCGACATGCTGGGGCCGCCGTCCTCGTCGTCGCCATCGAGGTCCTCGCTGGCGGCGAAGCCGTCGGCCGCACCGGGTTCGGGGGTATCGACGACGTCCGGGGCGGGGGCGCCAGCACCGTCGGTGGCTTCCAGATCGACGATGTCGCGCAGCAGCATCCGGCCGGCCTTAAGCTGCTCGTGCCAGGTGATGATCGCCTTGAAGGTCAGCGGGCTTTCGCACAGCCCGTTGATCATCATGTCGCGGCCGGCTTCGATGCGCTTGGCGATGGCGATCTCGCCCTCACGCGACAGCAGCTCGACGCTGCCCATCTCGCGCAGGTACATGCGGACCGGATCGTCAGTGCGGCCGAGGCTGGCCTCATCGACGTTGCCGCTCTGCTCTTCTTCCGCCTCCTCCTCGGCTTTTTCGGCCTTGGCGACAGGAAGCTCGCCTTCCTCGCTTTCCTCGCTCTCGACGACCTGGATGCCCATTTCCGAGAAATTGGCCATCACGTCTTCGATCTGCTCGGAGCTGTTCTGATCCGGCGGCAGGATCGCGTTCAGCTCATCGAACGTGATGTAGCCGCGCTCCTTGCCTTTCGCGATCAGCCGCTTGACACCGGCGGCGGTTACATCCAACAGGGTTGTTTCGGCATCCTGCTCCGCCGTGGCGGTGTCGCCGCCGGCGACCATGGGCTTCGTGGCCATCGCTCAGAGCACTCCTTCATCCAGGGGGCCCGGCTTGCCGCGACCCCGCAATTATCATTCATCGACGAACCCGACCCCGTCGGGCTCACCGCTGCGAACCTTGTTGAACGCCTCACTCAATGCCGTAAGGCGGCGTTGGGTCTCGGGTGTCAAGTTTCGCGAGGCGTCTTCCTTAGCCAAAGCAACTTCCTCGCGCAGATGTTCCACGTTGAGAAAGCCGAAGATATGCCACCACCCCGATTCAGCCTCGGCCGGCATTGCCTCCAAAGAGGCGCACGCCGGCAACGGCATAGGCGTGCCGCTAAGGACGTGCTGAACATTTTGCTCAAATCCAGATTTCGTGAGGTGGTCCATCAGCCCGGCAGAGTCAAGGGTGTCGGCGGCGGAGGCCCAAAGTTCGATCGCATCGCGCAACCGGGTCAGA
>JBEKLE010000724.1:0-2905 GCA_050010355.1 Rhodopila sp. | reverse complement strand
GGACGCAGGCTGTTCAGCGTGTCAGGCACCGCAGCCGCGTTGATCAGATGATCGCGGAGGTCATCGGTCAGCGCCCGCGCATCACGTTGATCGTGGATCACATGCGGCGTGATAAGGATCAGCAGTTCCGTTCGCTGGCGGGAGTTGTTCTGGCTCCCGGACAGGAGTCCAAGTATCGGCACATCCTTCAACCAAGGCAGACCCTGGTTGCCCAGCGACGTCGTGTCCGTGATCAGACCCGCGAGCCCGATCGTTTGTCCGTCCTGCACGACCACCCGCGAGTTCACGTTGCGCTCGTCGAACGTCGGGGAGTTGATTCCCGGCGTCGTTATGCCGCTCGCGACACTGCTCACGTCCTGCATCACATCCAGCGTCACCAGCCCCCCGCTGTTCACCCGCGGTGTGACCTCCATGATGACCCCGGTCTGCTGGTAAGAGATCGAATTGACGATCGGTGCGTTGCTCGTGATCGTGCTCTGTGAGGACTGAGTTTGGTACGGGACCACACTGCCCACCTGAAGCCGCGCGGGCTGGTTGTCCAGCACAAGAAGCTCCGGAGACGACAGAACATGGACAGTCGTCACCGCCTGCAATGCCTGGATCGCGAACGGTGCACCACCGGCTCCGCTCCCTCCAAGGAAGAAGCCGGGAAAGGTGAGATTGAGACTGGCTGTGGTCGGGCTGGCTGGCGTCTGTGAGGCCGTGCTCAGGATGCCGTTGATGCCACCTGACTTGAAAAAGAACTGCGTGCCGTATTGCAGTGCGTCGTTCAACGTTACCTCGGCGATCACCGCATCAATGCGAACTTGCAACGGAAGGATGTCGATCTTCCGCAGCATCCCTTCCATCGTCGCCAGTTCCCGCTCGGTGCCATAAACCAGTACGGAATTGTTCTGGTCGTCCGGAATCACCCGCAGCGCATCGGTATTTTGTTCAGCGCCACCGGGCTCCAGCCCCCCCAGCAGCGGATTGGCGCCGGGCGCCGGTTGCACAGGCTGTTGTCCCTGCGCCGGCGAGGTCCCGGTGGCTTGCTGAGCGCCACCCTGCCCAAGACTCGATGCGCCGATACCGCCGGACAGGCCGGACCGCCCAAGGTTGCCGGCAGATCCGCTTCCCAGCCCACCCAAACCGCCAGCGCCACCGGCACCACCACCGCCGATCGTGCCGCCGGAAAGCCCGCCCGATGACAGTCCATTCTGGGAACGTAACTGGCTGGTCGGTTGCGCCGTTACATTACCGGGGGTAAAGGCCTGCTGCAGCACATAGGCCACGTCTTCGGAGTGGCTGTTCTGCAAGTAATAGACATGCCAGCTTCGCAGTGTCTGCCGGCGCGCCCTGTCAATCAGGCTGTAGACACGTTGAGCCGCCTCGATGTAGCGCTGCTGGGAGGAGACAACCAGGACGGCGTTGATCCGCGACAGCGGGATAACCCGCACCAGGCCGGCCAGTGCGCCGCCATTCTGACCCCTGAATGCGTCCTGCAACGCCGAAGCGAAGTCTTTGACATCGCCACTGCTCACCGGCAGCAGCGCATAGGACTGCTTGGCGAGCACGTCCACGTCAAAAGCCTTGACCAAGCCGATAAGACCCTCGCGCGCCGCCGGTTCGCCGGCGATCAGCAAGGCATTCCGGCCCGGATCAGCGGCGATCTTGCCGCCCTCGCCGACATAAGGCTGCATCACCTTGGCCAGATCCTCGGCCGAGGCGTATTGCAGCGGCACCACGATCGCGCCCGCCGTCCCGGGCCCGCTCGAAACCGAAGAGATCGCCTGTGCAATCGGGACAACCCGGTACAGCGAGCCGCTCGTCACCAGTGCCGCCCCGTTCTGCCCAAGAAGAGACTCCAGCGTCGGCACCAGCTCGGAGCGGTTCAACGGACGAACCGTATGCAATGTGGCGGAACCATGCACCGAGGGGTCCATGGTGTAGTTGAGCTTCAGGATGTTTCCCAGGATCTGCGCCACCACCTCCCGTATATCGGTGTCCGCGAAGTCGAGGCTGATATCTCCAGGCCCCTGTGCGGTTGCCGGACCCGGTACCACCGCCGGTTCTCCGCCGGTGCCATACGTTATCTGAGCCGGCGGCAAGGCATCCGGCGAGCCAATCGAGCCGTTGATGCGCGGGGGCGCGGCGCTTTCGCCGTTGGGTAACGGCGCCAGTGCCGAAATCGCCGGCGGCGATGGGTGGTTGCAGGCAGACAACTCAACGAGGCCAAGCAGAACAGCCAGCGATCGGGTGCGAACGATGTTTGGCCGCATTCTCTCGTTTGACTCCGTCCCGCCCGCCTCGAAACCCACTGATGGACCGGACCGGCGCGCGACGCAATCCCTTGCGATCAGCCTGCGCGCTCACGTGATAACGTTGATCATGAGCAAGAAGAGGCGCCCTCAGGCGCCCCTGCCGCAGCCGTCTAGCTGTAATTCGTCTAGAAGTGGAACATCGACATCAGGTCACCCAGCGCCGGACCATTCGTCGGGACGTACGGGTTAGGCCCCGTTTGCACCGGATTCGGCAGGTTGTCGCGGCTGCGGCCCGAGATCGTCGGCAGCCCCCAGTTCGCCTCGATGAACTTCAGGATCGACACATGATCGGTATATTCATGCGATACATGCCCGCCGCGCGTGAACGGCGAGACAACCAGCAGCATGATACGCGAACTGTCCCCGAAGAAATCGAGCGGCTGGATGTAGCCGGAGTCCCAGTACCCGCCAGCCTCGTCCGTGGTGATGAACACCGCGGTCGACGCCCACAGATCCGGCTGCTTCTTCAACTCGACCAGAATCTTCCGGACGAATTCCTCGAAGATGCTGAATTTCGACGATGCCGGATGGCCGTCATTCAGACCGCCAGGCTTGACGAACGCGACCGCTGGCAGAATGCCTGCCTGCAGATCCGTGTAAAGATC
>JBEKLE010000723.1:0-2912 GCA_050010355.1 Rhodopila sp. | reverse complement strand
TCTCCATCGTACCTCGCTCGAGTACCGCAACAACGTCAAGCGAAAGCTTCACGCTTACCACGTCTTTATCCAGACCGGCATCATCTGCCAGGGACTGCTTCAGTACCTCGCCGTTGCCCATCCCCGGCTCGTCTGGAGCTCTTTCGGCTCCTGGCTGCGAACTATCCGCCCCGGCATCCCGCCCTCCGAGCTCGTCGTTGCCACCGCACTACGCCAGAGCCTCCCCGAATTTCTCCTGGATACCCCCCAGAGCTCCATCTACGCGAAATTCGTCACCGAACGACAGGACACCAACAAAATGCAGGCCTTCCGCCTCGCCGCATGATACCCAAATTCCTCGCAAACCTCGGACTCGCGAGTTAGTAGGACAGAAAGCTCCTTATCCGGCATACTGCGACGCAAATCGCGCGGCTATCGCCAACTGTGCATCCTGCTAACGTCAAGGATCGCAATGGCGGGGTGATGCTGATGGAGCACCAAGGATGCAACAGAACCAGAATCGCTCGGGATCGATCTGGTCGGACGGCCGGAGCAATTACCGGCTTTCAAATGAAAGTGATACGGTTGGCCGTCGACATCGGTCGGTCACGGCTTTCTCCCGCGCCACGCGCAGCGTAGGCCTGTCACGACGTCTCACAAAGCCCTTGGCGTGGCTCCGATAATGAATATGCGACGTGGCATCATTGGCGTTCTGGCGCTGGTTCTGGCGAGTGCATTCATCGCGCTGCTTCGGCCTGATACATTTGAAGCAATGTCTTCGCCAAAGCTAATGTTTGTCGGGGTTAATTTGCCCTCGGCGACATTCGCCGAGCATAAGTTGCCGGGAAAGGTCGGCGAAGACTACTTCTATCCGAGCCGGGAGGACATGGAATACTTCATAAGGAGCGGAATGAATACCGTAAGGCTCGGGTTTATTTGGGAACGATTGCAGCCGGTTCTCAATGCGCCGTTCGATAGTGACGAGGCGCAACGCCTTGACGATGCCTTGAAAACCGCCATTCGACTTGGCGCTACGGTAATCCTCGATTTGCACAATTACGCACATTATCGCCATCGCCTTGTGGGCTCGGATGCCGTTCCCGACGAAAGCTTCGCGGATTTTTGGTGGCGGCTAGCAACAATCTACGGTAAGAACGACAGCGTCGCCTTCGGGTTGATGAACGAGCCTTATGGTATCAGTGCCGACCAATGGCGGCATTCTGCCCAGGTCGCGATCGATCGTATTCGACAGACCGGGGCGGGCAATCTTGTCCTGGTGTCATCGTCGCAGTGGGATGGCGCGTCGCATTTTGTTGCGGACGGCGATGTATGGGACCGTATCGTGGATCCCGCCGGTAACTTCGCATTCGAAGTGCATCAATATCTTGACGTTAACAACTCCGGAACCCACCGGGATTGTCCAAATACATTGACCGGTGTCACTGCCATCCAGTCAGTCACCAAATGGATGCAACGTACTAAACACCGCGCCCTTCTGAGTGAGACGGGGGCTTCTGAACGGAATGACTGCCTCACTGCGCTGTCGCACATGTTGGATTTCATGCAACAGCATCCCGATGTGTGGCTCGGCTGGACCTATTTCGCGGGCGGACGCGGATGGGCTGATGACGACATATTGTCAATTCAGCCGGTGTCGAAAATTGACAGACCGCAAATGGAGGTCCTCCGCACTTATCTGCATTAGCAGAGCGCCCGTTCGATCTGAATACAAAAGCCCCAAGTTGAAGTGTCCAGTTCAATTCTACTTGTCTCTTTCCTATATCACTTCTGTCCGGTTAACTGACGGGCGATCGCTCTGACGCCAGGAATTAAGCGAGTTTGGGAGCAAAGCGAGGCCTCCGGCGGGTGACGGGTCGGGTTGTCCGCGATTTCAAGTCGGAGCATGCTTCCGAGCCTTTCCTGGCGTCTCTGATGAATACCGGCAATACGCCCAATTGATGGACTTCCTCCCCTGGAAACCTTCGGCCGGATTGTTGCCCGATACGATGGCGACAGCCGGGTGCGGACGCTCAGTTGCGGTCGGTGCAGGCGTCGAAGCTGTACCGTATGGGTTTCGGCGAACCGGTGCGGCGTTCGACGCGGGCCGATGCCAATGAAGCGCGTGATGGGCACATCTACGCGGAATTCGCCGGGCGGTTGATCGTCCAGGCTCGGAAACTGTATGCCAGAGAAGAGATCGGGCTCAAGCTCACCAATACCGTCTATGCGTTGGATTCGACGACCATCGATTTGTGCCTGTCGGTCTTTCCATGGGCGCACTTCCGCACGGCCAACGCGGCGGTGAAGATGCACACGCTGCTCGATTTGCACACCCTCTCCCAGGCGGATGATCAGCTTGCGGGCCTGGTTGACCACCCGCCCCGGCAGGCCGATCAGCCCTGGGTTCGCGGTGGTGAGGCAGACAGCCGGAATTTCGCCAATATCTCAATCGTTTACAAGGGACAGATTCGGGGCGTGTGCCTAAGCCGCGGCGGTTGCCGAAGGCGGCTCCTCCACCAGGAGGATTTGCTTAGGCACTGATACCTTTAGAGTTTTCAGCATCGCGGACAGCTCCGCGGTGATTTTCGTCCGCTGAACAATACCCCGGCTTTCACAGCGGTAGCGCACCGCCTTCAGCCCGCCGAGGGCATGCGCAAGTCGCGCCCAGGGAAGCTGGCAGCGTATCTCGGCAGCCCGTTGCACTTGCAGCGCCAATACACACAGCTTGACGTGGGCCTCGATCCGACGCGGCGTCCAATGAAACATCGGCCGCACCTGCAAACCCGTCTGCTTTATCCGCCGGAAGCAGGATTCAAGGATCCAGCCACCTTTGTAGCCAAGTGCGATGTCCTCGGCCGACAACGTGTCGTCGTTGCTGATCACCACGAACTTGCCGTCGAACTTCTCCGCCGCCTTCACCTTCGCTGTGTCCA
>JBEKLE010000722.1:0-2913 GCA_050010355.1 Rhodopila sp. | reverse complement strand
TGCGGCCATGGTATTGCAGGCCTTGCTTTACCCAACTATGGATTTAAATCCGATTACAAATGCCTAACTGCAACAGAAGTCAGACCATTGATTTTCAAAAGCTTTTGACCGGACGCTAGTGGCGCTGGGTTTCGAAAGCCATCCCGTTCCGGCCCGCACCAACAAGCTGGGCGTGAAAGGCTGCGGCGAAGCGGGATGCGCCGGCTCGCTGCCGGCGGTGATGAACGCCGTCGTCGACGCATTGACGGAATTCGGCATCTCCCATATTGACATGTCGGCGACGCCATATCGTATCTGGCAGGCAATTCAGGCGGCGCGATGATGATCGACGCAATGGAACTGATCGGCCTGCGCATGTCGTCGGACGGCAAGCGCCTCCGGCTGCGGGTTCGTGACCAGACCGGCCAGACGGTCTCTTTATCGGTGCCCACCTGCTGGCTGAACGCGATGCTGAGCGCCCTACCCCCGCCATCGGATGTCAACACCGTGCATCCCCCTGGACAGCTGGAGTATGGATCGGATTGGAAACGGTCAGGATCTGGTCCTGACGCTGCGCACGCCGGAAGGACAGGCGGTATCGTTTGCGATGAAACCGTGGCAGGTCGAGGGCATGGCAACGATCGCCACCTACGGCAATTCGGGACGCCGGTCGGAAAAGACCCTCCACTGATGTCCGCTGTCGTTGCTAGCATAAACCGACCGGTGACAGCCCAGTGTCAGGATCGGGCGGTGTCCAGTCACCTAGGCCACGCGGACAAAATCAACGCCCGGCAAGCCCCACCGGCTCAAAACCAAACCGTTGCAGAACCACCTGCCCCTGTTCGGACATCACGAACAACGCAAAACGCGCCGCCAACGGATGATCCGACAGCACAACCATCCCGTAGGCCGGCCCAACCGACAGCGATTCCGGGATCGAAACGGAAACCAGACCGGGGACCTCCTTCATGACCGCCGCGGACCCGCTGCAGTAGCCCAGCATGATGTCGGCGCGATCGGCCAGGAACACGCCCTGGACCGCGCCATGACCAGGAACCAGCGGCGGTGTGTCAGGCCCTCCGACCAGCTTCAAAGCCTTCGCCTCCAGAACAGCCCTTGCGCCGGGATGCACGCCATCGGCACGCGCGAAAATCGCCCACGCATAGTCTCCGGCCGGGTCTGCCCCCGGTGTTGACGTCCCAAGCCGCACCCCCGGATCGAGCATGCGATCCAGCAGATTATCCGTCGTGAGCCCGGCCCGCCCCAGCGCGCAAAGCCTGTTGCGCGTGAACATGATCACCGGCTGCCCGTTGCGCGCCAGCATCCGCGGTTGCGCCATATCGGCCGAAGCGAGAATGTCCGCGGCCTCTCCATGTTCGATTCTTTCCCGCAACACTCCCGAGGGGCCAAAGACCGGCGGCGCCACGGCCCCGGGCGGCGCGGGAAACAACTTCACCATCTCGGTAAAGGCCCCGCTCAGGCTGCCAGCCGCATAAATCAGCAGGCCATCCGCCAAACCCGACCGCGGCGCCAGCGTCATTGCGAAGACGAGCAACAGACCAACTCGTAGAAAACCTGCCATCTGGACCCTCAGTCACCGCACCGCTATAGCGGCCTCACTATAGCATAAAACACCCCGCCGAGGAGCCTACCCATGTCGACCACTGAACAGACCCGGCCCGCTGCCACCGGCAATCAGGCGCGCATGCTGATCGATGGCGCCTGGGTCGGCAGCGCGTCCGGCGAAGTGCTCACGGTCGAAAACCCGGCACGCCGCAACACCATTGCCTCGATCCCCCGCGGCGCCAAAGCAGACGTCGATCGCGCCGTCAACGCCGCCCAAAAGGCCTTCCCGGCCTGGAGCAAGATCCCGCCCCGCCAGCGCGGCCGCCTCCTGCTGCGTATCGCCGACATGCTGGAATCAAAAATCGAAGACCTCGCCAGCATCGTCGCCGAGGAAACCGGCAACGCGCTCCGCACTCAGGCCCGCCCCGAGGCCACTCTGACGGCCGATATCTTCCGCTACTTCGGCGGCCTCGCCGGAGAACTCAAGGGCGAAACGATCCCGCTCGGTGAAAACGTCCTGAGCTACACCCGCCGCGAGCCGCTTGGTGTCGTCGGCGCGATCATTCCCTGGAACGCCCCCGTCCTGCTGGGCTCGCTGAAAATCGCCGCCGCCCTCTGCGCCGGCAACACCATGGTGCTGAAAGCCGCCGAGGACGCACCCCTCGGCGTGCTGTTCATGGCCGAGGTCTGCCAGCAATTCCTGCCCCCGGGCGTACTGAATGTCCTCACCGGTCTCGGCGAGGAATGCGGTGGCCCGCTCGCGGAAAACCCGGTCATCCGCAAACTCTCGTTCACCGGGTCCACCGAGGTCGGCAAGATCATCATGCGCGCCGCGGCCGAACGTATCGTTCCGGTATCACTGGAACTCGGCGGAAAAAGCCCGTCGATCGTCTACCCCGACGCCGACGAGGACTGGGTGGTCGACGGCGTCATCGCCGGCATGCGCTTCACCAGACAAAGCCAGTCCTGCACCGCTGGATCGCGCCTGTTCCTGCACCAGGACATCTTCGACAGTTTCCTGGATAAACTGACTGCGAAGACCCTGGCTCTGAAACTCGGCGACCCGCTCGACGAGGCCACCGACATCGGCAGCATCATCAACCAGAAGCAGTTTCGAAAGGTCTGCGGTTATGTCGAGGACGGGCTGAAACGCAAGGACGCCCGTCTCGTCTTCGGCGGCCTGCCACCGAGCGACGGTCCCCTGGCGCAAGGCTATTTCGCCATCCCCACCGTGTTCGCCGACACCTCCAACGACTGGCGCCTGGCGCGCGAGGAAATCTTCGGCCCCGTCCTGGTGGCGATCCCCTGGACGGACGAAGCCGATGCGATCCGCATGGCCAACGACAGTCATTACGGTCTCGCCGCCTA
>JBEKLE010000721.1:0-2918 GCA_050010355.1 Rhodopila sp. | reverse complement strand
AACCGCCCGGAGAGGCATAAATCGTTGCGATATACGGCAAATTGCACGCTCCAGTCCCGCATCGTTTCTAAGTCATTATATGGACCCCTGACAGCGCCCCTCGAAACCCGCAACCAGTTGATAGCGAAAAAAACGGCGGCATTGCTGGCCAGATATCGGCGGCCGCTCGGAAGTTTCCGATTCTGCCGATGATCGGCACGGGCCGCTGCCCATTCTATATGTGCCACCTTGAAGATCTGTGTCGCCTCATACTGTTCCTTGCGCAAGCGGACGAACCGCCGTTGGGTCCGGTGGCGGCAGCCCATTCCAGCCCGGTGTCGCTTCGTGATCTGGCCCAAGCTGCGCAGCAGGACTGGAAGTTCCACATGGTGCTTCCAATACCGTGGCCAGCTTTGTTCGCCGCGATGTGGTCGGTCGAGAAGCTCGGCGTCAAGCTCGGTTTTAGGAGCGACAGCGTGGTATCTCTCGTTCACGCAAACCAAAACGTTGACTTCTCGCCGCTAGACCGGATACCGGTTTCGTTTCGCCCCTTTCTAGCTGCTTCACGATGACTGCCATCATTGCCGGGATCGTTATCGGAAAAGCAATCCAAGGGGCGTCGCTCTTGGCAACGAATTACGCATGCCGTTGGTCGGCGTCAGCACCCGCGACGCCTAGCTTGCAATCCGCACCGCTGCGGTGGCGAAGTATCAGGAAGTGCTAACAGGCTGCGGAAATTCACCAGGAATTGGTAGCGTTTCGGCCTCATAGTCGGATCAGGACGGCCGATGCGCGGGATTTTCGCCGTCCTGCTCGAGAATTCGCTGTGTTCATCAGTGAATTCCCGGCTTCAGTACAGACTCCGAGTCTGGCTTGCCTAAGCCGAGCCGCTCGCGTTCAGCGTGAACATCCGGCCGACCCGCTCGGTACCTCGCCGCCTCGAACACCTGCAAGTAACACGCGGGCCTTCCGACCCAATTCTTTACTCGCAATTGCGAGCAAAACCGCGCACCGTATGTGGCCCACCATCGCTCGATTGGCGCTTCGAGCTGAACCGCTAAGAAGATCACCCACAGCACGAAGCAGACAGTCATCTGGCGGTAGAGCAGGTGCACATGCACTATCGAGTGATTCTGCATCACCAGCCACCAGACACAGGAGACCCCAAGGCCTATCAGGCCGATGGCATACCAACGGCGCAATAAGCGGAGCGGGCGCAGGCCACGCAGCCATTGCCGGACATCGACTAAACACATGACCGCCGCCGCCAGTAGCCACCACACCCCAAGCGTCAACCCGAGGAAGCGGAATGCGTGCACGGCATAGAATTTTGGAGCCGGGTGCCAGAACGGGACGCTGATCGGATATGGCGAAACGACGTAATAGTAAATCAGCGCCAGGCCGGTGTCGATGTAATCGACCGTTGACTTTGCTTGATCGATGCCGGCGCGATAGCGTGCGGAGCTTTGCAGATCGGCTAGCGCGTCGCCCAGCGAACCGTAGAACGCCCAGACCTCGCCGAAATGCAGCAGATGCGCGAGCACGAAGCCCATCCCGGCGAGGACGCAGCGACCGAGCGCGAGGCGCAGGCGGGCGCGGTGTTCGGGGCAGATGTACGGCAGCGACAGTTCAACCGCCATAGGCACAAAGACCACGAGGAATACGTAGTCAAACGACAGCCAGCCCTGCGCGAACCCGAGCAGGAGAAATGGTACGCGCGAGCGATCGCGCCCGACGGCGACGCCAATCTCGACGAGCAGAAGCGCAAGCGCGTAGCCAAGAAAATGCACGGACGAATTGGCGTCGTGAAACGGAACGACCGCAAGGCATGCGAGCATGACAAGCCAGCCTACGATCGCGCCGAATCGGCGACGCACACTGAGGCCAAAGAACACGGCGGCAGTGCCGCACAACGCGAGCGGCACCAGTCGCAAGCGCGACACCGGCTCCGGGCCAAACGCCATTTCTGCGACATAGAGCAGGTATTCTGGGCCGGGCGGATAGTGTGTGTAGATGCCACTTGGCGTAACTGAGCGCGCGCGTTCTTCGCCGAAGGTGGTGGGAAAACCCTGGTCGGGATAGCGCGTCCCGAACAGCACATTGCCAAGACCGGCATCGTGCGCAAGCCCCTGGGCGCGGAAACCGTCCACTTCGCGCAGCGCGTTTGCCTCGGAGGACGGATCCACCGGCGAGAGCGCGTTGCTCCAATCGCGCATCTTCCAACCTTCGAGCATTGTGCTCGCACCGCATAGCAGGATGAAGGCTAGCAGCCAAATGCGCCGGCCCAGCGCCTCAGTCATATGCCACCTCAACGGGATGAGCGATGCGGTCGCCTGGACCGGTCGCCCAACCAACCGCGAGGCCGGTTGCGACGGCGCTGAGCGACCGGGGCGGCCGGGCCAGTGCCGCCGGAATGCAGGCGCGCGCACCGTGGCAGGGTGGAATTTCGTGGACATGTATGCAGGGCGAACAGTACATCCTGGCAAAGTGCACACGATCCTCTGCCATCCTTGGGCGCAGCCGCGTCACCGGGTCGCTCGGTCCCCAGACACTGTTGGCTGGTACGCCGAGCGCACGGGCCAAATGCAGCAACAGGGAATCGATGCCGAAGAACCGCTCCGCCCTTGCGAGCACGCCGGCCGATTGCGCGATATCGAGTTGGCCAGACAGGTTTTGCCCCTGGCCTAGCTCCACCGCGATGGCATTGCACAGTAGGCGGTCTGCCGCGTCGCCGAGCAGCACGACAGCGGCCCCGTCGAGTACTGCGTCCGCGAGCAAGCTTCGCCATTCGTCGGGACGCAATTGCCGCTCTTTTCCAACAACTGGTTGCGGGTTTCGAGGGGCGCTGTCAGGGGTCCATATAATGACTTAGAAACGATGCGGGACTGGAGCGTGCAATTTGCCGTATATCGCAACGATTTATGCCTCTCCGGGCGGTT
>JBEKLE010000720.1:0-2924 GCA_050010355.1 Rhodopila sp. | reverse complement strand
AGATCGGGCCTTCCGTCAGCATTGCATCCTGTTCCAGCAGCGACCCTTTCTTTGGCAAGTGTGGGACGGAATGAAAGATGGGTTTTCGGCCTTTTTTCATTATCACCGTATGGATCGGGCGGCGCTGGACAAGCTCACCTACACGCTGCTGGGCGATTGGATTAGGAACGCCAGGGATGAGGGCAACACTGCGCGATTGGAACGCGCGGAGCGGCTACAGCAAACGCTTGCAAAAATCATCGAAGGCGACAAGCCCTTCGACATTTTCGTTCGTTGGAAATCGCTCCCACAACAGCCCATCGGTTGGGAGCCCGATCTTAATGACGGCGTGCGCGTGAACATTCGACCTTTCATGACTGCCGGAATTTTGCGGGAACAGCCGAAGGGCATCTCATGGAACAAGGATCGCGGTGCCGACACGTCGTCTGCGCCGTGGTATGATCTTGGTCTTGAATACGGAGGTAAGCAGGGCGACCGCATCAATGACCACCACCTGACGTTGGCGGAGAAACGTGCGGCGCGGAACGATCTATGACCACGCCTCTGGAGTCACTGGCCGAGGCCCTTCTAACCTGTCGGGCATTCGCCTCGGGCGCTGAGGCATCCCCGGAGGCGATCATTTGGTGCGATCCCGGTGCCGAGTTCGCACCGATCCTGCCAGTGCTGCGCGCCCGGCTGCCGCATCTGCTGACGTTAGGCACATATGAGGCCGCTACGAGGGCTGGCCCGGCACTCTGGCTCCGCGCCGCTGCCGCGCGACAAGTTCCGGGAGTAGAATGGCCGCAGGGCGATCCTCCGGTGATCTATCTGCCGGGCTTCGGGCGTGACGTGTTGCGTGGTGCCGAGGACTGCCCGTCCGAGCTTCAACCCCTCGTTTGGTTTGCCGTGACTGGCGTCTTCTTTGGACAATCGAAGCAGGCGCGGGACTGGACATTGCGCGGCTTCCTGTCAGCACAGGGAAGTCCAGTCGGGCTGGATGTGCCCGAGGATAAAGCGACCCGCGAGGCGTTGTCTCGTGCCGCCGCAAGCCTGTTCGTTGAACCCTTGGCTCTGCTGAAGGGAAGGCGGCTGGACGCAGCCGCGCTGGATGGACTCCTCGTGCCTGATCCTACCTTGGACATGCTCCGCTGGCTCGATGGCACTCTGACCCAACAAAGCGATCCGGCGCGTTTCGATGCCTTCGCCTCGCTGGCGGCCAAGAAGCTGGGCATCGATCCTCGCAAGCGAACCCGGCAGGACGCCGCCGCGCGATTGGCGAAGCGCGAAAAAAATTGGGGCGAAGTCTGGGACAGGTTTGTGGAGGCCGGGGGCGGCTACGAGGGCGTCGTGAAGTTGCTTTCTGTCCAAGAGCCACAAGACCTATACGCGCCCCCGGAGACCTATCCGGCTGAGAACGCCCGGCGCGAGACGAACCTACGCAACAGCCTCGTTGCGCTCACGAACAAGCCTCACGGCGAGGCTATCAAAACCCTGCTGGCGCTCGACGCCGATCATGCGTGGCGACGGGGTACGGTTTGGGCCAAGCGCGGCGAAGCGAAGCTGGCGCAGGCACTTGAGCACCTCGCGCTAATCGCTGGGTCTGAGACATTGCCCGCGAACGAATCGTCCGTCATGGCCGAGGCGTACGCAGCCGAGGGATGGAAGGTTGATGCGGCTGCATTGATGGCACTGAATATCGCGAGTCCCGGCGAGAGTCGCGATGCCGTTGCCGCCGCCTTGCGAGCGGTCTATCTGCCGTGGCTCGAAAGTGGCGCTGGTGCCCTACAAGGTCTGGCGTCGCGTGGCAAAGTGCCATTTGCACAGCCCGCGAAGCCGCCAAAGCCTCCCGCTAACGCGGTGCTGATCTTTGTGGACGGGCTGCGGATGGACGTGGCTCATCGTCTCATCGGCGTTCTACAGGCCAACGGGGCGAAAACGGCGCTGAACTGGCGCTGGTCTGGGTTTCCAACCGTGACGGCCACCTGCAAGCCGCTCGCCAGCCCCGCAGCAGGAGCATTTGCCGCTTGCGCGGTCGAAGCACTCGCACCGGCCTCCGATGGCAAGCCTGTTACCAAACCGGTTCTCATGAAGGCCATCACCGCTTCGGGGTGGACCACGCACGATACTCTGTTGGGCACCGATCCCGTGTGGCTTGAGGCTGGAAGGTTCGATGACGAAGGCCACAAGCTGGGTGCAAGATTGGCCGGTCAGATCGCGGACGGCGTTGCGGAAATCGCGGAGATCGTGCTGCGGCTGGTGCAACAGGGCCGCCGGGTCCGTATCGTTACCGACCACGGTTGGCTGCTGATGCCGGACGGCTTGCCGTTTGCTGAGTTGCTGTCCGGCATGACCGCTCCAAGCGCGCGAGGCAACCGGGTAGCATTGCTGAAGGAGGGCGCACCGACCACCTATGTCCGCCTGCCGTGGAGTTGGGACAGTTCCGTCCTGCTGGCGACGCCACCCGGCGTCCGGGCTTTCTACAACGGCACGGAGTACGCCCATGGCGGGGTCAGCCCACAGGAATGTGTGCTACCGGTGATCGACGTGACCGCCGATGGCATTGCGCCATCGCTCTCGATCCATACGACATGGAACCGTCTGCGACTTCGTGTGGAGGTCAAGGGCGGAGCCGGAATGATGCTCGATCTGCGCCCGGCGTCCGACGCCTTCGGTCAAAGCCTACTGCCAAAAGGATCACGCCCGTTGGACGACGCCGGACAGATCACTGTGCTGGTATCCGATGAGCATGTTGGGCATGAGGTCTGTCTCGTGATCCATCCACCCGGAGCGCCGTCCGACGTGCGGATCAAACAAGTGACCACGGTCAAAGGTTGAGCGGGATGTTGGAACTCGATGATCTCGACAAGAAGACGACCGCCGCGTTCGAGGGCCACCTTGTCCGCAAAGACCTCGTGCGTCGCTTCCGTGGTCAGTTTCCAGTCCCG
>JBEKLE010000719.1:0-2929 GCA_050010355.1 Rhodopila sp. | reverse complement strand
CTGCGCTTCTGCGCGTAGTATGCGGCCGGCACCTGGAAGAAGAAGTAGCCAAGGAAAAACAGTGCGCCCAGCAGGGACGCCGCTCCAGCGGTGATCTTCAGATCGGTCGCCATGCCGCCGGCCGCACCAAAGCTGTAGTTCGCGCGGTCGACATAGGCCAAGCTGTAGGTGACAAACGCAATCGGGATAAGCCGCGCCCATCGGCTCGAATAAAGCTGGCGGTCGGCTGACGCCATGTCCTTCCCCCCCGCGACCCAAAAGGTCGTCCGCTTCCGGTTTCCTCCCGCCGTCCCTCAAGCTACCGGGTCATACGGGCCTGACCCACAGTTCAGAACACATAACGCGTACTGATAAAGTTGGATCTGTTGTTGGTGACAATATCGTTCAGCAGCACCTTGTTGGCCTCGGTCTGCTTGGCGGCGATCATCGAGCGGATGGAGAACGAGCGCAACGCGTCGACCACGGACAGCGTCCCCTCAGCCGAGTCCTTCCGCCCAGTGAACGGAAACACGTCCGGTCCGCGCTGGCACTGCGAGTTGATGTTCACCCGGCAAACCTGGTTCACCAGCGGGTCGACCAGGCGGCCGATCTGGTCGGGGTTGGTGCCGAAGATGCTGACCTGCTGGCCGTGCTCCGACGTGATCACGTATTCCAGCGCTGTCTCGATGTCCTCGAACGGCATCACCGGAACCACCGGGCCGAACTGCTCCTCCCGGTAAAGCTTCATGCCCTCCTGCACCGGGAAAACGACCGCCGGGTAGAACAGCGTGCCCGCGGCAGCGCCGCCGCCGGGATTGAGGACCCTGGCACCCTTTGCCTCGGCGTCGGCGATGCACTCGTGCATGTAATCGACCTTCCGAAGCTCCGGCAGCGGCGTGATGCTGACACCCTTTTCCCACGGCATCCCCACTTTCAGCTTGCCCAGTTCCTCCGCGAACCGGCGCAGGAACGGTTCGGCGATCGACTGATGGACGATCAGCATCTTCAGCGCGGTGCAGCGCTGTCCGTTGAAAGAGAGAGATCCCAACAGGCACTCGCTCACCGCCAGTTCGATATCGGCGTCGGGCAGCACGATCGCCGCGTTTTTGGCGTCCAGACCCAGCACGGCGCGCAGCCGGTTCGCCTTCGGATGCTGCTTCTTGAGGTGGTCGGCCACCTTGCTGGAGCCGATCAGCGTCAGCACGTTGATCTCGCCGGAGTTCAGCAGGAACGGCACGACTTCCGCGCCGGAGCCATAGGTGGTGTTGATCACACCCTTCGGGAATGCCGCGCGGAACGCCTCCAGCAGGGGATAGAACAGCAGCAGGCCGAACCGCGGCGGCTTGAACACGACGGTGTTGCCCATGATCATGGCCGGGATCAGCGTCGCGAAGGTCTCGTTCAGCGGGTAGTTGTAGGGGCCCATGCACAGCACGACACCCAGCGGGGTGCGGCGGATCTGGCCGATGGTGCCTTCGACGATCTGGAAGCGCGAGTTATCGTTGTCGAGCGTCCGCAAGGCATCGATGGTGGCGTGGATGTAGGCGACGGTGCGGTCGAACTCCTTCTCGGAATCCGACAGGCTCTTGCCGATCTCCCACATGATCAGGCTGACGATCTGCCGCCGCTGGGCCACCATGCGCCGGGTGAAGTCCTGCATGCAGGCGATCCGCCCCGCGACGGTCATGGTCGGCCACTCGCCGCGCCCGTTGTCATAGGCGGCAACCGCGGCGGCCAGTGCGTCGCCCGCCTCCTCAACCGAGCCGATGGGCACGCTGCCGATCTCGACCTGCCGCAGCGTATCTCCGTCCCGCACGCAGACCGGTGACAGCACAGAGCGAACGCCGCCTTTGGACGGCTTGAGCTCGCCGTTCAGCAGGGTGCACGCCTGGTGGATGGGGGCGATCAGGCGATGCTCCGCCGGAATGTCCGTCTCCAGCGGGAACAGGAGCGTCAGGCTCGCCTCGTCTTGCATTCACTGACTCCACTGGGCTTGATGACAGGCCGTGCAATGCATCGTGCCGCAGGACCGTGTTCCATTTCAATCCGGGCGAATCGGTCGGGTTTCATCGGCAGATCGCTGCCTGGGGTCGACGATTTTCGGGGAACGAAAATGCGGGATCACAGGAAAATGTGCGGCCTCGGCCACTATGGTCTCCTCTGCCGGCCTGAATTTGCCGTTATATTCCGACGAAACGCTTTGCTTGCCCGACAAACGGCCTCCGGACGCCCATCCTCACTGTGCTCCGGAATTCGGCATGCTGACAATATTTTTCTCGCGCGGTACGCAAGTATCCAGTCATGATTGCATCCAACCCTGTTTAATGGAGCGAATCAGCAATGTAGTGTAATCGCGTTACCGAATAACGACGGCCGGGATCGTGGATATATTCGGCAGATACTGCGTCCGGGTAATCAATGCGACGACTTTGGCCGCGGCGGGAGGAACGATTGCAATGAAGCGGATGGCCTGCATCGGCGAGTGCATGGTGGAACTGCCCGAGCGGCCGGATGGCACGTTGACGCGGGGCTTCGGCGGCGACACCCTGAACACGGCGCTCTACCTCGCGCGGCTCGGCGTGCCGGTCGACTATGTCACCGCTCTGGGAAGCGATCCCTTCAGCGGAGAGATGATCCAGGCATGGACGGCCGAGGGCATCGGCACGGACCTGATCCCGCGCCTTCCGGATCGGCTTCCGGGGCTGTATGTCATCCAGACCGATGCCAGCGGGGAGCGCCGCTTCTTCTACTGGCGCGACAGCGCCCCGGTGCGTGAACTGTTCCGGCTGCCGCAGACAGAAGCGATCGAGGCAGCTTTGTGCCGCACGGACATGATCTATCTGTCCGGGATTACGCTCTCCTTGTTCGACGATCCGAGCCGCGACCGGCTGTTCGATGTTCTCGCCCGCGCGCGGGGGCAAGGCGCGCGGATCGCATTCGACACCAACTT
>JBEKLE010000718.1:0-2937 GCA_050010355.1 Rhodopila sp. | reverse complement strand
ATGTGTACTCTGCTGGCGTTCGTTGACGACGCGACCAGCCGATTGATGCAGCTGCGGTTCGTCGCATCCGAGTCCGCGTTCGATTACTTCCGCGCGACGAAGGACTACCTGGAGACGCACGGAAAGCCGGTGGCGTTCTACAGCGACAAACACAGCATCTTTCGCGTCAACGCCAAAGACGCGATCGGCGGTGACCGCGTCACGCAATTCGGCCGGGTGCTGTCGGAACTGAACATCGACATCATCTGCGCCAACAGTCCGCAGGCGAAGGGCCGCGTCGAGCGCGCGTTTGGCACGTTGCAGGATCGGCTGGTGAAGGAGCTGCGCCTCGCCGGCATCTCGACGATGGAAGCGGCGAACGCTTGGGTGCCGGCCTTCATGGCTGATTACAACACGCGGTTCGGGCGCGCCCCGGAGAACGCCAAAGACCTGCACCGCAAGCTGACCGAGGCAGACGACCTGAGCGAGGTTCTCGCCTGGCGGGAGGAGCGCACGGTCACGAAGAACCTGACCCTGCATTACGACCGCATGATGCTCCTGCTGGATCCGACGCCGCTTGCCCGCGGTCTGGTGCGCAAGACGGTCGATGTCGTGAACTATCCGGACGGCCGATTCGCAGTTCAGTTCGAAGGGGTTGCGTTGTCGTTCCGCAAGTTCGACAAGATCCAGACCGTGGAACCTGGCGAGATCGTGGAGAACAAGCGGCTTGGCGCGGCAATGGCAATGGTCAAGCAGCACCAGGACACCTACGAGCCGCACCGGCGTCGCTATCACCCGGCGCGGCAACGGCCGCCGAACAACCTCGAAGCACCGGGCCAGCCGACGAAGGGACGGCCTTCGCGCCAGCTCGCGGCTGCGGTGGCGGCAGAGCGTGTGGCGGCGGGGCTGGACCCTGACAAACCATACTCGCCGCCTGTTCCTCCGGCCTGAGCCGAGCGTGCCACGGTGCTCGCTCCAGGGAAGGTCTGGTGCTCGCCGTCCTCGCCATGCTCGCGCCGAAGTGGCGCTGCGCGTGGCTCCGGGCGGCTCTGCTCCTCCCATCCCCTCCGCTGCGCGCCGCGTCGCTGCTGTCGTCAGGCCGGGACGGGAAAGCAGGCGCCTCAACCGAACTGGAAAGCTGACCTGATTCAGGTGGGCGAACTGTCGCCCAATTGACGTATTGCTCGTCGGCCACGCCACTGCGGCATTGCTGGGGGGTGGACCGGTTGTAGTGCCATTGTAACCCGTGACGTCACGGGTTGATCGGCCCAAAATGCTCGACACCGCTTCGGTTACACTCTCAGGCGCCGCCCAGCCGCCGACCTGATTCAGGCGGCAGGTGTCATGTCTACTTCGCGCGCCGCGACATTTCTAACGGGGAGAAAAAGTGACTTTTCAAACGGGGAGCGACACGATCACGGATGCGTGAGGAATGACCTAACAGACCCCACGTATGGCGGACCTAATATGGTGCGGCACACAGCCATATCCGCAGATCTTCCGCTTATTCCAACTCGGAGAACTGAGTGGTTTTTGGACTCAAGCAACTGAAACTGGGTGGCTGGAAACCTGGGGCTTTTCTGATCTATGCGAGGCCCGGGTCGAGAAGGGTGAGAAGGCATGTCAACGAACAAATACGTTAAGATATTGTCACAAGTCAGACAGGATAATGATTTCGATTATTGGGATCGTATGGCCTATCACTATTGGCCGGACTCTTTCCCATCCCGCTTAGAAACTCGAGTTGTTGTTTTCCTTGACTTTTTAGGGGTCTCTGCTGCAGCTCATAGCTGGCCCCATTGGAAGAACTTAGAGTTCCTCACACTACTTATGTTGATATCCAAAATGGCACGGGAGCTGTCTTCTTCCGTGAGCAGCCTTGTTCTCGATGACGATGGCAATATAATGAACGACGCGCGCGGGTATATAATACGATCTGAGGTAATCCCAGAGGTCTCGTCGTTTTCCGACTGTGTTATTATTAGCTATGAGTTGGAGTATTCTATAGAAAGAATTCTTGACGACGCTTTTCAGATGATTAGCGCGTTGGCCGGAATGGCTTTGATGAGAGGAGTACTAGTCCGCGGCGGGATAGCATTTGGCGAATGTTATCATAACTTCGGCGCAGTTTTTGGGAAAGGCTTGATCGAAGCGTATCATCTGGAAAGCAAAGAGGCAATCTACCCGCGATTTTTAGTCTCAGAAGGATTAGTGTCGCATTTGATAGACTCCTCCGTAGATGCATTATCCCGCGAATTTTTCACCAAAGAGGGCGACTTTTACGAATTCGACTATATTAATCTAATGGTCAAGGAAGCTTTCCGCGATATTCCGGCCGATTCACTCGAAGTCTGGAAGACTCGAATGTTTGGCTACATAGAAAATGGTCTGGAGGAAGCTTCAAAGGCTGAACATTTACCAGAGCGTCGTGTAGAAAAATGGATGTGGTTCAAGACCAGATTTGAGACAGCGGTTCGCGCTTTACCCTAAGCGGCCGGAACTGAGACCGTCCCAAACATGGGGGTGCTACCGTTGCTGCGCGGAAGACAAGGGGGCGGCAATGGAATGGCGTGTGACGATCGAATTGAGTTGCGCCGATGGAACGAAGCAGATCCACGACGTCGCTCGCGGTGGCTGCGCCGATCCCCATTCGACGTTCGATCCGCTCGGCCTGACACTGGACGACAGCAAAGCTCTGCTGGCGGGGGTGCAACGGCATCTGGTTCAGGCCCGGGTCGCGGAGTACTGCGCGCTGCGCCGCCGCTGCTCGCACTGCCGGGGCCTCCGCCCGCTGAAGGACACGCGCACACGGCGATTGAACTCGTTGTTCGGCACGGTCGAGATGCCAGCACCGCGGTTCAAACCCTGCCGATGCGCGGTCACGGCGCGGTCGACACTTTGCCCAGCATCGGAACTTATGCCCGATCGGTGCACCCCCGAATACGAGCGGGCATTGGC
>JBEKLE010000717.1:0-2946 GCA_050010355.1 Rhodopila sp. | reverse complement strand
ATCAGGATCGTGTCGAGCCCGAGGGCCAGAGCCGCCGGGAGGTAGCCCAGCCATCCAAGACCACCAAGCATGATGATGAACGCGCCGAACACCTCCAGCATCACATGGCCGGCCATCATGTTGGCGAAAAGGCGCACCGACAGCGAGATGATGCGTGAGAGGTAGGAGATTACCTCGATCACCACCAGCAGCGGCGCCAGCGCCACCGGGATACCTTTTGGCAGGAAATAGCTGAAGAAGTGCAGGCCGTGTTCCTTCAGTGCAACCGCTGTCACCAGTATGAACACCAGCAGCGTCAGGGCCAGCGTGACCATGATGTGGCTGGTAAAGGTGAAGAAATAGGGGAAGACGCCCAGCAGGTTCCCGAACAGGATGAAAAAGAACAGAGTGAACACCAGAGGAAAGAACTTGCGTCCTTCAGGGCCGATGGTTTCGACGCACATCGACATGATGCCTTCATAGCCGAGTTCAGCGGCCGCCTGCAGCCGCCCCGGCACCATCGCCCGCGGCTTCATGCCCAGCCACAGCAGCCCCAGAACCAGGGCGCCCGCGACCACCATCATCAGGTTCGACTGCGTGAAGTTAACCGACGCGCCGAGGCGCCCCAGAGTCGGATGAAGCTGGAACTGCCCCAGCGCGTCGATGCTGCTTGAACCCTCGGCCGCCACGCTGCCCGCTCCTACCCTCTACCCGATCCAGACTGCTTTGGTGCGAAAACGCGCCAAAGGTTCGCTACGCCCGCCGCACCACCCAGTGGAACGAACACCGCCGTCAGGATCGGAGTGGTATGGAACAGACGGTCCAGCCCGTACCCAATGGCGACCGCCACGATCAGGGCAGACGCCAGCTCGATCCCCACCCGCATGCCGATGCCCCACGGAGATCCGCCCAGCCCACCCTGGTCGCCCGGGGATTGCTTCGGCGGGGCGTCGAGACCCTGCTTGCTTCGCGCGACTTTCAGACGCGCCTCGAATGAGGGGTCCGGGCCGCCGTTTTCCTGACTCATGCTCGCCCCTGGCAACATTACGTGCCGGAAAGCGAGGGCTTGCTACCGACGGGCGGCGCAGGTGTCAAGAACGCGCGGAAAATTGCATTTTCGGAACGAAATGGCGTGTCGCCTTGAGCCACGGCCGGCCGGTGTGAAGTTCCGATGACGCCGCGACCGCCCGTCCCGCGCGCCGTTTCAGCCGCATGTTCGCAGCCGTCGCCCCGTCCTCGCCGATCGCCCTCGCCGTCCTTATCTTCTGCTTTTTCCTGGTCTTGGCTTTCGAGTTCTCGAACGGGTTTCACGACACCGCCAACGCTGTCGCCACTGTGATCGACACCCACAGCCTGAGGCCCGTCCCGGCAGTCTTGTTGTCCGGCACGATGAACTTCCTCGGCGTGGTGCTGGGCGGCGTGGCGGTTGCCTTCACGCTCGTCGAACTTCTCCCGCCGGATGTGCTGACGCCACCCAACGGCAACCCCGCGATCGCCATGCTGCTGGCTCTGTTCCTTGGTGCGCTGCTGTGGAACGTTGCGATCTGGTGGCTGGGTATCCCGTGTTCGAGCTCGCACGCCATCATCGGCTCGCTGCTCGGCGTGGCCGTCGTCAACTCCATCACCGCGTCCCGCGGTCTCGGCCAGGGTGTGGACTGGTCGCAGGTCTGGTCAGTGCTGCGTGCGCTCTTCGTGTCCCCGTTGCTGGGGTTCTTCCTTGCCGGTGCGCTGTTTCGCATCCTTCAGGTCGTTATCAGCGACCGCACCCTGTTCGTCCCGGCCGAGGGCCGGCCGCCGCCATGGTGGGTTCGCGGGCTGCTGATCCTGACCTGCTCCGGCGTCAGCTTCGCGCACGGCTCGAACGACGGTCAGAAGAGCATCGGGCTGATCATGTTAACTATTATCGGCATCACGCCGGCGGCGTTTTCGTTGAACCCGGAGGTCTCATCCGGAAGTCTCCCCGCCATTGTCCAGGCCGCGGACCAGGCCGTGCCGCTGATCCAGAAATTCGGCGATGACGAGAAAGACCTGGCGGTGAACGACGCCCGTCGGGTCAGCCAGCGACTGCAAGGCATCAAGGCGATGTCGGATGTGCCCGATGCAGACCGCTCCGGCCTGCGGGACGCGGTTTATCATGTGAACGCAGAATTGAAGACGGTTTCGGAGAACAAAGCCGCCAACGCCGACGACAAGACGACCGCGAAGAAGTTGCACGACACACTGCACGGAGCAGTGGAGTATGCGCCGATCTGGGTCCGGATGCTCAGCGCCCTGTGCCTGGGGTGCGGCACGATGATCGGCTACAAACGCATCGTCACCACCATCGGCGAGCGGATTGGCAAACAGCATTTGACGCCCGCTCAGGGCGCATCGGCGGAGCTAGTGGGAGGGGCGCTGATCGGGACCGCCGGATTCTCCGGTTTGCCTGTGAGCACGACGCACATCATCTCGTCGGGGGTGGCCGGGACAATGGCCGGGTCCGGCGCGGGAGTGCAGAATCGAATGGTCTGGCAGATCGTGATCGCCTGGGTGGCAACGCTGCCGGCCACCATCGTGCTGTCGGGTGGGTTGTTCTAGCTTTTCTCGGGCGGCTGATGCCCAGCGACGGCAACCCCATTGGCGGTTTCGCCGCATGCCGTGGCTGCTCCGTCAGCACTGTATCATCCGCCGGTTTTTCGGGGTCCTGGCGGGGCAAGTGAGGCGGGTCAACGGAGGCGGGTGACGTCAGAGGGCTTGCAACGTCACGTCTCGGCTTCGTTGAGCATGTGCGTCAGCGTCGCCAAAAGCCTGGGCAGGTCGCGCTCAACGACGCCCCAGACCAATCGGTCACCGACGGTCGCATAGCTGTGGATAAGCACGTTGCGGAACGCGACGATGCGCGAGAGGTCGCGGATAATCGTTCTGGAAAGATCAATGATGATGGAGAGGAAAGTTCGATGCAACCGCGCACAAGCTTATTGTCTGCTT
>JBEKLE010000716.1:0-2949 GCA_050010355.1 Rhodopila sp. | reverse complement strand
ATGTGTCATAGGTGTCATCGTAGTCGTCCTGGTGCACCAGGGCGGCATTGGCGAGAACGGCGTTGTAGCCGGGAACTTTCAGGCCGCCTCCGCCCACGATGGTGCTGGATGGCCTGCCGCCCCAGGCTTCCACCAGGCCGCGGATGGCCGGGATATCGGTGCCGGACGTGCCGGCGATGGCGCAGCCGATAGTGTCGAGGATGCTGGCTTTCGTCGCCGCGATACTGTCCTCGGGCAGGTCTTCATAACGGGTGCGAGCAAGATACGCGCTGATGGCGATGGCGGCGTCGGGAGCGATGGCGGCGGTGTGGATCATCAGACGACACCCTCTCGGGCAAATCTGTTCAGTTCTTCATCGGAATGGCCAAGCCAGCCGCCAAAGACTTTGACATTGTCGGCGCCGAGTTTGTGGCTGGGTTCAATCGGGATGCGCGGAGTGCCCTCGAAATTCAGCGGGGTATGAGGGAGGACGACGCGCCCCATGTCGGGGTGGTCAACCCATTGCAGACTGCCGCGGGCGTGCATGTTTTCGTCGAGGACGACCTCGGACAGTTCGCGCACCGGGGCGCAGGGGACGGCGACGGCGAGAAGGCGTTCGGCGATGTCCTCCTTGGTGTGCTCCCTGGTCCACGTTGCCAACAGGTCGTCGACCTCCGCCATGTGGGCGACGCGGGTGGAGCGCGTACTAAAACGTGGGTCGGTTTTTAGGTCGGGGCGGCCGATGACGTCGAGGATCGCCTGGAAGTGCCGGTCGCCGGGGGCATTGATGACAACAAATCCATTGCTGGCGGCGTAGGCATTATACGGCGAGATGCCGAGCCCGCCATGGCGGTTGCCGGTTCTCGGCGGGGTTACACCGCCGCGGGCGTGCAGCATGCCGAGATTGGAAGCCAGCGATGAATAGATCGATTCCTGCATGGTGACTTCGAGGACGCGGCCTTTGCCGGTGCGTTCGCGCTCGTAAAGTGCGGTCATGATGGCGGCGTAGAGATGGATGCCGGCGCTGAAATCGCACAGCGCGGGCCCGGATTTGACGGGGGGCAGGTCGGCATAGCCGGTGATGCCGATGATGCCGCTCATCGCCTGCATGACAAGATCCATGGCGGGATAGTCACGGTACGGACCGGATTTCCCGTAGCCAGAGGACGATCCATAGATCAAGCGGGGATTGCGCTGTTGCAAAATCGCAGCGCCTACGCCAAGGCGGTCCATCACGCCCGGGGCGAAGTTCTCGACCAGGATGTCGGCTCGGTCGGTCATTTCGAGTAGAAGCGCCTTGCCCTGCTCCGTCTTAAGATTGAGTGTGACGGCGTTCTTGTTGGAATTCAGCATGGCGAACGGGAGATCGGCGCCGCCCATGTCACCCCGGCTGCGGAGATGCTCGCCACCAGGGGGTTCGACCTTGATCACCATGGCGCCGGCCATTGCCATAAGGAAAGTGGCGTACGGGCCGTTGTAGACGTGGGACAGGTCGATCACCGTTATCCCGGACAGAGGATAGGTCTTCTCGGTCTGATCTGGCATTATGTCTGATCTCTTGGACGGTCTTGGAATGGTGTTAACACCCTCGCCCCGAATGCACAAATCATCTAGAGGGATAGAAGTCCGCGAGCAATTCCGCTAAATGATTTGCTGCGACATCGGAAGCCTGCTTTCAATGCCCGTTCGGACCTCACCGTTTGGAATTCGATGATGAAGCGTGGCCTCCCCACCTACCGCAACAAATCCGAGCACATTGCGGAAGCGCTGATCGGGCGGATTCTGGAAGCGCGATTGAAGCCCGGCGATCTGCTCGGGACCGAGGCCGAATTGCTGGCGAAATACGATGTCAGCCGGCCGACGCTGCGGGAAAGTTTGCGGATGCTGCAAGCGCAGGGGGTGGTGACCCTGCGGCCGGGTCCTCGGGGCGGGGTGGCGGTGGGAGCACCAAGCATTCATAGCCTTGCGCATGCACTGTCGGTATTTCTGTATTTACGGAATGTGCCGTTTGGTGCCGTGCTGAAGGCGCGCGAAGTCATCGAGCCGGCACTGGCGCATGAGGCGGCGCTGAACGGCACGGAGCAGGATTTTGAGGAAATGGCGGCGTCTATCGCCCGAATGCGGCGGGTTGCCGATCAGGATGAGTTTGTCCGAGAAAACCGGGTATTCCACGAGATCGTTGCACGGGTAGGGCGTAGCGACGTTCTGGAAAGTTTCTGGTCGGCAATCAGCCTGCTGGCGAGCGGCGAGCAGCACGGGATCACTTACTCGTTTGGGAACCGGACGCATGTCGTGGAAGCCCATGAGGAAATCCTGCGCGCCTGCCGGGCAAGGGAACCCGCGGTGGCGGCAGCGCGAATGGCGGCGCATGTCGGCGAATTGGAACATCTGGTGCGGCGGCGTTACCGGTCGTTGCTGGATGAGCCGACTCGGATGATGGTGAAAGTATTGCAGACCGTGCAGTAAACGCTTGGAGAAGCGATTCTTCGCTGCGCCATGCGGCCGCTCCTGCCCCAGGATGTCGAGCGCAACGCTGGTCTTCTGATCCGCGGTCCGCCCTGCTGCACGCCGCTGATCCGGACGAACACCTCGTCGAGGTGCCAGGTGTAAATGGCAGATAGGATTGGCGGATTGCGCCCGTGCGCTTTCGGGATCCACTTTCCTGCAACAACGCCGCGGTGGTTCCACGCTTCCTGCACGGCGTTGACCGAGGTGCTGACGCAATGCGCGAACAAACGCTGGCGCGTGTCCGGCGCCCCCTTTCCGATCCGAGGTTCGACACTTCGGTTTATCGGCGTCCTGGGGTATCAATTTAGCAACGCCGCATGGCGAAACCATGGGAACTTTGACCCGGGGAGAAAGCAGCATGCCGGTCAACGGTCCGTCCCGCCAGTTTCGACGCATGCAGTGGATTGCGATCGTTCTTGTCACCGCCGCAATCGCCTTGAACTATATGGACCGCTCGACCCT
>JBEKLE010000715.1:0-2950 GCA_050010355.1 Rhodopila sp. | reverse complement strand
GCCTCCCGCGGTGTTCCGGCGGATTTCATTGCTCGGGCGAGTGAGAAGGTTGCCCGCATCAACGCCGCCTGGGACCGCATCAAGCGGGAACGTGGGCTGTGAGGCACCGGGCGATCCCGCCCTGGCTGCGCGAGGTCCCGCCCGTCGCCAGCAGCCGCCCCGCTCTGCCGATCGTGGAATTGCCGAGCCCGAACCATGATGAGCGGGGCTGTGCGGTCGACATGCTGATCCTGCACTACACGGGCATGAAATCGGCGCAGGAGGCGCTGGACCGCTTGCGTGACCCTGCCGCGCACGTGTCGTCGCATTATGTCGTCGACGAGGACGGGACTGTGTTCCGGCTGGTGCCTGAAGATCGGCGCGCGTGGCATGCGGGCGTGTCGCACTGGCGGGGGCACGCGGCACTGAACGCGCGCTCGATCGGGATCGAGATCGTCAATCCGGGCCATGAGTGGGGCTATCGGGATTTTCCCGTCCTGCAGCTCGCGGCCGTCTGCGACCTGTGTCTGATGATTCTCGCCCGGCATGGCATCCCGGCGCGCAACGTGGTGGCACACAGCGACGTGGCGCCGGACCGCAAGGAAGACCCCGGCGAGCGGTTCGACTGGCGGGCTCTGGCGGAGAATGGCGTTGGTCTGTGGCCGGATGACGCGCCGGACCTGGGGACGACGGGTGCGATCAGGGATGCGGTGACGCTGCGGCCGGTGCGAGCCGCGCTGGCGGAAATAGGCTACCGCGTGGCACCGGAAGGTGCACTCGATCCGGCACTGTCCAGCGTGCTGCGGGCGTTTCAGCGTCACTGGCGGCCCGAGGCGATCACCGGTCAGGCCGACGACGGGACTCTGGTGCGCCTGCTGGGCGTGCAGCGTCTGGTGCGACGTGGTTGACGCGCGGCGGGCGGGGGGCTATTCCGCCGCCTCTCTCTGGATGGCGGCGTAGCTCAGCGGTAGAGCAGGGGAATCATAATCCCTTGGTCGGTGGTTCAAATCCGCCCGCCGCTACCATCCCAGCCGATCTCCATGCTGCATAAGTTATTGATTTCCTGATAATTGGCTTGTTTTGCCTATTGCCGCGTAGATCAATCCCAGCCGGAACGTGTTGCCAATCCGAAAAAATCTGTGCCTATGGTGTGCCTACGGAGGCACCCATGAAGATGAAGGCGGACAACATCGCCGACGCCACGGCACGAGCGGCCCTCACCGGCAAACGAGTTGAGATTTCCGACGATGATCATCGCGGGCTGGAACTCGGTGTCAGTCCGTCAGGCGTTCAGGCTTGGAGCCTACGGCTGCGCGACCCGAGCGGGCGGCTGCGGCGGTTCGTGCTGGGACGCCTGCCAGCAATGACCCCACCCGCCGCTCGCAAGGCGGCTCGATCACTTCGGGCGCAGGTGGATGGTGGTTATGACCCGATTGCCGAGAAACGTGCCAAGCGGGTTGCCGGAGCCGATCTGCGGGCTGGTGTCGGCACGCTGAGGGCATTGGTCGCCGAATACGAACGGTCCGGTGATCCGCCGAAATCTTGGTTCACCGGATCAGGTCGGAAGCGGGTCGAGCGCGTGTTTGGTGCGCTGATGCCGAAGCCGGTGCGGGAGATGAAGGTTAGCGACATCATCCGAGAGGCCGACGGATACAGCGGATCGCAAAACGCAGCGCAAAACGCAATCCGCGCGCTTCGGCCAGTCATATCGTGGGCGATTCTACGGGAATACGCGCCGGTCGGTCTAAAGGCTCTAAGCCCCGAGCAGGGAGTTCCCGAACGCGACCGTGTGTTGACCCATGACGAACTTCGGCGAGTGCTTCCCATCTTGCGCTCAGGGCGATCCCCCCACGCCACAGTGATGCTGTTTATCCTGCTGACGGTGGCGCGGTTGAACGAGGCGGCTGGCGCGACATGGGGTGAGATTGATCTGGATCGGTCCACATGGACAATCCCGCCGCAGCGAATGAAGGACACACGGGGGAGAAAGCGCAAGGCGAAAGCACGCAAGCCGGTCGTTATCCCGCTCAGTAGGGATGCGGTGCGACTGCTGCGGTGGGTCAAGGGCGTCGGCGATCCAGAACCGCAATCGCTTGTGTTTGCGAGCCAAAGTGGGACACCGCTCGGTAATTGGGATCGCGCTCAGAAAGCCATCTTTGAGGCGTCTCAGACAGCCGGATGGCACAGGCAAGACCTGCGGAGAACTGGCGCGACCATGATGGGCGAAACTGGTATCGCCCCCTACGTCGTCGAAGCTGCCCTAAATCATTCAACGATATACACGGATTTGGCCGGTCGCTATAATACCGCTCGCTATCGCAACGACGTAAAGGACGCGCTGCAAGCCCTATCCGTGCAGTATGTCCGTCTGATCGAACGGGTCGAGACGCGCCCCGATGAGTTCGGGGAACCGGAGGAGGTCTGGCTTCACCAGAGCATCGGGGAGCCGGTATGAGCCCCAGCCGAGTTCGCCTGCGTCGGCTCGTCCAGTTGTTTATGGGAGGTAGTTTTCGACAACGAAACTGATCGCAACATCGTGACCTCCCGATCACATACCACGCACACCCCACGTAAACCGATGCCACTGATGGGACTGACGATCACGCCACCGGACCACCGCCACGATGTCTTCGTTCGACATCCATTCACGTTCTGCACCAGTGCCAACAGACTGCGTATACCGCGCCTTGGTCATGTATCGCGCCAGACGCAAGACATTTGCCTGATGTTCGCGTTGTCGCATCATCTTGGCCTGAACCTGACGATCGCCACGACCCCAGACATCACGCAGCAGGTCAAGTAGTCGGTCAGCGTCACCACCGGCAAGATCGACTAGCAAATGGACGTGAAACTGCCATTCTGTTCCATCACGCTCGATTTCGCGCGCACCCCAGACCCGCACATTGGCAACGCGGTTCTTTCCGGTGCCACCGGCGAACTTCTTCAGCACATGCTGTAACCGTCGATGCTG
>JBEKLE010000714.1:0-2966 GCA_050010355.1 Rhodopila sp. | reverse complement strand
CCGCGCGCATCCCCCTCCGCACGCCGGCGGTCGCGGCGACGGACCACGGGCTGCTGGCGCCCTTAACGGGCCGCCGACATCGCGCTGCGGGAACAGCGCGAAGTCGATTCCGACCGAACATCGGGAACTGGCTGCCGCTCGCGCAGGTGCAGGCGCTCCGTAGCGCGCTGGACATCTCGCCCGCGACAGAAACACACGCTTTTTGCGGGAGGTATAAAATCGGAAAGGCCATCACCACCATCGCAACCGTAGTCACTATTCAAATCGCCAGCATCGTCAACAGGTACGATGCGTGCACATATGGGGCGGTTTAACTATGGCGATTCCGACCCCGCAGGCTCCGACATCCGGAAGTTATCGCCCGCGCACCCGCGCCACGGGCGTGCAGGGCCCGGCCACAGCGTTGCGTTGGGCCGCTGCGGCGTGGATGTACAAAGGGCCCTGCAACGATGTCGGAGGGCCCGATGTGTCGAATTGCTGCTGCTGCTACTGGTCATCGTCGCCCTGGTCTTGGTCGTCACCGGCCTGGTCGTCGCCCGGGCTTTGCACAAACGTGAGCTGGACGGACACGTCGGGAAACTGCGCGTCGTACAGGTAGTAGTTCCCGTCATCGCCTATGCCGATGTAGAGATAGTCGGTCTGGAACCCCCAGTTTCCGGGCATTGGTCCCATGACGCCGAACCAGCCGCCGTTAAAGCTGAAGTACAATTCCCCGCCCAGCACCCTAGGACCGCAGTCCGCGAAACGGAACCTGTGGTCATGCCCAAAGTGGGTAGCGAAGTAATCGGGGTTGATATGCATGCCGCCCGGACGGCTGTTGTAGTTCCTGGCCTGCCCCATGCGATTCCCGGGTGAGGCGTTGTGCGTCTGCCGCGGTTGAGACTGGCGCGGTTGCGGTCGCGGTTGAGGCTGCACGTGGACTGCCGCTTCCATCACTCCGGCTGCCGACAGGATCCCAGCCGTTAAGGCTACTAACATCGTCTTTTTCATCGTCGTTTCTCCTTTTTCTGGGCCGCTGTTTGCCGGCCTCACCCTGACGTGCGCAGGGCGCTCCAAAAAGGGGCAAAATCCTCTAAATGTTTTTGCGTCCAGCTGGCGGGTTGCAGATTGCCCCTTCACGCCTTCTTATACGCACATCGAGTGAGGCCCGCTGCGGGCCGCAAAAGGAGACCTTATGAAAACGAGAGTGCAAGTGATAATCGTGCTGGAATCCGCCGCTGCGGCGGCGGCTGTAGGCATGGCTTACGTGGGTATATGGATCGCGTTTAGCCTCGTGGAGTCCATGATCCGCGTCTTAAAGGTTCTTTAGGTCCCACCGGGGCATTTACTTCGCCGTGCCGCTTGCCGTAATAATCTCAGCCACCAGCGCCTGGCCCAGCGTCTCCATCGAGCCGGTTGGCAACTCAACGTTCCTTTCCACGACCGGCGTGTTGCCGCGCAGCAGCCGAATGGAAAACTTGATCGTCCCTTGCCCCGGCTCATAGAGAACCTGCGGGATCAGCGCGTCCGGTATCTCATCCACAACCGAGTCCAGGTAGACCAACGCCGGTTCCTGCTGCTGAGCACCCCGCATCACCGGCAGGCTTGCGGCGCGCAGCCCGGCCCGCAACGCCGGCAACAGATTCAGGGAATCCACGAAGGTCATGCGATCCTGCGCCCGCGCCCGCAGCAGCTGCGGCTTCAGCGTCGCCAGATGAATCTGCCTGCGATCCTCCTCGTTCAGCAAGCCGATCGGAAACGTCTGCCCTTTCGGCGCGCTCAGCACCGGACGCTGGATGCCGCCGATGCCCTTCGCCAGGTCCTCCACCTGCCGCTGCGCAAACCCGAACAGCTTGCTCACTTCCACCCGGTCTTCCTCCAGCGCCGCCCCCTGCATACCCTCCAGCAAGGCGTACGTCAACAAGCCCTGCGCATAGCGATTTGCCTCGTAACTGACCGCGTCCGCGGCGCTGCCCATCAGAATCCAGCTCCCCGTAGAATCCTTCAGCAGCTCGATGGCGCGAATCTGGTCCGGCGATAGCTCCCGCCGATCCGCGAGTTTCACCATGTCGCCGAAGGCCGCCCCCGCCGCACAGGTGTCCAGGATCACCACTTGCTTCAGCGGCATATTGGTCTGGGACAGCCACTGCTTGAGTTCCGCGCTGCTGACCGCCGACACGGCCCGCAGTCCGGCATCGCGGTCGATATCCGTGCTGCGCGCTTCTTTGGTGAAGTAGTAATACTGATCGCGCTCATTGCTGGCGGCCGCGCCGTGGCCGGCGAAGTAGACCACCAGCAGGTCGCTCGCCTGCGCCTCCTTTGCCACTCGGCTGAAGGCTTGGCGAATGTTCTCCTTGGTCGGCTCCAGCGTGCTCCCACTGGCCAGCACGGTGACGTTGGTGCGCTCCTTGCCGAACAGGCCGCGCGCGGCCAACTCAAGAGCGTGGCCGAAGTCGACGGCGTCTTTGGCCGAGTAGCGCAGGTTAAGGCTGGCTTCGTCGTAGGTGGACACTCCGGCCACGATGGCGAACAGCTTGGGCTGAGTTGGCTTGGCCGGCTCCCGTTCCCATGCGGCGATGACTCCGCGGGAGCGAATCACGCCGTCGCCATTTTCGGCGAATACTTCAATGACGTTCTTGCCGGTGGGCGAGAGGGTAGCGCCGGCGAGGTTCAGTTTGAGTTCGGCGGATGGGGCGTTGGGGCCGGGAGTGACGCCGCGCGTGGCGGAAGGCAGTTCGCGCCCGTTGACCTTGACGATCACCTTGCCGATGCCGCCGGTGCGATTCGTCAGACGGACGGTGGCTTCCATGGAGCCAGGCGCGGGCGGATGGACCTCCACGCCGGGAACCAGCTTGATGTCTCTGAGGCTGCCGGCGATTTCGGGGAGCTTTTCGCCGCGCCCGATGCGGGCCAGGAGGCCGGGAGTGTAGAAGCGTTGTTTGAGTTGGCCGAGTTCAATCACGTCGAGGCCGGCGACGAAGTGGTGG
>JBEKLE010000713.1:0-2968 GCA_050010355.1 Rhodopila sp. | reverse complement strand
CCATCTTGGATGCTGGTCTTCGCTCGCCTCATCCGAACCCCGCTCTCGCCGCCGGCATTGATCGCACATTGAGCGACAGCCGCTTGTGTGTCCGCAACCGGGGCGGCCTCGCTGCGCTCGAAAGCGGCAGGTCGGCCTATCTGAGGGACGCGCTCGACACGCTGAGCGAACTTTCATCTGCTAAGCTGTATGTCGCCGATTGGCTGCAGGCCTTGCAGCCACAAGTGCTATTTCCTCAAAGGGCGGTCATTGCCGATTGGATCGGTTCAGAAGGGACAGATTTCATCCTTGATGCCATTGCTGAACGTGGTGGCCCCGAATGGGTGTCCTGGCTGGAACAGATGGCCGCTGCCGGCAAGATTACGAACGTCGCCGCTTTGTCCGCGGCCTTAGGCTGTGCTGCTGGCATACCGGCCTGGGGTCAGCCGCATCTGGACGATCTTTTCAGGACCAAGTCGTGGAAGCTACGAGCAGCGACCGCCCGCCGATCCAATTTGGTCTTAGCTCGCCATATTGCGGCGGAGTACGGACGCTTGATTGAGGAGGTGATCCCGCAGAATTCGTCGGCGTGGATCGACTTGAATCGGGCACTCGTGGGCTGCGGCGATGATGCCGTGATCGAGTTGCTCCTCAGTCGTTTTGACGGCATGACAGAGCGCGCCCAGGAGCTGCTAGGCTTTGCGGTGGTCGAGCGTGGACGACCTTGGGTCGCAGCGTTCCAGAGGATTGCTTTCGCAAGCCCTAGTGCGCGCAGACATTATAAGCTCGCCGAAATACTTGCGCCGGAGATTGACGACGCCACGGCTCGCGCCTGGATCAACGCCGGACATTATGAGGTGGGCTGGCGCGTCCTGATCGCCCGTCACGGCGAAGGAGTTCTCCCGGAGCTCATCGCGGACTTGCCAGCGTCCTTTGCCAATCTGCACCATATTCCTTCGCTAGCCGTCATGCGGTTCCTGGACCACGCGCCGGCGTCTCTGCCCAATGAACTTTGGAAAAGGTTCGGCAGTCCCATGCAGCCCAAGGCCATGCAGGACGTGTTGAACGCCATGGCGAAAGCCTATCCGACAGGGGTTCCCTCTATTGTCGGGTTCGTTAGGCAACACCCGGATGCGCTGCCCGCCTACCACATTGCACAGACGCTTCGGCTTTATGAAGCATGGCGAGAGAGATTCGGCGGTCAGCTATCAATCCAGTTGCCGACTGGCGAATCCGTCACCTTCTCCCGATGGATCGCAAGGCATTGTGCGCTTTACCGGTGGGAGGACCACTTCACGCCGGAAATGCTGTCCCTGTCACCAGATCTCGCCGTCGAGGTTTTGCTTAATCGCCTGAAGGGCGACGTCGCGAAGAGTGCGGCGGTGTTGGAAGCCTTAAAGGACTTGAGATCGTATAACAACGACCTGCTCGACTACATGCTGGCGGTCCCGAAGCTAGCTGCATTGATCCCAAGCTTGTTCGCCACTGCCTTCGACACTTTCCCCGTGGCAGCGCTGCAGCGCTGCATCGCATCCCCTGATATTGATCAGAACATTTTGCTGTTTCGGCTTGGCGCCACCAGCAACCCCCTGCACCGATCGGTGCATGCGGCGCTGATCCAGCGGGTCTTGCACGAGCCTACCAACTTGCACCACTCCGGTTTCGTCGCCAACATGCTGCGGGGACATACCGCCGAAGACACGGATTCACTTCTCCGCGACGCGGAGGGATCAGGCGGGGACGGTTGGCTGTGGTTCGTTCGCGAAGTGGAATCAGCTCGCGGCGAGCGTCTGATCAACGAGGCCGGTAAGCTTCGGCGCATGTGATTGGGTGAAGCTACAGACTGAACTTAATATCTGCCTTTGGCGATGCGCCGCCGTGTAGAACGTGGTGCTTGGCGAGGCCGTCTTGGCCGACTCGAACTCAATGGGCGCGATGAGTAGCGCGACGTGCCCAACAGACATACTGAGCTGGCCTATGTTATCACCAATCACCAGTTTTTCGGCGAGAGCTGCGCGGTCTTCGCGGATCGCTCTGGGACTCCGCATAAGGTCAACGGCGCTATTGGCGTGAGTAGCCCTGCAATTTGAAAAACGTGGCGAGATGCCCTCAAAGCTCGTGACTTCGTAATTGGTCAAATCGATTTCCAACGCGCGCGAGGCGTCAGCTTGGCGCATTGGGATCGCCGCAGGAGCGAAATGATCGCTAGAAGGACGCTTTGGGTCATCTCCGCAGTGACCGGAAACCGAACGGGACCTGCCTGACCCCTGCCACCGCACCGGCCTGTAGGGCCGCGCGTTTTGGACATTGAAGCAATCCGATCTATGATCGACGCCTTACTGCCTCTGACAACAATTCGCGATAAACACAGGAGGACTACATGCAGTACAAGCGAATATCCGCCGACTGCCACCTCGACATGCCCTGGATGCCCCCGGAACTGTTCGTCTCCGAAGCCTCGAACGAACTCCGCGACCGCATGCCGTACGTCACCGACGGTCCCGACGGACCGCAATGGGTCACCAGGAACGGCGCCAACTTCGGCCTGCTCAACGGCGTCGGACCCAGCGGCGCCAAACTCGTCCCCGGCCAGAACAAGCGTGTCGACATCATGGCCAAAACCGGCATGTTCGAGGACGGCAAGAAAGGCATCCAGCGCGTCAGCGACCCCCACCTCCGCGTCAAGGAAATGGATCGCGACGGCGTCGACGCCGAAGTCATCTTCGGCATCCTCGGGTCCGCATCGAAAATGCAGGACAACGAGGCCGCAACGGAGATGTTCCGTATATACAACGACTGGCTGAGGGTCTTCTGCAGCCACTACCCGGACCGCCATATCGGCCTCGCCTGCCTGCCCTACGGCAACGTCGAACATGCCGCCGCCGAAATCTACCGCTGCGCCAAAATGGGACTGCGCGGACTGGAACTGTCCTGCTCATGGGACATGGAGCCAATGTGGCACCCCTGCTGGGAACCGTTGTGGCAGGCC
>JBEKLE010000712.1:0-2989 GCA_050010355.1 Rhodopila sp. | reverse complement strand
GCGTGCGTACCTTTGGCATTGGGGGCATGTACACCAACCCCGGTCTACTACTTAGAGGATAACTACGGCCAGGGGGTCGTGTGTAAAGGAATAGGATCGTATTACTTTATCTTGGAAGGTGGGAATTCGGCAGAACAGCGGGACAGGTGCGCTAGTGCATGCCACAGTCATGGATTTCATGCCGTTTACCCTCATAGCACCGGATTTAGGGAGGTTGCCAGCAACCAAACGTTAGCGTTGCGGGCCACCCACATGGCGTTGATCGCGTGATTTGTGATTCTGTACGAGGATGATGCAGGATAGCGGATCAACGCCAAACTTCGCGTCGCTACCCGGTGCCGGGAGCTTCAATTGCCTTGGCCGCCTTCCAGTTCCACGGCAGCAGCGTGGCGAGTTCGTGCAGTTTGGTACGCCCTGCCACCATGCGCTGCAGCACATCGGTCAGCCACGCCAGCGGCTCGACATCGTTCAGCTTGGCCGTCTGGATGAGCGTGGCGACGATCGCCCAATGCCGTCCGCCGCTATCGGCGCCAGCGAACAACGCATTCTTGCGCCCGAGAGCAACCGGGCGCATGGCGCGCTCGACGGTGTTGGTGTCCATCTCCAGGCGGCCGTCATCGAGATAGAGGATCAGCCCGTTCCAGTGGTTCAGCGCGTAGCGCATCGCCTGAGCCAGCGTGGAACGGCCGGAGATACGTTCCAGTTGCTCGGTCAACCAGGTGCGCATCGCCTCGACCAATGGCCGGCTGCGTTGCTGACGCACCGATCGGCGGTTCTCGGCCGGCGTGCCGCGGATGTCGGCCTCGATGGCATAGAGTTCGGCGATGCGTCGCAGCGCTTCCTCGGCCAGCGGCGACTTCGTTGCGACATGGATGTCGTAGAACTTGCGGCGGGCATGCGCCCAGCAGAAGGCGAGTTGCGGGGCATCGTCCGTCTGGTTGCGGACCAGGCCGCCAAACCCGGCATAGCCGTCCACCTGCAGCAGGCCGCGGAACCCGCGCAGATGCGTCTGCGGATGTTCGCCCTTGCGGTCCTCACTATAGATATAGGCAGCCGCCGGATGGCCCGGTCCGCACCACGGCCGGTTGTCCACCGCGTAGCACCACAGCCGTCCGGTCTTGGTACGTCCGCGCCCGGGATCGAGCACCGGCAACGTCGTGTCGTCGGCGAATACCCTGGGCGAGGCGAGCACGGTGCTCAGCACCAGTTCATGCAGCGGCGCCAGCCACCAGCAGGCGCGGCCCACCCAATTGCACAGGGTCGAGCGATCCAGCGTGATGCCCTGACGAGCGAAGATCTGCGCCTGGCGATACAGCGGCAGATGATCGCTGTATTTGTTGATCAGCACGTGCGCCAACAGCGCCTCAGTCGCCATGCCGCCATCAATCGGCCGCTCCGGCGCCGGCGCCTGCACGACAGCTTCCTCGCAGGCCCGGCAACCATATCGTGGCCGGCGGGTCACCCGGACCCGGAAGTGGGCGGGAACGTAGTCCAGCATCTCGCTGCGGTCTTCGCCGATCACATGCAATGCCCCGCCGCAGCAGGGGCAGACCTTGCCCTCGACATCGATCACTTGCTCGACCCGCGGCAGTTCCGCCGGCAGTGCGCCACGATTGCGTTTGGCTGGTTCGGAGCGTGGCGCACGCGGCGCCGTGTCGGTCACCGGCGGGCTCGATCGCGACACCGCCGCCGCCACCGCGGCGCTCTGCTCGGCCACCGACTGTTCCAAGTCCTCGACCCCTTGCTGCACCGTCGCGTCGTCGAGCTTCTCCGAGCGCCGGCCGAAGCGATTGCGTTGCAGCGCCGCGATGATCAGCCGCTGCCGCTCGATCTCGGCCAGCGCTGCCAGCAGCAACTGCTGCAAGGCCGCCGGGTCGTCGGGTAGAGTGGCTGGCACGGTGAACACAGCCAGACGCTGAATCTTCGTTGCGAATCGGGTCCATTGAATCTTGCGTGAGCGTTCCGGCTCACCCCGCCAGCTCGGGACGCTTCACCCGTTGCGGCATGCGCCAGTCGATGCCCTCCAGCAGCATCGACAATTGCGCCGGCGTCAGCGCCACGCGGCCGGTATCGGTCACCGGCCAGACGAAGTGGCCGCGCTCCAATCGCTTGGTGTAGAGGCACAGGCCCTGGCCATCGTACCAAAGCAGCTTGACGATCCCGCCGCGGCGGCCGCGAAAGGCGAACACCGTGCCGCCGAACGGATCGTCGTTCAGTACCTGCTGCGCCAGCATCGCCAGGCCGTCCATGCCTTTGCGCATGTCGGTTCGCCCGCAGGCCAGCCAGACGCGTACCCCGGGCGGCGGTCCAATCATCCGCGTAGCACCCCGAGCACGCGGCGCAACGCCGGTTCGTCCACCTGCGCATCGACCCGTACTGTTGCACCGCCTGGCAGGACGATCTCGATCAGGCCCGATCGCCGTGGCGCCGGTCCGGCGAGGCGAGACGGTTCGCTCAGCAGCTCAACGCGGGCGAAGCGCGCCGTCTTGCCCGGGTGGTTGATCAGAAACTGATGGCGCCAGGCATACAGCTGGCCAGTACCGATCCCGTGCTTGCGCGCGATACCCGCAATCGAGACGTTCGGCTCCGCGCTCTCCGCCACGATCGCCTGCTTCTCCTCCGCCGACCAGCGTCGCCGGCGTTCGCCCCGCGTGATCACCTCGATGCGCTGCGTGCGAGCACTCTTATGAGTGCTCATATGAGTGCTCTGGTCAGAGCCCTCGGTCACCCCGGTGCTGTCGATGTCCGTCATCATGGCGGAGAATGGCAGCAGATCCCGGGCCGCTATCGCAATGTGGGGCCAGCGCTACGCTTACCGCGCAGCCGACCCGACGCGAGTTGCTGCGGATGCTGAAAGCGCTCGGCTCCGGCGACGTGGTGACGGTGACGCGCATCGACCGGCTGGCGCGCTCGACCTTCGACCTGTTCGCCATCGTCAAGCAGATCGTGGACGCCAAGGGACAGTTTCGGTCACTGGCGGAGCCGTGGG
>JBEKLE010000711.1:0-2997 GCA_050010355.1 Rhodopila sp. | reverse complement strand
GCCGCTAACCGGCCCCAGGCGGCACGCAGGCGTCGCTGGCGGATCATGACCGCGGTTGACTGGCTGATGCCGGTCTCCAGCCAGGCTCGCAGCGCCGGCAGTTCATTCTCGATGGCCCTCAGACCTCGGTCGCCGCCAGGCTCCGCCAAGGCGGACACCTTGAAAATCAGCGCATCGGAAAATCCTTCGCAGGCCAGCACAGCGCGAAAATCCGACTCAACCTCGCGGCGGCGATCATGTTGCAGGCCCAGCGCTTCGCGATCCCACTTGTTCAAGAGGAACGCCATGGCACGTTGCTGGCGTTGCTCCAGAATCCAGCGGGCTGAGCGCATGACCTTGTATTTTTCCGGCGAGGTCACGAACAGGACCAAGTCGGCGCCATGCACCAAACGGGTCGTCAGTTCCTTATGCTGCAGCCTGGCGCTGTCGATGTCCGGCGTATCGACCAGAACCTTGTGCAGGAGTTCGTCGCGGCGGTGGCGCACGAGGGCGGTTCCGGACTGCTCGGCGCCGACAAGCGCCTGGCTATAAGCGAACAGCCGTGCCGGATCATCCTGTTCGTGCACATACATCACCGCCGCCCGGGTCGTCGCACCGAGCCCGGGATGCGAGATATCCGCGCCCGCAAGAGCATTGATCAGGCTCGACTTACCGACAGCGGTCGGTCCGCAGAGCATCACAACCAGCGGCGGGTCCTCCTGGTGGTCGAGCCGTTCACCGACAGACGAAACAAGCATTTCCCTCAGGTGCGCTTCGGCAGCATCGTCCACCTGCCCCCGGTCGCGCAACGCCGCGGCCCACAGGCCTGCCTTCGTCAGGATATCAGAAGGGTCAGCCGGGTTCATGCGGGCGCTGCGGCGGGCTGGGCGGCAATCTCCTCTTGCAGGCGCCGTAGGTTGGCGGGAATGCGATCCAACACGTCCTGGTCGATCCCTAGCGTACCGACCCGTGTCATCACACCCTCGGCGAGGACCTCCAATGGCTTAACATAAAGAATCTTCGCCATGTCCACGGCATCCGCGCGCAGCTGCTCCACGATCTGACTCCGCCGCTGTGCGACATATCCCTCGACAGCGAGATCCGCGGCCGCGCCCGCCGCGCTCAGCATCAAAGGCGCGATAACGATCCGATCCAACAGATCGTGCCCGATATGTCCGTGCCCGGGGACGACGAACCCCACCAGCAACCCGCCGATATCGGTCGAAACACGGGCTGCCCGCAGCAGGTTCAGCACCTGCGGCCGCTGTTGCAGTGCATGCAGGATATCCCGCGCCGCGGCCTTGATCTCCGCATCGGTCTTCTGCATGTGCGTGACGGTCGCTCGACCGAAATCATCCGCCAACCGTGTGGCCTCCTGTTCCCATTCCGCAACCAGCCGATCCCAGAACGGGTGATGGCGCGGGTTTCGCCGCTCGGACTCAATCCGTTCGATCAACGCGCCCAAAAGGGCACGGTGGGCGATCGCGCAAGCCCGCTGCTCGGGAGCAAGGTTGGCACGCTTCGCCATGTCGCCTTCCTTCGAGAGCAAACCCCAGCCTCGTCTCAGCAGCTCAACCGGGAGGCGCTGGACAGTCCGCAACTTGCGGATCGCGTCGCGTAGATGCGGGATATCGGGGTTCAGCAGTTCGAGCAACGCGGCACTCAATTGCTTGAACGGATCAATCGCCGAGCCGCCCGTCAGGTATTCGTTTTCGTAGGTCGAGACAAAGGTGGCGATCGCCGCACTCACCGTGGAGTTCCAGTTCCGGCGGACGGACAACTCCATGCGTGCCGGTTCCAGAACCCGCTCAATCCGTTGCTGCGCGAATCGCAGTGCCGCTCGGCCTGCACTGACGTCATCCCCGGCTTGCAAGGTCGCCAGTGCGGCCGCCCGCAACACGGCGGCCTCGGGATGATCGACGCCCCAGAGATCGGCCTCCTCACCGTCGGCCATATAGCGGAGCGCGACCATCGGAAGATCTGGCGCCGGCAGGCGGAGCCGCTGCGACACGGCCGGGAGCACGTCGTCCGCTTGCTTGCTCAAGACAAGCAGGCGGTCTCTGTTGGACGTTTTGTCCAGACAGCCCAGGATTGGGATTCCGGCATCATGCAGATGGAACAGCCACTCCACGAGATCGGCCACGGCATATTTCTCGACGCTGGTGACGTACACGATCAGGTCGGCGGCCGCGGCGGCTTCGACGACGGCCGCCAGGTAGCGGCTTGACCCCACGGCATCGCAATCGGGGGCGTCCCAGAGGACGATATCGGCGGGCAGCACGTCGGCGACAACCGGCCGAACCGCATAGTCATCAAAATGATCGGCCGGAAGGCGGTCGGCTCCCACTTGGCGGAACCGGTTGAAGGCGTGCGGATTCCACGCGAACAGAGGGCCGGGTGCTGCGCTGAAGGCCTGGGCATGCCGCGTGTGTCCGCCTTCGGGGCTGGTGCTGGCGACCGAGGCCGCGGCGAGAATGTTAACGATCGTGCTCTTGCCGACGTTGTTACCGCCAAACGCCACAATGTGGCGCGGCCCCCGCCGGTCGAACACCAGGCGCGCGATACGGTGGCGGACCACCGCGTCGAGCAGCAGGGCGTCCCGCCGGAAGCGGTCTGCTTCCTCGCCGCCGCCGAGCAGGGCGATCCGGAGCCGCCGTCTTGCAGCAGGCCGGCGCGGGCGTAGGCGTCATGGATGATACCCAGATCCGCTACAAACGCGCTGAAAAGCGCTTCCACGTCCGCGGACGTCTGCCGTTTTGGTCTCATGGTCAAACCCAAAGAGTCACGGAGCTTTTCAATCGCCATGATGCGCGTATCACTCCCGGAATGAGCCACGGCCATCAGTCCGCCGGAACCATTGTCGCATGTTGATCCGCGTCTGGAAGAAGCAATCAATCTAGCCCATCTTATTCACGGCATCATACGGCAACCGGAACATAGCAATATAAGAATGAGTGATGCCATGCCTCCCCCCCTGCTGGTTGAACCGCGTTTCAGACCGTTTCTGGCAGGCGTGAG
>JBEKLE010000710.1:0-3001 GCA_050010355.1 Rhodopila sp. | reverse complement strand
ACGTTTGACACCCGCGTGATGCAGAGTTTCGGCGAGGTAGTCCGCAGTGGTTCTTGCCATTTTACAAGCTCCATCGAATAGATAACGGACCGCGACGATCCCGTCAGGCGGCGAAATCCTCCAGAACGCGAAGATCAGTGCCCGACATGGAGCACCTGAACCCGGCCCCCATACGGACCGGCGCCAGCGCGCACCTGCTCCTACCCCTTGGCGCCGGGGAAATGCAGTCCGCCGTCGCCCGTCCAGAGATCCGCGATTTGCTCATTGTCGGTTACCGACATCACGAGTTCAAGGACGGCCGGGTTATCATGCTGATCCGCAGTGAGCGTCAAGGTAGTTGCCGCTTACATTGTGTAATGACTCTTCGTCTCGGCATGCCGCCAATTAGGTCTTGTGGCGTAGATCCCTGGGCCGCATCGCGATGCGGAATTCGGGATCGGCGAAGGTTCACTATCTGCGGCGAAAGGGAACCAATTCATCACCTCTCAGTGACAGACGGCGCAGATGAGCGGCGTCGGAAACACTTACTCAGGAGCAGACGCATAAACCGGGGCCTCGGCATCGCCCCCGCGCGATGCCTGTGGCAACGTAACAGGATTGTCTTCTCGTAAGGGACGCCATGGAGGTCGGGCGAAGCGGACGCATGGTGCGCCTGCGCCGGATGGGCAGAATGCCGCTGGTGTCACCGCGGCTGTGGTGGCGCCGCGTGGTTTTCTGGGTGGGCGCGATACTGGTGGCGGCCGTCGCGGTCGCGTTCGCCAAGGCTTCGGACTGGGCGGGCGGGTTGTTCCTTCATTTCGTCGCCGTCCACGTCTGGTTGCCGTTCATCGTCGCACCGGCCGGGCTGACCATCGCCTTTCTGCTGACGAAGCATGTGTTCCCGGGGGCGCAAGGCAGCGGCATTCCTCAGACGATCGCGGCGCTGCATATGCTTGATCCAGCCATGGTCGATCGCGTCCTGTCGCTGCGCATCGCGCTAGGCAAGGTGCTCCTGACGCTGCTGGGCCTCGCGTCGGGGGCCTCGATTGGCCGTGAAGGGCCGACGGTCCAGGTTGGCGCGTCCATCATGCATGCGCTGGGTAAGCTTCTGCGGCTTCCGCGCCTCGAGTTGCGGCGTGCGCTGGTGCTGGCCGGCGGTGCTGCGGGAATCGCCGCCGCGTTCAACACGCCGCTGGCCGGGATCGTGTTCGCCATTGAGGAACTCAGCCATTCTTTCGAGGTCCGCACGTCCGGCACCGTGTTCACGGCCGTGGTCATCGCGGGGGCGACGACGCTGGGGCTTGTCGGCAACTACACGTATTTCGGCCAGACCTCGGCTGAACTGACCAACAACGTGGCCTGGCTGGCGGTGATCGTGTGCAGTGTGACGGGGGGGCTGGCGGGGGGCCTGTTCAGCCAGGCGCTGATTATCGCCGCAAATGGCCTGCCTGGCTGGCCGGGCCAGATGATCATACGCTACCCGGTTGCTTTCGCCGCTTTGTGCGGGTTGCTGCTGGCGTTGATCGGGTTTCTCGCCGGCGGCCAGACCTATGGCACAGGCTACGAGCAGGCCAGGGGGATGGTCGAGGACCACTCGGAGTTGCCGCCCGTCTATGCGCTGCTGAAGCTGGCGGCGACCGTGGTGTCCTATGTCAGCGGCATTCCGGGTGGCATCTTTGCGCCCTCGCTGTCGATCGGCGCGGCGATCGGGTCGGTGCTGGCGCCACTGGTTCCTGGCGCACCGGTTGGCGCGATGATCCTGCTCGGGATGACGGCGTACTTCTCCGGCGTGGTGCAGGCCCCGATCACCTCGGCGGTCATCGTGATGGAAATGACGGCGAACCAGAGCCTGACGATTCCGCTGATGGCAACTGCGTTTCTGTCCTTCGCAGTGTCGCGGCTGGTGTGCCGGCGGCCGCTTTATGGAGCGTTGGCGCGGCGTTTCCTGCTCGTGCAGGGGGGGCACTAAAAGAGGCGCAATTCCACTTGGCTGTGGCTGATGACTGTCGAGAGCAGACTGAGCGCCAAAAAACCCGGCCTGTCGATTGAGCAGATCGCTTCGAGGTCGGGGCGACGCTTCCGGCAATGCGGACATGGATAAGTCGTCAGTTTCGCTGCCAGAGACCACCATGAGGAATTGTTCATCATCAAACATCCTGAAATTCCCAAAATAGTGATCAATTTCTAGCTGTTTAGTTAGAACCTAGTAATTCGTCGGCCAGTCGCAAGTCATAACGCGGTCAAGGCCGCGCCGAACTCGGCCTCTGAGCCACGGACGGCCAACGAGCGTCACTTTAACGTGACGTGACACTCGGATTAACGCCAAGTTAGCTGCCTAGCGGCAGGTCTGCGCAGAAGTGTAGACTGAGCCAAGGGGAGAAACGCACCATGCGAAGTTCACTGCTTACCAGCGCGTTCTTGGTCGCGCCCGCCGTTTCACTTATGGCCTCGCCGGCTTATGCGCAAATGAGTTGCAACGAACTGACGAACCTCTCGATCCCAAACACCAGTATCACCGCGGCAACACCGGTCAGTGCCGGTGACGCCGTTCCCTCTGGACTAGGCGGCACCGTCACCGCGCCTGTCGATTTCTGCCGCGTGCGGATCACACTCACGCCGGTCGACGGCTCGACGATCCAAATGGAGGTCTGGCTGCATCCGCAGAGTTTTGTGGATTTCGGCCACCGCGCGACGCACCTCATGACGGTGACGGGCAAACAGGTCACCGAGGCGTACTATGGGCAGCCGCAGACCTACGCGTATTTCACCGGATGCTCGTCGGGAGGGCGGCAGGCGCTGAAGGAAGCGCAGATGTTCCCGGACGACTACAACGGCATCCTCGCTGGCGATCCGGCGAATGACTGGGTTAACCTGAACGTCGATCAGATCTACGAGGTGCAGGTTAATTTGACAGAGTCGAATTACTTGGCACATTTGTTGCCCCGTCACGACGCCGCCTCCCTGCGTTGAGCGCGGAAACGAGACTCGATGGCACCGCGTCTGCGTTCGTGTCGCTGGTTAA
>JBEKLE010000709.1:0-3643 GCA_050010355.1 Rhodopila sp. | reverse complement strand
CGGCGCCAGTGTCGAAGCATGCACGATGCTGACCAGCAACAGGATCCACAGTCCCTCGGCCGAGACATAACCGAACGCCACGCAGGCAGAAGCGGCCAGGTAGCCGACGAGCACCAGCCGAGGTGCGCCCAGCCGATCCGCCACCCGTCCCCCTAAGGGACCAGCCACCAGTCGCACCGCGGTCCCGGCGGCCAGTACCAACCCGATCGCCTCCGGCGCCAAACCCCGTCCGCCGAGGAAAGCCGCGAAGAACGGCGAGGCCACCCCAAACGCCGCGAACATCGTCCCATACAGTTTCAGGAACCGCGGCAGGGCCGTCCTCATCGGAAGCCCGGGGGCGCGGACGACGCCGGCCCTCCGTCAAAACCCTCGTTACGATAAACGAAGAGACCCGGCAATCCTGACGCGCGTGCGCGCGCATCGCCGTCCCGCCTCGCTATTCGCAACGAAAGCCGCCAAGCCGGAAACAACAGGCCACCCACCGCGTTTCCGCGCAATGCCGGCGAGGCGATCATTGATTTCGCCCTGCCCCAACCTGACATGCACCGCAAGTTAGGAGATCGTCGCCATGGCCTTCGCCGCAAACGACCGGATTTTCACGACAACCGGCACCGCCGCCCGGCTGACCCGGCTGCGGGGATTTTCACGACAACCGGCACCGCCGCCCGGCTGACCCGGCTGCGGCGGCTTGCGTGGCTGATCGACGGCGCTTTCGTTTTGCCCGGCACGCGCTTTCGTTTCGGCCTCAACAGCGTCATCGGCCTTCTCCCCGTCGGCGGCGACGCCGTGCTCGGTGCTCTCTCGCTCTACATCATTTACGAGGCCGCCAAGCTTGGACTGCCAAAACACAAACTGGCCCGCATGCTCGCCAACGTCGGCATCGAAGTGCTTGGCGGCAGCGTCCCCATCCTCGGCGACCTGTTCGACATGGCGCTCAAGGCCAATCTGCGCAACCTCGCGATCATCAACGATCACATGCGGACATCCGGCCGGATGTATTAACCTACGAGCCCTGTTCACGACCCGATTTCGCAAGGTTCTCCCCGTACTTCATCCCCTCCAGCTTGATACCGTCCGGATCGAGGAAGAACACTGCGTAATAATCGTCATAATATTCCCCCGCCGGATCGACGATCGTGGCCTTGAGGTCGTCGCGCAGAAACGCATCGAGCTCATCGACGTCCTTCCGGCTACGCAACCGGAATGCATAATGATGTATCCCGACATCGCCGATCCGATACTTCCGCTTGGCAGCCGGCGCGTCGGCCTGGCCGATCCAGAACAGCGTGTGACCATTGGTCCATCCGGTGGTGTCCGGATATTCCGCCTCGATCTTGAAGCCAAGGAATGTCAGCAAACGTCCATAGAACAGCTTCGACTTTTCATGGTCGCTCACCCTGATCGACAGGTGATCGATACCAACGACACGCACCATGTCAGCCTCCCTGGAAAGGACCACAAACACCAACGCCCGAAACGGCAAGTCGTTCGCGACCACTGTCATCATCGGACGCGAAACAATGCGGAAAACCGAACGAATCTCACACCGTCAGCGGTGCTCGCGCCAGCAACGCTACCGCAACGACAACAATCCCCGCGCCTGCTCGATCGTCGACCGCGCCATATCCCTCAGCCCGTCATCGGTCGTACTGCTGACCGGGTGCCCGATCACCGCGAACGCAAATCCCGGCATTCCCAGCACGCGGCTCATGAGTTCGGCGGCACTGACGAACCGGGTTGTCATCACGGCAATCGCGGGAACGCCCAACCGTTCGGCTACAATGGAGTCATGCAGACTGCACGACGAGCAACTGCCTCAGTCGCCGATGCCCGTAACGACCGCATCCCAGTTCGCGATTTCGCCCACGATGTATCCGTCCGCCGGCGCGCTGTAGTTCGACTTCACCCGGCTGACCACGTTGGCAACCCCGAACTCTTCCCGCAGCATCCGGTCGAGGTGCGCGAAATAGCCCTTCGTCCCCTCCTTTCCGTTCGACATGAAGCCAACGGTCTTTCCACGCAACGAAACCGGCCGCGGCGCAAGCTGTCCCAGCGGCGGCGCCGACTCATTTGTCGGATCGAGAACCTGAAAGCCCATATTCTGCCCCTCCTGGCGGCAACAGATTCAACCCTTCGGCGGCTCGCAGTCAACACAGGCCCCGATCGCAATTGTCACCGCCTGGCTCTTGTGCCCGAGCCACGGCGGGATCACGGCGCCGAATCCGCCGGCGGGGCCACCGGCGGCAACAACCAGCAGATGGTCCGGGGATTCCAGCGCCGGATAGATGCTGTCGCCCCGATCCCGCACCACGGCCGCCTTCCCGACATCCGCCCACTCGCGGCGGGGGATCCGCGCCCGCTCATGAATGAACCTCGCGATGTCGGCTTTTCTCCAGCCCGCCGCCTGAATATGTTCCCGCAACTGCTTCGGAATGATCAGCGCGTAATTGCCCGCATGTAATGAGTAATGGCGCAGATTGGCCCGCATCTCCGCGGCGAACGTTTCGAGAATTTCCTCCGGCTGCGTGGTCCATTCGTTCATGATCTGCCGCGGCGCGCCGGCCGCCATGACCGTTACGGACGAAACCTCCTTCGGCATCCCCCGCTGTTCGGCGAGCGGCAGCCAGGCCGAGTCTTCCTCATCCTCGGCGACGCAGTATGTGAATTTCCCCGGATGACCGAGGGTGGAACGATCGATCTGCCCCGGCCGCACATCCAGCACATTGATCAGCGCAAGCCGCACCGCTCGGCCGATCACCGCCGTCGCGCGGTCGGAGTTGCCCAGCGCGTTGAAACTTCCGGAGGCGCCGATCTCCCGCCGGATCGGGCCATTCAGGACGATAAACACGGCGCAGCCGCCGGTGCTGGCGGTGGCGCCGTGCAACAGGAATTTTTCGTCCAGCATCGCGGTGAAAGCGGTGAGGACGACCGGGAAGTGCATCGGCAGGCAGCCAGCCATGACCGCGTTGATCGCAAGCTTCTCCGCCGTGACCGCCTGCGCCCGCACCGGCTCGATGCCAACCAGAAAGTCGGGCGGCGTCATCGCCCAGTCCAGACAGGCTTCGACCGCGTCCCGGGTCGGCGGGACGATCGGCAGCCCGTCGGTCCAGCCGTTGGAATGATAAAGCTCCTGGACGGCCGAGATGTCGTCGGCCAGGTAGGTCTTGGAAACGAGTTGCACGTGAGGGGTCCGTTCGCCCTGCCGGTGGTTAGTATCGCGCATCGGAGAAGCGCGATACGTCACGGTATGTTTGAAGTATCCGATTCACGTGGCGAATCGTAGCCGCTTCGCGGCTCACGCTTCTCTGCGATCGGATACTAGACCGCACCGGGAACCCAAGCACGTGTCGAGCGCGCTGTCACGCCGGCCGAGGCAGGCGCGATCCACTGCTCGATGGCCAGCCACTCAAAGCCGACGTTGACGCCCACGCTAACGACCCTCAGTAACACCCGGCGACCCTCCCCCGCTCGCGCACCAACCCCAACACCGCGCGGCACAGCGGCATAGGCTGTTCGACCATCGCGCCCAGTTCAACGACGGCGCCGAGCAGTGCGTCGATCTCCATCGGCCGCCCGCGCTCCAGGTCCTGCAGCATCGAGGTCTTGTGCACGCCGACCTCGGCCCCGCCGGCGATCCGCTTGT
>JBEKLE010000708.1:0-3011 GCA_050010355.1 Rhodopila sp. | reverse complement strand
TCTCGTAGGCTCGAAGCTTGTCGTGCAACTCCTAAGTTTCGCGACAAGCTAGGACTTCTGCGGGCTTGGGCGTTCTTTCAGCCCAAATGGCCCCCGGTGACACGACCGTTGGGTCTAGGCCAAGTAGGGGATCCGACGATGCGGACCACCGCTGAAGCAAGTGAACGCCTGGTCTGCGCCGTGCTGGCCGCTCAGGTCGCGGTGATACGCGATCGCGTCGACACCGGAGAGGTATCGACCTGCTTTGGAAGACCGGTGATCTGCTGGCCCGACTGTCGGCGCTGGTGGTCGAGCTTGGGCGTCGCGCCCCGGCGCCCGATCCCGAGCTGGACGAGCAGTGCGCCGCGGCCTTGGCGGCCGAAGCGGAAGTCAGCGACGCGCTCGATGCGCTGGCATTCCTGCAGTCTCAGCGCCATGACCTCGCGCGCCAAATGGCCGACTGCGTGGTCACGGCTTTGGCCCGCCTGGCGGCGGCGCATGATCCGGCTGCCGGTATACGTCTGTCGCCGGACGATTTGGTTGCCCTGTATGTTTGCGACACCCAGCGCAGAACACATGAAGCCGTTGCTCATCAGTTCGAAACCGATGCAGTGATTTACGCGCGTCCAGCCGGCGCGCCGGGCATAGTCAACCAGCCGGCGGCGCCGGGCATAGTCAACAGGGAGACGGTGCGTGAGTGCAGCCCTCAAACGGTGGCGCCTGCCGAGCGCCGATCCGCCATGGCTTCTAAGCGCTGCTGCCGGGGCCAGCGGCATGTGCGGCCTGGCGATCATGGCACTGCCGGATACGCCAACCTTGGTGCGGCTGTTGGGCGGCGTGGTCGCAGCTTGTTCGGCGTTTGGCGCTATCGCCAGTCCCCGCCGCTCGCTCCAGCCGGTGACCGATGAGCAACCGCTCGCCGGCGCAGCGGCCATCGACACGCATGCGGGATCGGAGGTGCTCGCCGCCGCGAACCCCGGCACCGCACAGGACATGCGGACCGCAATGCATCTGTTCGGTTCGACCATCCTCGAACAGGTCGACACGTCGCTCAGCACGGTTCTGCGCGAGAACCAGGAGATGCGGGAGATGGCGGGCGAGATGGCGACCGCATCCGAGCAGGGCAAGGGCCATTTCAATAATGCAATGAAACGCTCGGTCGACGCCGAAGGTGGCGTTGTCGAGTTGAATGCGCTCGGCAGTGAACTGAGCCAGTCGATCCATGTCATCGCGGCTGACGTCAAGCACTCGATCGCGGTGGTCAGGGAGGCGACCGCCCAGGCGAAAATTACCAGGGGCTGCGTCGAGACCATGGCGAGCCTGTCACGCTCGGTGTCCGAAGTGGTCAAGATGATTGACACCATCGCGCGCCAGACGCGGATGCTGGCGCTGAATGCGACGATCGAGGCGGCCCGCGCCGGCGACGCCGGAAAGGGTTTCGCCGTCGTCGCGAGCGAAGTGAAGCAGCTTGCGCACCAGACCGCCGAGGCGACACAGGTCATCGGCGAGAAGATCGCCGAAATGACCAGCAAGGTCACCGAAAGCGTCGACCAACTACAGGCCTTGTCGCGAACCATTGCCAGTGTTGATGCAGCCAGCGCATCCATCGGGCGGGCGGTCATCGTGCAGGAAGATATTGGGGGCCGGGTCTCGACGAGTTTGGAGAGCATGGGTGGCGCGGTCTCCACCCTGGCACACGAAGTCCGCGAGGCAGCCCAGATCGCCGCCAACGCCGGGATGCTGTCTGATCTCGTGCTGGAAACCGCCGGTTCGGTTGATGTGCTGATGCAAGACCTCAAGAGCAAACTCGCCGACATCGGTGCCGGCATGGAAGCAAGCACCGTGTCGTCACCGCCACAATCCGCCGAGAGCCGGCTGGCCAGCCGATAAAGATGGCCGAACTGTTCGGGCACGATCGAGGTGGCGACGAACTTGATCTGTCGCTTTGCGATGCGGAACCGATCCACATCCCAGGCGCGATTCTATGAGACACTGCGTGTTCTCGTCGAACGCATGGCGACGCTCGCACCGATTCCCGACGCGCTGGCCGGTGCCGAGGCGGAACTGCTTCATCTTGTAGACGCTGACGGCGCCGTTGTGCGCTGGTCCGGCAAGCTGCTGTATCTCGGCGATACCCCGCCACCCAAAGCGGTCGAGCAGGTTTTGGCGATGCTGCTAAGCCGGTCCGGCGGCGGGATCGTCGCGGTCGACGACCTCACCCTGCGCCATCCCGATTTGAAGGACTGTGCCAGCGCGGGCAGTGGAGCGCTGTTGCTGCCGCTCGGGAACGCCTCGGACGACGTCATCCTGTGGTTTCGGCCGGAGCTTTTGCAAATCGTCGCCTGGGGTGGCAACCCGGCCGAACACGTCGCCTTCGATCCCCTGACCGGACGGCTCACGCCCCGCGCGTCATTCGCGGCCTGGCAAGAAACCGTACGCGGCCAATCGGCGCCGTGGACCGAGGCCGACCTGTCGCAGGTACGCGAACTAAGGCGACGCCCAAAAACAAGCGAGTCGGCTGAGATCGCCCACCGCAACATGCCCCCCGGGTGTCATGGCCGGTCTTGGCCCGGCCACCCACGACGTGCCGGCGCCTGAGTATCGAAAGGTCCTGATGAAGCGGTAATTCTTGGGCGTTGCCTAAGAACCTGCATCGAAACCGCGGCGGCAGGGCGCACCCACGCGGAACTCGTTCAACTCCGCCATTACGACACGCTGACTGGCCTGCCCAACCGGAGCCTGCTGCAGGACCGGCTCAATGGGGCGGAACGCGAGCCGGACATAATCGCCGTGCTGCTGTTTCTCGACCTCGATCGGACCAAAACGATCAATGACACGATGGGCTACGCCGCGGGAGATGCGTTGCTGGTCGAGGTCGGCCGACGCCTTCGCCTCGTCGCCGGGGCCGAGCATTTTGCCGCCAGGCTCGGCGGCGACGAATTCGTTGTGCTGTGCCGCGGGTTGGAGCGGAACGCGGCTGCCGAACTGGGCGAACAGATCCGTCAGGCGATCGAGGCACCGTTCGAGATCGC
>JBEKLE010000707.1:0-3011 GCA_050010355.1 Rhodopila sp. | reverse complement strand
CAGCCAAGTCGGCCCTCGCCGAGGCGTTCCGCGACACGATCAAACGGCGAGAAGCGTTGACCCGCTCCGTCACCGACGGACGGCTCGAGGCTGACAACAACATTGCCGAAAACGCCATGCGGCCGCCGGGACCGCGCAGCGGCAGGTCGGCTACGGCACCTACGGCACCGCGCTGGTGAAACGGTTTGATCCGAACCGGCCCTGATCGAGTTGGGAGGAAACGGGAATGCCGGACACGAAACTGGGACGGCGTGCTGTTCTTGGTGGCGCGGCCATGGTTATGGCCGCTCCGGCGTTCGCGGCCGACCCGGTGCGGATCGCCGTCCTGACCGATGAGAACGGTCCCTACACCGATTCGGGCGGCGCCGGTTCGATCCTGGCCGCCCGCATGGCCGCGCAGGATTTCGGCGGCGTGGTGCTCGGGCGCACGGTCGAAATCCTGCACGCCGACACGCAGAACAAGCCCGATGTTGCCGGCTCCATCGCCCGGGCCTGGTACGATTCTGGCGTGGACGCGATCATCGACCTGCCGGTGACACCGGTCGCCGCCGCGGTGCAGCAGATCGCGCGCGAGAAAGGCCGCACGGTGATGATCACTGCCTCGGCCGTCAGCGAGTTCACGTCGAAGAACTGCGCGCCCACCAGCAGTCACTGGGCGGACGACACGCATGCGCTGACCACCGGGGTGGCGAAGCTGATGACTGGACCGAACAGCCGCACCTGGTTCTTCATCACGGTCAACTTCAGCTTCGGCGAGGTGCTGGAAGCCCTGACCGCCAAAGCGATCGAGGCCGCCGGCGGCAAGGTCATCGGTGACGTGAAATTCCCCATCGGCAACACGGAGTTTTCGTCGCAGATCATCGAGGCGCAGAGTTCCGGCGCCTCGATCATCGGCCTCGCCGCGGTGGGTGGGGATCAGGTCAACCTGATCAAGCAGGCGGCGGAGTTCGGATTGCGCAAGAACGGCGCCCAGTTGGCCGGCTACCTCGTCTATATCACGGACATCCATGCATTGGGACTTGACGTCGCGCAGGGACTGAGCTTCCCGGCAGGATTCTACTGGGACCAGACTGATGACAGCCGGGCGTTCACGAAACGCTTCATGGCGGAGCGGAACGCGGCGCCGACCAAGAATCAGGCGGTCAACTACACGAGTACGTTGCACTTCCTGAAAGCGATGGCGCAGGCTGGAACGGATGATCCGATCGCGGTCAACAAAGCCATGCGGGCGATGCCCGTGTCTTATTTCGGACACCCCGCGACGCTGCGGGCCGATGGGCGGCTGCTGTATGATGTGACATTGTATCGGGTGAAACGACCCGACGAAAGCCATGGACCGTGGGACTACTATACGGCGGTCGGCACACTTCCGGCCGTCGAGGCGTTCCTGCCGATGAACCCCGCCTGCGCGTGACGTGACCGCTGATCGTGTCACTGTCCAGGTGAACGAGACCCACGCCGTCTCGGGCGTGTTGCAGGTCCCCGACCGAGCTTTTGCCTGCGCTGTGCTGGCTCATGGAGCGGGCGCCGGGATGATGCATCCGTTCATGGCGGCCGTTGCGGACGGTTTGGAACAGCGCGGCGTCGCGACGCTTCGGTTCCAGTTCCCATATATGGAAAGTGGATCGAAACGACCCGATCGGCCGCCTCTCGCTCATGCCGCTGTTCGCGCGGCGGTGATGGAGGCGGGTCGACTCACGCCGGACCTGCCGCTGTTCGCGGGGGGCAAGTCGTTCGGGGCGCGCATGACCTCGCAGGCGCAGGCCGAGGCGCCGCTGCGGAACGTTCGTGGCCTGCTGTTCCTCGGCTTTCCGCTGCATCCCGCGAACAAACCGTCGGACGAGCGGGCGCGGCATCTGTCCGCGGTGCGCATCCCGATGCTTTTCCTGCAGGGGACGCGGGATGCCCTGGCCGATCCGCGGCTGCTTGTACCCATGGTCGCGGCGCTGGGGGCAGGTGCTTCGTTGCACCTGATCGAGCAGGCCGATCATTCTTTCCACGTTCCTGTACGGTCCGGCATGACCGATCATCGTGTTCTCGGCCAGATGCTCGACGCGGCGGCCTTGTGGATGCGAGACGTCTAGAAGCGGGCACCGGTTGCTCTCGCACGGCCAAACGACAATTTATGCGGGATGATGTCCGTCCTCAAAGCGTGCCTTGCGCTGTTCACGCTGCTTTATCTCCTGCCCATGTTTGTCGCGTCTCTGCTTTACCTCGCCGACGGGACTGGCGCCGGCTGGCGGACGGCGGACCGGTCCAGCATCGGCGTGCTGCCGTCGCCCGCGCGACATCCGGGCGCGGTCGTGCGCATCTTCTCGGCGCAAACCGTCCGCTGGCGCGGCATCCTTGCGTCGCATACCTGGATCGTTTTCAAGCCGGAGGGCGCGCCGTCCTACACCCGCTACGACTACACCGCGTGGGGCGAACTTCCCATCCGGATCAACGGCTTCGAGCCGGACGGGCGTTGGTTCGGTCACACGCCCCAGATCGTGTTCGCGGCAGAAGGGGACAGGGCCGCCGCGCTGGTGCCGAAGATCGAGGCCGCCATCGCGCGCTATACCTGGCGCAACGCCGGCGATTACCGAGCGTGGCCGGGACCGAACTCGAACACCTTTGTGTCGGCCATCATCGATGCCGTGCCGGAGATGGGGGCAGCCTTGCCGCCCACTGCGATCGGCAAGGACTATCCGTATGATGGAAAGTGGCTGCGCCTGACGCCATCCCGCACCGGCGTGCGGCTGACATTCGGCGGATATGGCGGATTGACGCTCGGGTGGGTGGAGGGCGTCGAGGTCAACATCCTCGGTGCCGTCGCCGGCGTTGATATTCGACGGCCGGCGTTGAAGCTTCCTGGTCTCGGGCGGTTCGGCATTGCGCCGGCCTGAGAGTTTGAAAAAGAATGCCCTCCCGCACCGGAGTCGAGGAAAAAACGCCAATAATAACGGAGGCCATGCTTTCTCAAGTTCGATTGATTTTCGGTGCGCCAAGCGAAGCTGGCGCTTTCCAGCCGG
>JBEKLE010000706.1:0-3026 GCA_050010355.1 Rhodopila sp. | reverse complement strand
GAGGACGGCGTCTTTCTCCAGGACGGCAACCCGACCGGCCACGATTACTGGAGCTTCGCCGGACCTGAGGATTTCGCAGCCGAGATCGAGGGGTCGGCCCAACCGAAGCCGCCCACCGCCTACAAGGTGGTTGGCCAGCCGGTGCCGCGGCGCGACCTGATCGCCAAGCTGACGGGCGCCGCCTTCATCCACGATATCGTCCGCCCCGACATGCTGCATGCCCGCATCCTGCGCCAGCCATCCCGCGGCGCTCGGTTGGCATCATTGAACGAGGCGGCGGCCCGCAAGGCCGCGGCAGGACCCATCCGGATCATCCGCGTCGGCGACTTCGTCGCGTTCGTGGGGACCGACGAAACCGTCGTCCAGCGTGCCGCCGTGGCGGCACCGGCGCACGCGCAATGGACCGGTGTGCGACAGTTGAGCGCGCGGCATCAGGAGGCCGCCTGGTTCCGGGACCAGCCCGCCGATGACCGGCATATCGGCGATCCGGGGCCGCCGGCGGAGACGGGGATAATCGTCACCGAGACCTATTCCCGTCCTTTCGTCGCCCACGCCGCCCTGGCGCCGTCGTGCGGCCTCGCGGAATATCGCGACGGGCACTTGTCGGTCTGGTCGCACACCCAGGGCGTCTATCCGTTGCGCAACAGTATTGCCGACATTCTCGGCCTTCAGCGCGACCAAGTGACTGTTCGGCACGCTCACGGCGCCGGCTGCTACGGCCACAACGGCGCCGACGATGCCGCTCTGGACGCCGCCGTGATCGCCATGCAGATCCCGGATCACTGCATCCGCGTCCAGTGGCGGCGCGAAGAAGAATTCGGGTTCGAGCCGGTCAGTACCGCGCACATGACCAGACTCCGTGCTGCGCTGGACGCCGCTGGCCGGCCCGTGGACTGGACCGCCGAGGTCTGGGCCGGCTCGCACGTCCAACGCCCGGTGTTCGGCGGCACAATGCTGGCGCACGAGGCGCTGCCCGACCCGCCGCCTCCGCCAAAGGCGAACGACCCAAGCGAGGCGAACGGCGGCGGCGGCACGCGGAACGCCTTCCCGCTGTATGACTTTCCGGCCAAGCGGGTCATCCACCATCTGGCGCTGGAAACGCCGGTGCGCACGTCGTCATTGCGTGGCCTGGGCGCGCTGCCGAACGTCTACGCGCTCGAATGCTTCATGGATGAACTGGCGGAACGGGCGGGCGTCGATCCTGTCGCCTACCGCCTGTCGTTGCTGTCCGATCCGCGGGCGAGGCTGCTGATCGAAAATGTCGCCGATCGCTGCGGCTGGGCCTCGCGCGGTTCGGCTGGTTCAGGACGCGGGCTGGGCCTGGCGTGGAGCCGCTACAAGAACAAGGCCGCCTATGCCTGCGTCGCCGTCGAACTGGATGTGGATCAGGATATCGCGTTGCGCCGCGTCTGGTGCGCCGCCGACGCCGGGCTGGTGATCAACCCCGACGGCGCCCGTAACCAGATCGAGGGCGGGATCGTCCATGCCGCCAGCATGACCTTGAAGGAACAGGTGACGCTGGACGGCGACGGGATCACCTCCCTGGACTGGGACCGGTATCCGATCATGACGTTCTCCGAGGTGCCGGAGATCGACGTGGAGATTATCCACAATCCTGACTTTCCGACGCTGGGCATGGGGGAGTGCACGTTCGGTCCCACCGCCGCGGCGATCGGCAACGCGGTGGCCCATGCACTTGGCGTCCGGATCAGGGACATGCCTCTGACACGGGATCGGATCGCCGCGGCTTTGGTGCGGTAGGCCGGGCCGGAACATACATTCGGGGCATTAACCGACGGTTAACCACCGAGCGGGCAATCTTTGCGGAAGCGACAGGGAATGCGTAAAGATGCAACGGCTCCCCCGACTGGCGATCGTCACGCTTCCGGGCCTGGATCATTTCATCCCGGACCTTCGAAGGGGCTTGCAGGACAGCGGGCGGATCGACGTGCTGGTTTTTCCTGTGCGGGGTTCCGCCGATGTGGCGACGGCTCTGGCCTGGGCCGACGATCCGAACGCCGACGCGATATGGTTCGAGTTCTGCTGGCCGCCTTTGCCCGCCCTTATCGCTGCCGCGGATTTCGGCGGCCGGCGGGTTATCGTTCGCGTTCACCGGATCGAGGCGTACGAGACCGATCATGTCGCCCGTGCCGACTGGTCGCACGTTACCGACCTGATCGTAGTCAGCCAGGACATGGCGCGCTGCGTTCGCGCGGTGCGGCCGGGTATCGACCAGTTGGTCCGCCTGCATGTGATCAATAACGGCGTCGCCATGGACCGCTATCCACCGCGCACCTCTTTCAACCAGCACCGTATCGGCTGGTGCGGCTCGTTTGTCGCGCGCAAGAACCCGACACTGGCGCTCCAGATCCTGCGGCAGCTGGTCAACCAAGATCCCAAATACCGCCTGCACATCGTCAACCAGGCGGCCGATCGGCTGACCTCCGAAGCATTCGCTCATCAGGCCGCGCGGCTGGGACTGACCGATGCGATCGTCATGGAAGGGCGAGTCGCGGCTGACGATATGCCGGCTTGGCACGCGCGCAATGGCATCCTGCTGTCGACCAGCCTGCATGAGAGCTTTGGTTATGCGATCGCCGAGGGCGCGGCCGCGGGGTGCGACCTTGCCGTGCTCGACCACATTGGCGCGGATGAATTCTGGCTCGACGAGACGCGGTTCGTCGCTGTCGAGGACGCGGAACGGTTGATCCGGTCGGCCGCACCCAACCGTTGGCGCGCACTGGTGGCGGACCGCTTCTCGCTCACGCGGCAGGTTACCGCCGTGCTTGACATGCTGACGGCGTCGCGACGCCCGGCTACCGAGCTTCGGGGGTTCGATTCGGCGGCTTACTGGGAGCAGCGCTACCTGCGGGGCGGCAATTCGGGGGCTGGTTCCGGAGGCCTGCTCGCGGCGTTCAAAGCGGAAACCGTGAACTGCCTGGTGGCCGAGAACGCGGTCGAGTCGGTGCTGGAACTGGGCTGTGGCGACGGGCGCCAGCTCGCGCTCGCAGCGTATACCCAGTACG
>JBEKLE010000705.1:0-3029 GCA_050010355.1 Rhodopila sp. | reverse complement strand
CAGTTCGACCTTCCGCTCGACAGGGAGGGGGATTTCGCAGTCTTCAGCGATCGCAGGACCGTCGTCGGCGCGCGGCGGAAGGATCACGATCTCAGCCAACTCGCCGGGCATCGGCTGCGCTCGCATGGCGGTCTTGGTGAGCAGAGGGTCCCGTTCCTGCTGTCGCGGCCGATCAATGCGACCTACCGGAAGTGGGCGAAAGCCGGGCCGCTGCACAACTACGATATCTTCGACTTCGCACTGAACGGGGTGGAGTGAGCGGCCGCCCGTGATCGGGCTGCATGTCGCACCGTCGTCGGTCCCAGCCCTGAATTCTTACCCCACCACCACATGGAGGATCGCTGAATGGATACCGATCCGCAGACGCCGCTAATTCTGATAACGGGTGGCGGTCGTGGCGTAGGCGCGGCGACTGCCCGTCTTGCTGCCGCACAAGGCTACGATGTGGCGATCAGCTTCGTCTCCAATGAATCTGCCGCCCTTGCGGTGGCGGCTGATGTGGAAGCTGGGGGGCGCCGGGCTTTACCCGTGCGCGCGGACAGCGCGGATCCGGAGCAGGTCGCTCAATTATTTGCCGCGATCGACCGGGAGTTCGGCCGGATCGATGTGTTGGTTAACAACGCCGCGATGCTTGCGCGGCAGTCCCGGCTGGAGGATCTCGAATTCGAGCGGATGCGGCGTATCTTCGCGGTCAACTCGATCGGCCCGATCCTCTGCGCACAGCAAGCGGTGAAGCGGATGTCGTATCGCCACAACGGGCGGGGCGGCGTCGTGATCAACATCTCATCGGCATCGGCCCGGCTCGGCAGTCCAAACGAATATGTCGACTACGCCGCGTCGAAGGGCGCCGTTGAGACATTCACTATCGGTTTTGCCAAAGAAGTGGCGCGGGAGGGGATACGCGTCAACTGCATTCGCCCCGGGCACATCTACACTGACATGCACGCCAGCGGCGGAGAGCCGGGACGGGTGGATCGCGTCAAGGATTCCATCCCCATGGGAAGAGGCGGTCAGCCTGAAGAGGTTGCACGGGCGATCCTATGGCTGGCAAGCGCCGAGGCTTCCTTCATCACCGGCACTTTCCTCGATGTCACTGGCGGCAAATGAGCAACAGGGGGCGGCGCCCGCCGGGACATCTCCGTTTCTCCTACGCCGTCTCCGGCGCGGACATCGCGGAAGCCGTTAGCCGCTTTGCCGCTTTGCCGCTTGAACTGAGGAGCCATCAAATGAACCAGGACAACCCCAAAGCTGCCGCGCTCCGTGCCAAGCTCGATGTTCACAAGCCTGCACTGGCGATGTCGGCACACAATCCCCTCTCGGCCAAGCTGGCCGACGAGGCAGGCTTCGATGCCATCTGGGGCAGTGGCTTCGAACTTTCGGCGTCCTACGCCGTGCCGGACGCCAACATCCTGCCGATGGGCACGCACCTGGAGATGATGCGCGCGATCGCCGAGGTGCAGGACGCGCCGGTCTTGGCGGACATCGACACGGGGTTTGGCAACGCGGTGAACGTCGCCTACATCGCGCCGCGCTATGCCGCGACCGGCGCGGCGGCCGTGGTCATGGAAGACAAAACATTCCCCAAGGATAGCAGTCTTCGGCCGGGCGGACGGCAGGTGCTGGTGCCCGTCGAGGAATTCCAAGGCAAATTGGCCGCTGCCCGGGCAAACGGCAGGGGCATGCTCGTGGTGGCGAGGACGGAGGCGTTGATCGCCGGCCTTGGGCAGGCGGAGGCGCTGCGTCGGGGCGATGCCTATGCGGAGGCAGGCGCCGACGCCGTGCTGATCCACAGCAAGCAGAAGACCCCGGACGAAATTCTTGCGTTCTGCCGCGCGTGGTCGGGGCGGGTTCCTTTGGTTCTGGTGCCGACCAGCTACCCGCAGCTTTCATTTGCCGATGTGGCGGCGCTGGACAAGGTGGGCCTCATCATCTGCGGCAATCACGCAATCCGTGTAGCGGTCGCCGCCATGCGGGACACCTTCCAGCGCATTCTGGCCGAGGGCGGCATCGCCGGAGTGGAAGCTGGGATCGCGACCGTGGCGGACGTGTTCGCGCTCCAAGGCGACGGGCATATGCGGGATTTGGAGCGGGACTTTCTACACTAGCGAGACCCGTGATGTCGCCTTCAGCCTGGGGGTTTCGCACGTGAGGGTCAGCTAGCTGTGGTGGCGCGAAATGATGAACGGCCCGACGCGCAATAGACGGTCGGCGATGCACGATTGCCGCTTTCGGACTCAAAGCGGACACTGACGAGGCGGCCGACCAGTGGCCGCGCCGTGCGTGCCATCGCCGCAGCACCGAGCCCGCTGCGTTTCAGTCCTCCGAGCGTAGGGCCGCTTCGACGCGCTGGATCAGCCGCTCCCGCTGGGCGGGGCTGGTCGTCCCTTCGGCGAGGGCGAAGGCGCAGACGATGGGCAGGTAGGGCTTCATCGCCGCCGTCAGCGCCGCGGGCACCATGCCGGCCGGCCGCGCGTATTCTGACTGCACGGCCGCATTGAGCGCGCGAGGCCGCTCCGGATCCATGCCGTCGCGGACGAGCTAGCAAAGGAGGACGGAACAGCGCCCAAGGTCGTAGGGGGCCCCGGTGCGAACCGAAGCGACCCAGTCGACGATTCTCGGGCCATCCGCCGTCATGATCACGTTGCCAAGGTGAAGGTCGCCATGGCACAGCACGTCCCCCGGCGGCAGGTGCCCGATCAGGGCGAGGACGCCGATGGCGATGTGCTTCGGAATACGGCCAGGAATCCGCGCCAAGGCGGCGAGCCCCATTCGCCCAGGGAGGGTGTGTTCGGTGGCGGCGGCGTCTTGTGAATGGATATGTAGAGGCTCGCGAGGGTCGCGCCCGCCTGCTCGAACGTCATGGCGCGGGTCCGCAAGAGCTGCACTAGGGTTGGTCCGTCAAGGCGCGGCAGCACGATGCCGAAGCGCCCCTCCAGCGTCACCTCGCCGAGCACCTCCGGCGCCGGGCCGCCGGCGGTAAAGACGGCGCGGGTCATTCGCGCCTCGTGCTTGACTAATCGCTGCGAGAC
>JBEKLE010000704.1:0-5596 GCA_050010355.1 Rhodopila sp. | reverse complement strand
ACATGGGCGAATTTCTTCGGATCGGCGAAGCGGCGGTCCGTCATCATCGTGCGGAGTTCGGCGAGCCCCGCGTCGGTAAAGAACAGCCGCGGCAAGCGTCCGCTGGTGTCGAGCTGCATCAACCCCCGATCCAAAAGCCCCTTGGCGACCGGCGGGATCTTTGCTGGCCGGCTTGCGGGCCGCCCCGCCAGGTCCTGAGCTGGAAGCCCTCGGCCACGGTCGGCAGTGTGGAGAACACCATGTCGAGTTCGCGGCGAATATAGTCGCGCTCGCCCGCCGCGAACCCGGCGGGTGGCGCAGTCTGTATCTTGGCCATGCGTCGCCTTTTAGCACGTCAACTTTTCTGCTCTCAGGCGCATCAGCGATCGCCGATTGCTGTCGCCACGGCTGTCCGGCCGCCGGGCGCGCTGCGGCAGCAGCGGCAAAACGCCTTGGGACGCGCGGCGACGATTCTGGGTCAACGCCGGCAAGGTTGGTGCCTCGGAAGCCAGCAGAGTGAGAGGGCCGCGGGTCGTCCGCGACGGGTGAAGTGCCGGGAGAGAGGCTCCATGGCAGCCCGTCATGGAGATCACCGTCCATGAAGCCGTCTGACATCGCCGCCTCGCTGCAATTGCTGGCGCAGATCCGGAAACCCACCTTCCTTTGGGGACCGCCCGGCGTCGGCAAGTCCCAGGTCGTCGCGCAGGTCGCGACGGCTCTGAGCATCCGCCTGATCGATATCCGCGCCGTGCTGCTTGATCCGGTCGATCTGCGCGGGCTGCCGACGGTCGAGCAGGGCAGGGCGGCCTGGGCGATCCCGGCGTTCCTGCCCGAGGCCGGCGCCGGCATCCTGTTCCTCGACGAACTTAACGCCGCCCCGCCGTTGGTGCAGGCCGCCTGCTACCAACTCGTGCTCGATCGAAGCCTAGGCGACTACCGCCTGCCCGATGGCTGGAGCGTGTTCGCCGCCGGCAATCGCGAGGGCGACCGCGCCGTCACCTCGCGCATGTCGAGCGCGCTGGCCAATCGCTTCGTGCATCTGATCTTCGAGACGGATCTCGACGACTGGTCGCGCTGGGCGATGGGGCCAGGCGATCTGCGGCCCGAGGTCGTGGCCTTCCTGCGCTGGCGGCCCGAATTGCTGCACCATTTCGAGCCGACGGAGAAAGCGTTTCCCTCGCCCCGCGCCTGGGCCTCGGTGTCGCACATCCTCGCCGCCACGCCGCAGCCCGACATCGAGTTCGCGCTCTACGAGGGCACCGTCGGCCGCGGGGCGGCGATCGAGTTCACCGGCTTCCTCCGCGTGTTCCGCTCGCTGCCCTCGCTCGACGGCATCCTGCTCAATCCCCTGACCGCACCCGTCCCGGACGAGCCTTCGGCACTGTGCGCCGTCGCCACCGGCCTCGCCCGCCGCACGACCGAGCAGAACTTCGCCGCCGTCAGCCAGTATGCCGACCGACTGGCCCGGGAATACGGCACCCTGCTGATCAAGGCGGCCACCGCGCGCCTGCCCAGCCTCGCCCATCATCCGGCCTTCACGTGCTGGGCGGTCAACAACGGTGCCGCTCTCGCCTGAACCCGCCCAGCCGCTCCCGTCCGCTTGCGGGCTTTGCCCGCAGTCACGCCCCCCTCCAAGGATTCCCCTCATGACGAACACCCCCAGCGCGCTCGCCGAGCGCGCGATGCTGGTCAGCCTGTCGGTCTCGATCTGGTCCGCCCGCAAACACGACGTCCGAATCAGCGACAAGGTCGCGGCCGAGCACGGCGCCGATCGCTCCATGGGCCGCTACGCCAAGCACCTCATCCCGCGCGACCGGCTGACCGCGGTCAATGCCGCGAACACCGCGCTGCGCGAGCACCACAACCGCAACACCCTGGCCTGGGGTGACGACGGCACCCGTATCCTGCCGGCTGCCAACTATCTCGGCTACCAGGCGCAGCAGCAGACCCTGGAAGATGCCTTCGGCCGCGCGGTGCGGGATTTCGTGGCGTCCTATCCGGCCTATGTCGAGGCCGCCCGCACGGCCCTGAACGGGCTGTTCGATCCGCGCGACTATCCGGCGCCGGCGCGCATCGGCAAGACCTTCGCCGTGCGCCGCCATTTCCTGCCGGTGGCGCAGGCCGACGATTTCCGGGTGCGCCTGGGTGAAGCGGCGGTGGCGCAGATCCGCGCCGAGATCGAGGCGCGCAATGCGGCGTTGGTTGCACACGCCAACCGCGACCTGTGGCAACGGGTGCAGGAGGTGACCAGCCGACTGGTCGAGCGCCTCAGCGCCTTTGAAGCTGATCCGGTGGCCGGCACCCGCCGCCACCCGTTCCGCGACAGCCTGATCGAGAATGTCCGCGCGCTGCTCGACATCATGCCGCGGTTGAACATTACCGGCGACGCGCGGATCGAGCAGGTGCGCCAGGACCTGGCCGAGCGGGTCGCCCGCCATGACCCCGAGACGTTGCGGGAAAACCCGGCCTTGCGCGCCGAGGTGGTGGATGCGGCCAGTGGCATCCTGGCGCGGATGGAGGGGTATTGCTGATGAGCCCCGCATCCGCGCTTTTCGCCAAGGCCCGGGCGGCGCTCCTGCGCGCTTTTCGCCAAGGCCCGGGCGGCGCTCCTGGTGGGAGCGCCGTTCTGGGGGGTGCTGTCGCTGCGCCTCGCCCCGGTCGAGGACCCGTCGATCCGGACGATGCAGACCGACGGCGTCTCGATCCGCTTCAACCCGGCCTTCGTGGCCGGCCTCTCGCGCAGCCTGCGGCGCACGTCGATCGCGCACGAGACGCTGCATTGCGCCGCGCTGCATCACACGCGGCGGGGCGACCGCGATCTGCGGCGCTGGAACATCGCCTGCGACTACGCGATCAACCCGCTGCTGGCCGAAGCCGGGTTCGAGATGCCGGACGGCGTGCTGCTCGATCCCGCCTATGCCGGGATGGCCGCCGAGGACATTTACGACAAACTTCCGCACGACACTGGCGACGATGACGACGATCGCGACGATCGCGACGATGACGGCGATGATAATCAGGCCAGCGACGATCCCGGCGGCCTGGGCGGGGTCACGGATCCGCCACCCGGTAACGCCGGATCAGGCGATGCCGCCCCCTCAGGCCAGCCAAACCAGCCGGGCCCACCCGGCAGGCGTCCGTCTCCGGCCGACCTTACACGGCAGGAGGAGAGCTGGGCCATCGCCACAGCCCAGGCGGAAGCAACGGCCAAGGCCATGGGGATCGGCGCCGGCGAGACCGCCCGGGCGATCCGCGCGCAGGTGGCGCCCAGGGTCGACTGGCGCGACGTGCTGCGCCGCTATCTCGCCGCGGCTGCCAGGTCCGACTATGCCTGGACCCCGCCGAACCGGCGTCACATCGCCCGCGGCCTGTATCTACCCTCGCTGCGCAGCGAAACAATCGGCCCGGTCGTCGTCGCGGTCGATACCAGCGGCAGCATCGACGACGCCACACTCGCCGCCTTCGCGGCCGAGATCACCGCCATCCTGGACGAGGCGGCGCCGGCGGCGATCCATGTGGTTTACTGTGATCATGCCATAGCCGGCACGGAGACCTATGAGCCCGGCGACGTCATCGATCTCACTCCGCATGGCGGCGGCGGGACCGCGTTCCGCCCCGTGTTCGAGTGGATCGCCCGCTCCGGCATTCAGCCGGTCAGTGCCGTCTACCTCACCGACCTCTGCGGCTGGGACTTCGGGCCGGAACCCGATTACCCGGTGCTGTGGGTCAGCACGGATTTGACCAACGCGCCATTTGGCGAGGTGATCCCGCACCGATAGGCCAACCGATAGGCCGGGGGCGGGGCGACGCGAGAGGCAGAGGGCTGCGCTGGGTTTCGTGACGGGCAGGAGGTCGGGAGAGAGGCTCCCGGCCGGCCCGTCGCGGAGAACCGACCATGGCTCAAGCCACCCGGAAGATCACCCTCAGCATCTCGCGCGACATCCCCTTCAACAAGCTGATGCTGAGCGATGCCAACGTCCGCCGCATCAAGGCCGGCGTCGACATCGAGCAACTCGCCGACGACATCGCCCGGCGCACGCTGCTGCAAAGCCTCACCGTCCGGCCGGTGCTGGACGAGAGCGGTGTAGAAACCGGCCTGTATGAAATCCCCGCCGGCGGCCGGCGCTACCGGGCACTGGAGCTGCTGGTCAAGCAGAAGCGTCTGGCCAGGACCGCGCCGATCCCCTGCGTCATTCGCACCGACGGCCTCGCCGAGGAGGACAGCCTGGCGGAGAACGTCCAGCGCGCGCCGCTGCTGCCGATCGATCAGTTCCGCGCTTTCCTGGCGCTGCGCCAGAAGGGCCAGTCCGAGGACGAAATCGCCGCGGCGTTCTTCGTCTCGGTCGCGGTGGTCAAGCAGCGGCTGCGGCTGGCCGCGGTCTCGCCCACGCTGCTCGACGCTTATGCTGCTGACGAGGTCTCGCTGGAGCAGGTCATGGCATTTACCGTGTGCGCCGATCACGCGCGGCAGGATCATGTTTTATGTCGAGATCGGCATAATACTTGCGTTTGCCGCTCATGATCACCCGAAACGGTAAATGCCATGACTTGCTCCAAGGAAAGCCTGTCCTCGGCGAAAGCGTCGAGCAGCCTGGGTGAGACCGCCGCCAGCCGCAGCCGCTGCTTGACCACCGCGACCGAGACGAAGAACGTGGCGGCGATCTCTTCCTCGGACTGGCCCTTCTCCCGCAACGCCCGGAAAGCACGGAACTGATCGATCGGCGCCAATGGGCAGCGGAAAATATTCTCGGCCAGACTGTCCTCCTCGGCGAGGCTATCCATCCGAATGACGCAGGGGATCGGCGCGGTCTTGGCCAGGCGCTTCCGTTTTACCAGCAGCTCCAGCGCCCGGTAGCGGCGGCCGCCGGCGGGGATCTCATACATCCCGGTTTCCGCGCCGCTCTCGTCCAGCACCGGCCGCACGGTGAGGCTCTGCAGCAACGTGCGCCGGGCGATGTCGTCGGCGAGTTGTTCAATGGCGACACCGGCCTTGGTGCGGCGGACGTTGCTGTCGCTCAGCATGAGCTTGTTGAAGGGGATGTCGCGCGAGACGCTGAGGGTGATCTTCCGGGTGGCTTGAGCCATGTCGGTTCTCCGCGACGGGCCGGCCGGGAGCCTTTCTCTCGGCCTGCTGCCCGTCACGAAACCCGGCGCAGCCCTCTTCCTCTTTGCTCCCGCCGCACCCGGCCTATCGGTAAGGGATCACCTCGCCGAACGGCGCGTCGGTCAAGTCAGTGCTGACCCACAGCACTGGGTAGGCCGGGGCCGGTCCGAAATCATCGCCATCGAGATCGGTCAGGTAGATGGCGCACACCGGCTGGATGTCGGAGCGGGTGATCCAGTCGAACACCGGCCGGAACGCGGTCCCACCGCCGCCCCGCGGGGAAAGATCGATGGCGTCGCCCGGCGCGAAGCGTTCCGAGGCTCTCACCTCGGCATCGCAATAAACGACGTGGACCGCCTCCGGCGCCGCCTCGTCCAGGATGGCGGTGATCTCGGCGGAGAAGGCGGCGAGTGTCGCATCGTCGATGCTGCCGCTGGTATCGACCGCGACCACGACAGGGCCGAGGGTTTCGCTGCGCAGTGACGGCAGATAGAGGCCGCGCGCGATGTAGCG
>JBEKLE010000703.1:0-3044 GCA_050010355.1 Rhodopila sp. | reverse complement strand
CGTACTGGGTATACGCTGCGAGCGCGAGCTGGCGCCCGTCGCCACAGCCCAGTTCCAGCACCGACTCGACCGCGTTCTCGGCCACCAGGCAGTTCACGGTTTCCGCTTTGAACGCCGCGAGCCGGCCTCCGGAACCAGCCCCCGAATTGCCGCCCCGCAGGTAGCGCTGCTCCCAGTAAGCCGCCGAACAGAAGACCGGGCCTGCGTGATCCGTCCGTGGCGGTTCGCTCAGTACGGCCTGCAACAGGGTCAGAACGCTGTTCACTTGCCGTGCGAGGCCATAGTGCTCCTGCACCCAGTCGCGGTAGAGGCTGGGCCGGGCTGCACCGATCAGCGCAACCGCGTCGTCCATTGAGGCGAAGATGCATTCTTTCGGCCATAGCCGATCCGCACCGGGAAAGTGATGCACGACCGGAAAGGCGCCAACCGCCATCGCCTCACCAATATTCATTCCGAAGCTCTCGTACATCGAGGTCGAGAGCAGCACCCCCTTATCGCAATACCAGGCCGGCATGTCAGCCACCTGACCATCGAAATGCACGACACCGGCGAGGCCAAGCGTCTGCTGCAACTGGGTAAGGTAACGCGCCGTGCGAAGGTCAGTGAATGCGCCGGCCACATGAAACGAAAACCGCGGATTGCGTTGATGGACGCGATGGGCGATCTGCATCAGCAGCATCGGGTTCTTTTTCGGTTCCAAATGGCCCACCCAGCCCACGTGGAAGCGGTCAGGCAAGCCGGGCCGAAACCGATCCATATCAATCCCGTTCGCGATGATCTGGATCGGCACGGCGGTTGCGATCGAAGGAACTTCAGCTAGCAGGGTCTCGGTGATGTCATCGGCGACCGTCACCAATCGGTTGATGCGGCGCCAGTCCACCTGACTGGGATAACTCGTCTGCAGAGCTTCGATCGAGTGCATTCTTAGAATGCAAGGTTTCCCAGCCGGCAGCGCCACCCGCGTGGCCCAAACCGCGTGATCCCAGCACCATTCGAGCCATACGACGTCTGCCCAGGCGATGGCGGCAGCGAGTTCCTCACCGGGGCCGACGGAGATGAAGCGGGTTTCGTAATGTTGCTCCAGCGCGGGCAACAAAGGGGCCAGAAAGCTGTCGTGGCGGCCTTTAACGCGATCCGCGAGCAGCAGTTTTGGCATGGCGTGCATCCTTTCGGACAGCAGCCTACGCGCCAGAGGTTAACCAAACATGAACCCTTGGACCGCCATCACCTACGGTGCGGTTTGGACGTTTCGCTCAGTTTGCCCACGCTTCGACCGGCTGGACTTATCGCACCAACGCCGCGGCAATCCTTTCGCGGGTTAGCGGCATGTCCCTGATGCGCACGCCCAGCGCATGCGCCACAGCGTTACCGATGGCTGCGGCAGTGGGGCCGAAAGTGCACTCGCCCATGCCCAGTGTCGGAAAGTCGGGGTTGTGGATGATGACAACGTCGATCTCGGGCACCTCGGAGAACGTCATGATCGGATACCGGTCCCAGTCCAGGGAGGTGATCCCGTCGCCGTCCAGCGTCACCTGTTCCTTCAAGGCCATGCTGGCGGCGTGGACGATCCCGCCCTCGATCTGGTTACGGGCACCGTCGGGGTTGATCACCAGCCCGGCGTCGGCGGCGCACCAGATGCGGCGTAACGCGATATCCTGATCCACATCCAGTTCGACCGCGACGCAGGCGTAGGCGGCCTTGTTCTTGTAGCGGCTCCACGCCAGGCCCAGTCCGCGTCCCGAACCGGCCGGACCGCGAGCGGCCCAGCCGCAGCGATCGGCGACATTCTCGATCAGCAGCCTCGCCCGCGGATCGGACAGCAATGACAGCCGGTAGGCGACAGGGTCGACGCCGGCCCGTTCGGCCAGTTCATCCATGAAGCATTCCAGCGCGTAGACGTTCGGCAATGCACCCAGGCCGCGCAATGACGACGTGCGAACCGGCGTCTCCAGCGCCAGATGGTGGATCACGCGCTTGGCCGGAAAGTCATACAGCGGAAAGGCGTTCCGCGTGCCGCCGCCGCCGTTCGCCTCGGTTGGGTCGTTCGCTTTTGGCGGAGGCGGCGGGTTGGGCAGCGCATCGTGCGCCAGCATCGTGCCGCCGAACACCGGGCGCTGGACGTGCGAGCCAGCCCAGACCTCGGCCGTCCAGTCCACCGGCCGGCCATCGGCGTCCAGCGCGGCGCGGAGCCGGGTCGTGTGCGCGGTGCTCACCGGTTCGAACCCGAACTCTTCTTCGCGGCGCCACTGGACGCGGATACAGTGATCCTGGATCTGCATGGCGATCACCGCGGCGTCCAAAGCGGCATCGTCGGCGCCGTTGTGGCCATAGCAGCCGGCACCGTGTGCGTGCCGCACGGTCACCTGGTCGCGATGAAGGCCCAGAATGTCGGCAATACTGTTGCGCAACGGATAGACGCCCTGGGTGTGCGACCAGACCGACAAATGCCCGCCCCGGTATTCCGCCAGGCCGCAGGACGGCGCCAGGGCGGCGTGGGCGACGAAGGGGCGCGAGTAGGTCTCGGTGACGATGATCCCCGTCTGCGCCGGCGGCCCCGGATCACCGATATGCCGGTCATCGGCGGGTTGGTCGCGGAACCAGGCGGCCTCCTGATGCAGCGCGCTCAACTGTCGCACACCGGTCCATTGCGCGTGCGCCGGGGCCGCCGCCGCGGCACGCTGGACGACGGTTTCGTCGGTCCCCACGAATGCGACGAAGTCGCCGACGCGGACGATCCGGATGGGTCCGTCCGCGGCCTTGCGGACTGCCGCCTCGTTCAAGGATGCCAACCGAGCACCGCGGGATGGCTGGCGCAGGATGCGGGCATGCAACATGTCGGGCCGGACGATATCGTGGATGAAGGCGGCACCCGTCAGCTTGGCGATCAGGTCGCGCCGCGGCACCGGCTGGCCAACCACTTTATAGGCGGTGGGCGGCTTCGGTTGGGCCGACCCCTCGATCTCGGCTGCGAAATCCTCAGGTCCGGCGAAGCTCCAGTAATCGTGGCCGGTCGGGTTGCCGTCCTGGAGAAAGACGCCGTCCTC
>JBEKLE010000702.1:0-3059 GCA_050010355.1 Rhodopila sp. | reverse complement strand
TAGCCTTGAAGTCAATCCCGTGCTTTTTGCGAACATTCGTCATGTGTAACCCCTGGCCTTCAGGCCGTTTTAGGGGCGCGAGTCTCTCTTAGCTACCTGTCCAGGATTCGGGGACCACCTCAATTATGGTTCATGGCGAGTCACCGTCCAGCCCGATTAAGCGCTTTCGGTCGATCAGCTTTCGGCTGGCAAAAGCGAAAGTGTCCGTGCTGGTGAACAGCGGTTCCGGTGTCGTCGCGTTGATCGCAGGCTCGATAGTATCTTCCGGCGGCTCCGGCGCGCCGGTAGCGTCCGTCAGTGCAGCTTGGAGTTTCTCACTTGCAAGTCTTTGCGCATCGTTCAGCGCGTCCACCGCATCCTCCATCTCCTCGCGTGCTTCGGTGATCCTGCTTGTCGCCTCGGCATAGGAGGGTTGCGATTCAAACCACGCCGTCGCGCGACTTTGCCACTCCGCCCGGAGTTTGTCGGCGCGCTGGCCGAGCGTCTCATCGAAAAATGGCTTGATCGCATCCTCGGCGATTTGCCGAAGCACCGCCGGTCGCAAGGCGGCCAGCGCATCAATCTCTGTTTGCTCGTGATCGTCAGCTTTGCGCCACGCTTCGGCGCGTGGTTCCGATGCCTTGAGCGGTGTCGATGGCAATTTAAATTCGCGCACCTGCTCAAGGGTCAACGCGACGGTGTGCAGTTGAATCCTGAGGGCAGGGAAAAGCAGATGAACGAGGGCTTGGAGTTTGCGCGCCACGGAGACAGCCATCTGGCTGCCGGACGGGTCGAAGTCGCTGAAATACAGGATCACCAGAGGACGGCCGTCTGCATTTGCGCGCGTGGCTATCTCGGCGAGGTGCGTGTCGGAACACTCGCCGGTGGCGAGATACATCTCGCCCATAACCTTCTGAGCGATTGGATGTAGCACGTCCCGGAGGCTGCTTTTCTCCCCGATCAGCACGACTCTGTAGGGTTGCCGGTGTTGCCTGCCGCCGCTCCACGACAAATAGGGCAAGAGGCCGGATAAATCGGGCGGGTGAATACCTAGGCCGCCCATGACATTGTAGGCCATTGCCGTATCGGATCGGCGCTCATGTTCGGCAACGAATATCTCTGGTGGTTCGTTGCGCTCATCGCGGATGCGATTGAACGGCACGTATCCCAGCCAGCGGGCAGCCTTCGAGGCGCGCGACTGTAGCCAGATCCAGTTGGCCTCTGTGTTTGGGTAGGGTTTCCCATCGGGGCGGCGAACGTCGGCGCTGGCGACGATGCGGTAGTGCAGACCGCGCAGGTGAACGTTCTTACCAGGCGGGTAAAACCGATCGACCTGATCCGCGAACCATTTGCCGAGTTCGTGGCCGCGCGAGCAGTCCAATCGATAGGGATCAAGCTGCGTGGTGAGGACTGTCAGATCATCCAGTGACATCCCAGTTGCTTCGGCCCCAGCCTCGATGCGCAGCCGAAGCGTACCAGCCGGGATCTCAGGCACCGCCTCGGCGATCACGACTGGCTTTATGATCTTTGCCGGCTTCTCCAGCCTGGGCGGTGGCTCCGGTTTCGGCTCGACGAGGTCGGGCGGCAATCGTTTCCGGGATCGGTTGAACGCCAGCCGGATCGCCTCGCAAATCGCTATCTGGAACACACAGAGGTCAGGTCTTTTGCCGAGCGCCAGAAGCGGAATAAATGGCGCCGTGATGTGCAGGACAATCGAACACGCGCCGAGGAGCTTCACTTGAACATCGTCACGCCCAAGGCCAGCACCGGATAGCACGATGGTTTGATCGTATGCTCGCTCTGCGGTTACATCTGCGACGACAGGCGAGCGGTTGGCCAGGACGGTGATTTGTACGCGGTCGCCCTTGTGGTTGGTGACCGTGACCCAAGCCTCGACGATGAACGGGATCGTCGCCCGTGGCTCGCAGGCGCCCTGCATGAAGCTGCCGCATTGACGCTCGTAATCGTAATCCTCCGGGTTGAAGGCATTCATCCCGATTGGACCAAGGGCCTGCGGCTTCACCTGCCGAACCGCTGCTTGCATAGCGGCGAGCAGATGGGCGGCATCAGCCTCGCTCATGCTTTGGCAGGTGCGACTCTTGGCGAACGGCGCCGCGATCTTTCCAGCCTTTGCACCCGGACAGCCGTCGAGCCGTTCAACAAATTGCCGGACCGTCGTTTCCGGCGGCTGCATGTAAGCCAATGCCCCGTGGAGTTGTTCTGCGTCCATCCAGTGCGGCGATGTAGCCCGGGCATACGGTGGGCCGGCACACAGAGATATCGAAATCGCGGACTCTGACCACGACAGATCGCGATAGTCTTCGGGCAGATTGGGGCCGAAGGTGACGACAATTCGGGTGCCGGTCGGGTGCATGGCCTTACCCGTCTCGACGATCTCAGTTCGGCCGTTTTTCAGTGGGCGTAGCAGGAAACGCTGGTCGTGGCTGGTGATCTCGATGGTGCCACCGCTGGTGGCAATGCATCCAATGACGATGCGCACGCCGTTTCCCAGCGCGCCTCGCTCCGGAAGCCGCCAGAATTTCCCTGAAATCATCGGCCTATCAAGCGCGAACATTGCGGCGAGTTGGTCGGGCGTGCCCCTGATGCCGTCTCCCTGATCCTCGATCCGGTAGCGATGACGGTCGAGCTTTTCGATCTCTGCGCCAGGGCGCCCGGCAGCATCGCCTGCGTCCAAGCCATTGTCGGTCAATTCCTTCAAAGCGAGGCGGCGCAGCATTGATACCGTCACGCCCGATTGCATTTGGAGACCTTGCAACGTGGCGAACATGCTCGTGTCAGGTCTATGGACTTGAAGAATCGATGGTCCAGGTCGAGCTTGTTCGCTCGGTGAAGGCATGCACTCTGTCGCCGATGGGGTTGCAGATTTGCTATTTGCGGCGCTCATCGGCGCTCTCCGCGAGTAATCTTGCGGCGATACGCCATCGGAGGGGATGAGGCCTCATACCAACCCGCCTAAAGAATCACCCATTCGCGCGCTCCGATAGAGGCGATACGTGGAGCGTCGGAAACAAACCAATTCCATGCATCGCAGCAGGCTCGAACGACCTCTTTGTATGACT
>JBEKLE010000701.1:0-3064 GCA_050010355.1 Rhodopila sp. | reverse complement strand
AGAAACACACAATCGGCCGAAAAGTCGGTTTTTCGTCGAATTTTCAAAACCGCGCTGAAAATAGAGGTGGTTATGCCGCGAAATCGATATAACCCCGTTGCGGATCGGTATTCACCAGTTTGACCGTAACTCGGTCGCCCACGTCGAGGCCCTTGCCTCCCCTCACGAGCATGCCGTCCACGTGCGGATCGAGGGTGCGGACGAAGGTTCCTTTTGGGGATGCGCCGGTGACGATGGCCTGGTAGGTTTGGCCGATATGCGAATGAAGCGCGACGGCGGCGATGCGCTTCTGCATCTCGCGCTCGACCTTGCGCGCGGCGTCTTCCATCTGCGTGCAGCGCGTGGCAATGGCATTAAGCTGATCCTCAGTGTAGGGAGCGGGCGAGTGAGCGAGCAGAGCCTTGAGCAGCCGCTGCGTGACCATATCGGGGAAGCGGCGGTTGGGCGCTGTGGAATGGGTGTAGTCCTGGACGGCGAGGCCGAAGTGGCCGGGCGATGGCTGATTGGGTTTGACGAGAATGTATTCGCCGGGCCCCAGGAGCTTGATGACAGTCAGAGAGACATCGGGAAAATGATCGGGGTCTTTTTGTTTCAAGTCGAGCAAAATGTCGTTGAGCGCCTTCGAGTCGGGGTCGGCGGGAAGCGTGTAGCCCTTCGCCTTGGCTAATTCGACGATGCGGTCCCAGCGCTTGGGCGTGCGCACAATGCGGCGGATAGATGCCACACCCGCGTCCTCGAATGTGCGCGCGATGACGCCGTTGGCCGCGATCATGAACTCTTCGATGAGCGACGTGGCGCGATTCTTCTGGACGGGCGCGATGCCGATGACCTGATCGGTGATCAGCACCGGCGTAGTCTCGATGGTTTCAAGGTCGAGCGCGCCGTGCTGAAAGCGGTTGCCTCCCATGCGTTGCGCCGCCTCATCCTGCAATTTGAGCTGCGCGGCGAGATCGGCGCTTGCCGCGACTTTCGGCGGCGCCGCAGCTGTACCCTCGAGCCACGCGCCAACGCTGGGGTAGGCGAGCTGCGCGCGGTTGTGCACCAGTGCGCGGTAAGCTTTGCCATCGGAGGCTTCTCCGGCGGCGTTGACGGCGAACTCAGTGACGGCAGCGATGCGATCTTCACTCTCGTTGAGCGATGACATGCCCTCGGAAAGCTGCGTGGGCAACATGGGAAAGACCGTGACGCCGGTGTAGACCGAAGTAGTTTCGAATTGCGCGTGCGTGTCGATGATTGTGCCCTGACGAACGCGGGCGTCGACGTCGGCTACGCCGACCAGCACGCGGATGCGGCCGTCGGGCAAGCGCTCTGCCCACTCGATCTGATCGAGGTCCTTTGAAGTGTCGTTGTCGATCGAGGACCAGAGCAGGCTGCGCAAGTCGACGATGCCGTCAGTGGCTTGCGGAGCGGGCTGCGCTTTGATTTGCGCGAGCTCCGTATCGGTTCCGGCGGGAAAATCGGGCTGAAAACCGTGCGCGATCATGGCGGCATGAGCCGCTGCCGCAAGATTGAATTGCGCGGGATGATTGGAGGGCATGGGGCGTGGTGCTCCTACGATCTTTCAGAATGGCGATATGGAAGCGAAATGACAGCGTAGCACGCGAGGGGACCGGCCGGTCAGCATGTCGGCGGAGGGTTGTGCCTGGTGCTGTCCCACCCTTTCCGCAAAGTGCGCGAAAAAGATGGGCAAAGTGCGCCGCACTTTCGCCGGCGTCGCAAACCGATTATTGGACGGACCCGACGGTTTCAGTCTGGATACCGAGATCGGCGAGCACTTTCGGCTTGGCCTCTTCGACAGCGAGCAGATTGTGGCAGGCGGAGCAGTCCTGCGTAATACTCGTGCCGTCTTTGGCGGCGTGATCGCCGTCGTGGCAGCGGAAGCAGCCGGGATATTCCTGGTGGCCGATGTGGTTGGGATGCGTGCCCCAGGTGACTTTCATGAACGGAAAGACATTCTGGTCGTAGAGTGTGACGAGTTCCTGACCCGCTGCTTGCACCAGCGCAGCGTTGGCGGCCAGCACCTCGGGGTGCTGCGTGCGATAGAAAGCCTCAAGCTGCTGCGGAATCTGCGCGTGCGCGTCATCCTGGCTGTTATAAGCGGCCTGGAGCAGAGCCAGGCCCTCTTTGTGGACCCAGGGCAGCGAAGGGTTGATGGCGCCGTCGGCCATTGCGCTGTTGATGGCTTCTCCCGCCGTGACAAAGGTGTGCGCGGCGCGATTGTGGCAGTCGATGCAGTCCATCACACGGCGCTCGCCCTGTGGCTGCGCGCCCTTGAGGGCCGAGGCGACATAGGTCGCTTGAGAACCGTCGGGGTTTTGCCGCTGCACCCAGGGAATGCTGGTGCGCGTGGGATCGGTGGCGATGTATTCGATGTGGCCCAGGTGCACGCCGTGAATGCCGGTGCGATGCGACAGCGAATCGACGCCGCCCAGGTGGAGAATAAGCACGGTTTGCGATTCGGAGTTCTGCTCGTCGTCGGCAAAGCTCGACTTGACGAGTAACTTATCGCCATCGAAGCGCGTGGGGGTGTGGCACCCTTCACAGGTGTAGCGCGCCGGGCGCAAGCTGGTAACGGGCGACGGGATCGGCGTGGGATAGTTGGGGATGAGCTTGGGCGCGAGCGGCGCGAGCGGATGAAGACTGACTTCGACGAGCTGCTTGGTGCCGTTGACCTTGGCGCTGAAGTAGGCCTGCGCGCCGGAGCCGATGTGGCACTCGACGCAGGCCACGTGCGAATGCGGGGAGATTCTGTAGGCCGTGTACTCCGGCGTCATCACGTGGCAGGAGCTACCGCAGAATTGCGGCGAATCCATATAAGCGGCGCTGTGATAGCTGGCTGTAGCCACCACGAGCAGGTTGACGATGGTGGCGACGAACACGATATCGAGGCCATGACGGAAGATGCGGTCGTTGAGATCGATCTTGGGAAATGCAGCGGGGATCTGACCGGCTTTTTGCAGCGTTCTGCGCCGTAACCAAACGCCGACGGGGATGAGGGCGAGACCCAGTATGAACAGGCCGGGCAGGATAAGGAAGAAGATGATGCCGAGATAGGGGTTGTCGC
>JBEKLE010000700.1:0-3074 GCA_050010355.1 Rhodopila sp. | reverse complement strand
CAAGACCTACCTGACCCTGGAAGCCGCGAAAATGGCCGGGTTGGACACGCTGATGTGGGCCAGGCGGCACCTCTGATCCCGGACCCGACATTGCGAGGCGCCGGACAACGAAGCAATCTCCGCGAGGACAGCGGCGCTCGTCCAACAACCCGGAGGACCCCAGCGATGCCGATCGACTACGAAAAAAGAGACGGGGTCGCCTATATCACCCTGAACAATCCGGCCAAGGCCAACATCCTGGACAAGCCGACCTCCGACGCGATCTCGGAGGCCTGGATCGACCTGTGGGAGGACCGCGCCATCCGTTGCGCGGTTTTGACGGGCGCGGGCGATCGGCATTTCTGCGGCGGCCACAACCTCCAGCCGCGTCCGGACCTGACGGCGGAGGACCGGGAATACCTGCGGACCCAGCGCATCTACTGGCCGCTCGCCGGCACGGTGCACGGACAGAAAACCGGCGTCGACGGCCGCATGGGCGATCACTACCCGCGCGTGTGGAAACCGGTCATCGCCGCCATCAACGGCTGGGCGGCCGGAGCGGGGCTGTATATGCTGCTGACCTCGACCGACATCCGCATCGCCAGCGCCGAGCATGCCCGATTCAAGTTCTCGCTGCTGACGCAGGGGTGGCTGGGGAACGGCCCCGGCGCCAGCATGCTGATCAAGCAGCTTCGCTATATCGACGCGATGAGAATCCTGCTGACCGACGAACCGTTCGATGCGCAGGAGGCGCTGCGGGTCGGCCTGGTCAACGAGGTCGTCCCGCACGCCCAGCTCATGGAGCGTGCGGAGGCGCTGGCCCGCCACATCGTCACGCTGCCGCCCGCCGCCGTCCGAATGATGAAGGAGTTCGTGGTCCGCTTCGGCAACCTGCCTGACGATCAGGCTTGGCACGTGCAGAACCTGATCAACTCGCTGCTCATCCAGACCACCGTGGACGGCGAGGAAGGCCGGACCGCGTTCAACGAGAAACGTCCGCCGAAGTTCACCGGCACGCTTCGCAAGCGCGGCGAACCCTGGCCGGAGCCTTCGGAGGAAGACGCGCGGCGGCTGGATGAGGCGTATCGGAGCGGGGAGTTCTGAACGCTCCGGACCACCATCATCCCGCAGGCCATTCCACGTCAGGATGGCACAAGCCCTGGCGTGACCGGTATTTGCCTCGCTCCGCCCGGCAATCGCTTCAGGATGCTGTTTGATGATAGGATCGCGTCATTGACTGGCAAGGACCATCACCCGTGAACACACTCCTTGATCGCATTTCCATCGACCCCGACATCTGCGGTGGAAAGCCCTGCATCAAGGGCACCCGTCTTTGGGTCGCGCTGATCCTGGATTTTCTGGCGGATGGCATGACTGAAGCCGAACTGCTCTCGGATTATCCCCAACTGGCGCATCGGGACGTCATGGCGGCTATCGCCTATGGCGCAGAGATGTCGCGCGAGCGTATCTTGCCGGTTCCATTGGCTCGCTTGGCGTGAGTGAGGATCAAGTTGGATGAGAATATTGGCCGCCGCGGCGTCGAGCTGCTGACGCTGGCCGGTCACGACGTCATGACGGTGCGGGATCAAAATCTCCAGGGTTCCCGCGATGAAACATTGTTTGATGTCTGTGCCGACGAGGATCGTGTCCTCATTACGCTGGATCATGACTTCGGTCAGGTTCTGAGATTTCCACCAGAGCGCAGTGCGGGGTTGGTCATCCTGGAACCTGGTGCACGATTGACCCCGCGATCATTACTTGACCGACTCCAGGATTTCCTCGCTTTGGCTGACACGCAGTCACCGAGCGGAACCCTTTGGCTCGTGGAACCCGGCCGCGTCCGAGTCCATTTGCGCCGCGGGGATTGACATCAGCGCGTCTGCGTGGGGGCGAATCTCATCCGCCGGCATTCCCAACACGGTCCGCAAGACCGCATCCGTATCAGCCCCCAGCCCAGGCGCCAGTCCCGTAACCCGTCCAAACGACGCAAGCCACGGCAACCCCGGCAACCCATCCACGTCCCAGAACCCCCGCGCCCGCAGATGCGCGCTACAAACCAGATCCGCCGAGCGCGCCAGGGCCGCCGCGGCAATGCCCGACCGGGTCAACAGCGCGGCGGCTTCCACCGCATCATCCTCGCCCGGCGGGACCTTCCGTGCCGGCTCGATACTGAGCCATTCATCGGGACCGGCGCACCGATAAACCGCCCCCCGATCCTGCACTCGCTCCGCCTGCCCCAACTGCTTTGCCAGCAGCGGCTCCGCCATCGTCCAAAGCATCGCCTCGATCATCGAGAAATCCACCCGCGCCACCCCGCCGCGGCGACGCCGCCAAACCGAGGCCGCCGTAATGAACGCCAGCATCAGCCCGCACATCGGGTCCAGCCACGCCATGCCCACCCGAGGCGGCACGCCCGGATGGCGGTTCAGCCCCGCAAATCCGGCGTAACATTGCAGTAACGTCCCATAGGCGACCGCCTGGCACTCCGGCCCCGTCCGGCCAAGTCCCGATGCCGAAACATAAATCAGCGCAGGATTGACAGCCCGCAGCGCCTCGGCCCCCAGTCCTAGACGATCCATCACCCCGGTGGCAAAATTCTCCACCACCACATCCGCCTCGGCCGCCAGACGCCGAACGACACCAACCGCGTCGGGCTTCTTCAGATCCAGCACGATACCCTTCTTCGCCTGCCCCAGCACCGAATGAAGGTCCGAACCGCGTCCGGGATCGCCGCGCCCGGGCGCCTCGATCTTGATCACCTCCGCCCTCATTGCCGCCAGATACCGCGTCGCTGTCGGTCCCGCGATCACCCAACTGAAGTCGAGCACCCGCACGACCGACAGCGGCAACGGCCCCGACGCCGGCATAGGCCGTTCCGTCCCCGTCAAGACCAACCCGAACGGCGACGCCGGCACCTGCATCGCCTGCCCGGACACCATAGCCGTCTGAAAGAAACCCCGGTGCCGAAGCTGTGCCGACGCCAGATGCTCCGCCGGCTCGCATAACGGAAAACTCGGGACATGCGCCGCCTGAGCGGTCTCGGCGATCCGCCGCTTGGTCTTGTCGCGGCTCCACGCCGACATCAGCGCATGCAA
>JBEKLE010000699.1:0-3083 GCA_050010355.1 Rhodopila sp. | reverse complement strand
GGCTGGGGTTCGGGAAGGTCGTGCACCTGGCGCGCGGTGTGGCCGGTGACCGCCGCCCCAGTCAGCGCGCCGCCGCATCCAGCACAGGTCTGCGGAAAATGATCGACGGTGGCATCGGGATCTGCGCAGCGGCTCAAGGTTTTGCCAGGGTGGCCTTTCTGTCCGCCGGGCTTCTTGCCGGATCGTTCGCGCAGGCTGCTGACCCGGGCCCGAGCGGGTTCCTTTTTCAGCCCGTCGCTTGATGGCGGCTTGCCGCTGTTGGTGCTGTTCAGGCCAAGCTGGCGCTCAAGTTCACCGATGCGGGCCTGTAGCGCCGTTATAAAGCTCTGCTGCTCAGCGTTTTGCGCCTGAAGGGCCGCGACGAATGCCTCCAAACGTGCCGTGCTGCCCGGGGTCGATCCGGTTTGCCCGTGCGAATCAGGTTGCGTCGAAGGCGACATCGGGAGCTTGACTCACGCCCCGAGTCCCGCGTCAAGCGGCAGCTAACGCCCACCTACCTGGGCAGTTACGATATTTATTAGACCGAGGTGCGGACCTGCGACAGACAGATCGAGGTGACCGAGGCAATCCTCAAGCAGTTGAAGAAGAACGCGCGACCGCCCCCAAACCAGGCTTCCTCCTGCCCGGCGAAGGGCACGCCAGTCCAATGAGCCAGCGTTCGACGCACGCGGGGCACTTTGCGGTGGTTCCGGTCGGCACCGGCGGCAGGCGTTCCGTGCTCTCCACGTCGGAGAAGTCAACCCGGCCAGCGCCGAGGTCCGCGCGAGAGATTGGCCGTCGCGTCGCCATGAGAACATGCCTCCCTGGCTAATGGATCGTGGCCAAACGAGCATCCCGGCGATGTCCTCCGGCACGATTTCCTCACACCGCTTGGCCTGTCCCCGCACGCCCTCGCCATGGCCCTGCGCGTGCCGGCCAACCGCATCACCGCCATCCTGGCTGGTCAGCGCGCGGTTACCGCCGAGACGGCGCTTCGCCTCTCCCGCCACTTCGGCACCAGCCCAGGGCTTCTGGCTCGACCTGCAAAAGGCCTATGAACTGGAAGTCACCGAACGCGCGGAAGGCGAACGCGTCCGCGCCGCGATCTTGCCCCGCGTCGCGGCCTGATTCGGCCCCGCCCTGAAAAAGCCTGTGCGGATCAGCGTCGGCAGGTGCGGATGACGGATCGCAGGTCCAGCCGGCCCGAAACCCCCACGAGATCACGACCGGCTGCCCGCCTCATCCAAAATTCAGCTTCAACCCCGGCGTCGCCCACTGCATCATCCCCAGCCGACCCGTATCCGACAACGTAATATAAGCCGTCCGCATATCCGCCCCGCCAAAGCAGATATTCGTCGGATACGAGTCCGGCATCTTTACCGCCCGCACGACATCGCCCCCAGGCGAGATCTCCGTCACATACCCCGTGTTCAGCGTCGCCACCGCGATATTCCCGTTCGCCAGCACCGCAAGACTGTCGAACCGCGCATTCCCCGGCAGCCCCGCAATCACCCGCCCGCTGTGATGAGCGTGCGGCGCGGGCTTGCGCAGCATCCCCGGCGCCTCGATGTCGAACGCCCAGAGCCGCGCACCCTCGGTGTCCGCCGCATACAGCGTCTTCCCGTCCGGCGACAGCCCGCACCCGTTCGGGCTCAGCATCGGATACGCAATCTCGGTCACCCCGGACCCATCCGGCAACGCATAATAAATCCCCCCATGATCGCGATGCCGCGCAAGCCGCTTTCCCAGATCGGTGAAGTAAAACCCGCCCTGTGTGTCAAACACGATGTCATTCGGCGCCGACAGCTTATGCCCCTGCACCTCGGCATACAGCGTCTTCGCCTCGCCGGTTTTCGCGTCGACCCGCTGGATATAGCCGAATTTGTAATCAGGATGCGGTGCGACGCCCATCGAGTAGCCCTCGACATACTTGCTGCCGCCATTGTTACAAAGATACAGCGCCCCATCCGGCCCGAACGCCAGCCCGTTCGGGCCGCCGCCACAGCGCGAGAACACTCTGGCCGTGCCGTCCGGCGCCACCCGCGACAACTGCTTGTTGCGAATTTCCGTCAGGATGACAGCGCCGTCCTCGCATACCACCGGGCCTTCCGGAAAACCGAAACCGCTAGCCAGAATCTGCACATCATCGCTCATGTCTTGTTTCCCCCTTCGACCGCGGCGAACGTGAATCGCCCTCCCGGACAAGCTAAGGCAGTGTCCTCCGAATGATCGCCGCGTCAAGCGACGCCACGGCCAGGGAGACCCCAGCGATGAAAGCCGTCCGATTCAACCGCCACGGCAAACCCGACGTTCTCACCGTGGAAAACATCCCAACCCCGTCACCGGCCGAAGGCGAAGCGCTCGTCCGGGTCAGGGCCGCATCGATCAACCCAAGCGACGTGAAGAACGTGCAGGGGGCAATGGCGCAGACCACGTTGCCGCGGACCCCGGGCCGCGATTACGCCGGCGTCGTGCAGGCCGGGCCCGCGTCATGGATCGGCGCCGAAGTCTGGGGCACCGGCGGCGACAGCGGATTCACCCGGGATGGTTCGCACGCGGACTATATCCTCGTCCCCGCCGTCAGCCTGCGGCACAAACCGTCCGCACTGGACTTCGACCAGGCGGCCTCCGTCGGGGTGAATTTCGTGACAGCCTGGACGGGCCTGGTCGTTGCCGCCGCGCTCCGCCCCGGCGAGACCGTTCTGATCATCGCGGCGAGCGGTGGCGTCGGCAACGCCGGCGTGCAGATCGCCAGCCGCATCGGCGCGCACGTCATCGGCACCGATCGCCGGGCGCCAAACCCCGGGGCGGCAATCATCCACACCGGTCTGTCGCTAATCACCGACACCGCGGACATCCCGGCGGCGGTGCGCAAAGCCACCGGCGGGCGCGGCGCCGACGTGGTGCTCGATACTGTCGGCGGCGTGATGTTCCGCCATGCGCTCGACTGCCTCGCCCACCGCGGCCGGATGGTGGAAATGAGCGTCACCGGCAAGCGGGAGGTCACGTTCAATCTCGCGGACTTCTATCACAACGAAAGCCGCCTGATCGGCATCGATACGCTGAAGCTGGACCTGACCGCCTCGGCCGACCTGCTGGAGGCG
>JBEKLE010000698.1:0-3085 GCA_050010355.1 Rhodopila sp. | reverse complement strand
AGCTCGAAGGCTGCGGCGCGGACCTGGGTTACGGTGCCCGGGGCGCTCTCGATCGTGTCCATCCACATGGTCTGGATCGAGTCGATCACAACGAGGGTGGTGTCCCTGGCCTGTTCCAGGCTGGCGACGATGTCGCGGACGTTGATCGCGGCGGCAAGCTCGATCGAGGAGCCGGCGACGCCCAGACGCCGGGCGCGCAGGCGGATCTGGTCGATCGACTCTTCACCGGAGACATACAGGACACGCCGGCCGGAACCCGCCAGCCGGGCGGCCGCTTGCAGCAGAAGGGTCGACTTGCCGATACCCGGATCGCCGCCAACCAGCACCGCGGACGCCGGAACCAGCCCGCCGCCCAGCACGCGGTCCAGTTCGGCGATGCCGATCGACGCACGAGGCGGGGGTTCGGCGCTGCCGGCCAGGCCGACGAAGGCAACAGCGCGGCCGACCGGCGCCTTGGCGGCGGGGCCGGGGCGGGCAACGACGATCTCTTCCTCGACGGTGTTCCACTCGCCGCAGGTCTCGCAGCGGCCGGCCCATTTGGGAGTGACCGCGCCGCAGGATCGGCAAACGAAGCGGGCGGCAGGTTTAGCCAAAGGGGGCTCCGGGGTAGGGGAGACCGGGCGCTGCCCGGACCCGCAAAGGGCCGGCGGCCCTTTGATCCCGTTCATACGGGGTTGTGGTCGGATGGGGCAACTTTATAGCGTCGATCGACCGGAACAAATTGGGGTTTTGTTCACTGCTCCAGGCGCGAAGGAAACGGTTCAACGTCTATGGCGAAGCTGTGGGTGTGTGGTCAGGTAATCCTTGAAATCTTTGACGACCGCCTCGAACAGCCTGGGTGGCACGAACCCATGGTCGAACCTTTCGTCCGTCCCCGGCACATGCGCCAAGTCGAACGGCCAGTCATCCTCGACCGCGTAAGACCTGTAGATATATGACTGCTGAGACGACAGCCCGAGATGCTGGGCCACCCGCGGCGGAATCGATATCGCTTGCTCGTTGCCCCGAGTTGCGACGTGAGAGATTGGCAAATAGGTCACGCGGACGACGACACGGCCGCTTAATCCAGCTTCCTCGATCTGCTCCAGGTCGACGATCAGGCACGGCCGATCCTTCCCAGTATCAGGCGACGTCGGCGTCCAGCGTCTGGCCAGACGAAACCGTAATGGGCAACCAGACCGAGCTTCGGTGCCGGCAGCGGCATCCGTCATTCATCCATGAGCCTGTCGAGATCAGCATGTTCGGCATCCATCCGGTTATTGGCAATCCGCTCGATCCTGGTGGCGGGCATGTCTGTCCGCGCCATGGCCAGCTTCCGGTTCTGCCGCAGCAGGGCGTAATCCTCGACCGAGAGGACGACCAACTCCGGCCGGCCGTGAAAGGTCACCTCCACCGGCGCCCGCCGCGCTTTGGAGCGCACATACCCGCTCGCTTTCTGCAACTGCTCGCCGGTGACGCTGATCATGGGTGACTCGGTACAGTATGTAAAATATAAAACATAGAAGTCTGTTCCGTTAATCGCAAGCCACATCGAAGGGTTCGCGAAAAACGACTTCGTTGCTTGAAAGATGTCTGCGAATTCAGCTCGCCGCTCCGTACGAACAGTCAATTTGACGCTCTTGGCCAAACCGGTTCGCTACCGCCCTCGCCGCGCCAAGGGATCTCGACTGCTGGTTACTCCGGCGCCGCCGTCAGCATCGCTTCGCCGCCCTTGTCACCCTTCACCGTCGCCACCAGAATCCGCCAGCCCCGCTTGTCCCTGGCAGCGAGATACTCGCGGTCATGGATCTCGGTGACGTGCGCATCGTCCCGCTCGATCACCAGCCGGAACGCGAGACCGGCCTGACGGAAGCCGGCCTCCACCGCGTCGGCGACGGCCTGCTGCGTCGCCTGGTCGGTGACGGCGGAGCAAATCCCGTCGTCCGAGGAAATCAGCACCAGCTTCGTCTCGGCCGCCGATCCGTCGAACGCCTGACCCGGTGCGCCGTTCAGAAACGCAGCGCGCACCTGTTCGGGCACGGGCGGCAGGCCCGTCTGTTTCGCCCAGTCGCGCAACGCCGAGGCGTCGCCGGCAAACGGCAGGCAGCCCTGGATGAACAGGCCGACGAGTTCCTCGGGCGCCCCGGCGCGGGCGGCAGCCGGCGCCAAAAGGCTCGCCGCCAGCAGAACGGACACTCGGATCAGCGGCGCAGCTCCATCTGGATCGGGCCCTCGCGGCGGCCATGAGTGAACTGATCGACCTCCGCGTTGCCACTGTCCATCAGATGGGAAGCGGGTCCCGACCAGATGATGCGGCCGTTCAGCAGCATGGCGGCCCGGTCGCCGATCCGGCGGGCACTGGCCATATCGTGCGTGATGGCAACCGCGGTGCTGCCCAGCCGCTTGACGCAGTCGACGATCAGCCCATCGATGATCGCGCCCATGATCGGATCGAGGCCGGTCGTCGGCTCATCGAAGAACATGATGTCGGGCTGCGAGGCGATCGCGCGCGCCAGAGCAACCCGTTTCTGCATGCCGCCCGAAAGTTCCGCCGGCGACAGGTCGCCGACAGTGTCGGCAAGCCCAACCTGTCCCAGGAAATCGTTGGCTCGGGCGCGCGCGTCTTCCCGCGTCGCCTTGTGGCGGGCAAGCAGTCCGAACGCGACATTTTCCCAGACCGGCAGGCTGTCGAACAGCGCGCCGTTCTGGAACAGCATGCCAATGCGCGCGCGGGTCAGTTCGCGTTCGCTCCGCGGCTGTTTCAGGATGTCCCGGCCATCGATTTCGATGATACCGTCATCCGGCTCGAGCAGTCCGAGCACGCATTTGAGCAGCACTGACTTGCCGGAGCCGGAGCCGCCGATCACGACCATCGAGGTGCCTTGAGGCACGTCCAGGTCGACGCCATCCAACACGGTCTTGGCGCCGAAGCGCTTGTAGAGGCCGCGAATACTGAGTTTGGGAGTCTTATTGCTCATGACCGCTTTATTGCTGTACGGCCGGGATTTGGGCAAGGCCAGGGGGTCGGACAAGGGGGTCCGGCAAGGGTTCGGACAGACGGGCGCGCGGTGTAGTGACACGGATGCGCGCCGGCGATCGGGCTCCC
>JBEKLE010000697.1:0-3096 GCA_050010355.1 Rhodopila sp. | reverse complement strand
CAAACCAACGCTCCACCTTCCCCATGACACCCTCGAATCCACCAGCACTCAACATGCTGTAGGGAATCGCGCCGTATTCACGCTAGATCTGGGCTAAAAGAAATGAGGGGATTCGTGAGGTGTTAGCCGGATAATCGGCCAGAGAAGCTCTGTATTTAGCACCACAAATTTGCTGAGGCACGCGAAAACCGCGATATTCTGCGGGTATTCAAACAGAGCTAAGCCCTAACTGTGGAAGTTGGGCTTGCGCAGACGCCGCCAAAGCTCAAGCTCGCCGCCGCGCTGTTCTTCTACACGGCGCAGCGCCCGTCCGACATCATGGTCATGGATTGGTCTCAAGTTTTCATCCGGAATGGCAAGATCTGGATTAAACTCAAGCAGCAGAAAACCGGAGAGCTCATCGAGGTGCCCGCGCACCGGAGACCGGCGGATGCGCTGTCGCCTGTGCCAATGGAGCGGAGGTCGGGGCTGATGGTGCCCTCCCCGCGCGCCTGAAAGCCGTGGGCCTACCGCAACTTCGCGCGCGCCTGGGATGTAGCTGTGGAGAAAGTGGAACTTGACCTTCAGCGACGCGACCTGCGCCGGACGGCAATGGTGCGGATGTCCGAGTCAGGAGCGACGGACATGCAGATTGCCGCGGTCAGTGGACACTCGATTGAGCAGACGCGGCAGATCCTGACAATCTACATACCGCGACGGGGTGAGGTCGCCGCGGGTGCCATCGCGGCCTGGGAGCGGATGTCGGCCGAGCAAGATATGGCGGCAGCGGCCGCCGAGGTTACGGGTCTGGGAAGGCGCAGGCGAGATGCGGATCGACGAGCGTCACCTCCAGCGAATGCGCAGTCTCGCGGCTGCGGGCGTTACGCCGGAGGCAATAGCGGCGGCGTTCGGCGTGAGCGTCGATGAGGCGCGCGGCGCCATTTCCGGCGGCGCCTGAGCGTCAGCGACCCGAACGCGATTAGACGTCCGTTGACGGTGTCACACTGCAAAAGGGGCTGTGTCGAAACCCGTGTCAAAACCCCGAATATGCTGACACAACGTTTCACATATCGGAGTCTAACTCATTGATTTATGGCGCGCCCTGGTGGATTCGAACCACCGACCCACAGCTTAGAAGGCTGTTGCTCTATCCTACTGAGCTAAGGGCGCCAATGCCTTAAATGCCTTAGTGCTTTAGTCCTGGTGATCGCTGAGTGACCAGTTTCCCTAGCACCTGGATCTGTAGTGCAGCCACGCGCCGTAGCCAATGCCATTGTGATGATCCAATGGTGCCTTGAAGCTGTCGGCCGCCTGTGCGAGATCAAAAGTCTAACCTGGCGCGGTCCATTCCGTTCCCAAGCACCCGCGCCACTGCACCTTCCGCTGACCCTGATCAGCCATTCTGGCCGATCAGGGTCAAACAGAATACATGACCGGAATTCGCACACTCGGCAATGATCTGTGACAACATGAATCGTGTCATCAGCTTCGTCGGCATTGAACAATGCGGCCGTCGGGTGAAACGCAACTTTTCACCCTAGGCCGGCAGTTGGCCAAGCATTCGGCCGGTGATCTGGGGTAGCTCACAACCCGAGGTAGGCGCTCAAGCCGGGTTGAGGCGCACTGGCGGCTGAAGCCGGCGTCCTTGCAGGAAGTGCCGCAGCGCTTCGCTGAGGATTCGATACCACCTTGCCAGCGGGTCCAACTGCTCCGCGTTTTCCCGCAGCTCAGCCAGGAAGCCAGCGATACGCACATAAGCCCGTCGTGCCTTGTCGCGCATGCCGTGCTGATGGTCAGTGTCACCTGTCCGGCATGCTGGGTTTTGCGCGCGATGGCCGACAGCAGCAGCGACTTGGTGGTGATCGCCTCGCGGTGGTGCTCGGGATCGGCCAGCCGGGCGAACAGGCTCCACCAGTTGTAGACCAGCGCCACCGTGCCGGCGAGCAGCCGGCAGCGCGTGAGGTCTGGCGTCGTGAAGCCGCCCCAGCCCCATTGGTTCTTCAGTTCATTGAACACGTTTTCCGCATCGGCCCGATCACGGTACAACTGCCCGAGTGTGAGGATTTCGCAGTCCAGCGAGGTCACCAGGGCGGCGTATTCCAAAGCGCCTTGTCTGGCCCGATCTCGGTGACCAGCATTTCGTTGCGCCAGCCAAACTTGCGAAACGCGAGGGAAGCCAAGCAGCGGTTGCGCGGGGTTTGTGCGATCGGTCGTCGCCGGGTCACCGGCCAGCTTGCGGCGCAGCAGGATGATGCGGCGCTGCCTGCCCCAGCCGTGCAATCGCAGCGTGGTCTCCTTGCCCTGCCATCCCTGACCGGCATCCGCCCAGTCCGATTGCCGCATCGCCCGATCGAAATCTCGTTTCACCTTGGCCGTCAGGCGCAGGCGGAACAGGGCAGGCGTTCCTGGTCCGCCCGCTCGATGCCCCAGGATTTGTCGCCGCGCAGCAGCGCCAATCGCAGGTTCGACAGCATGTAGGCGTGGCAGGCGGGCGCGGGGCGATGTCGAGCACCCACGGCTCGCCCAGCAGTGGCGTGGTGCAATATAGTCCAGGTGGTTTTGAAGCCAGGGCAGGCCTTTGGTTTCGTGGACTTTCGCCAGACCGCGGCGCACCGCATCCTCGCTGAGAACTTTGGTGCGTCCCGAGCAGCGGCGGGTTCACCGGGTCGCAGCGCAGCGCGGTGATGTGCGCGTAGCGGCGATGGCCGGCCAGCACCGACAGCATCACGGTGCCAAGCAGGTCGCGCTTCTTCGGGGCGTAATTGCTGGTGAGAAACTGCGGGCAGTCCGCCACTCAGCGGTCGAACAGGCCGCCTTGCTTCAGGAAGTCGATGAAAAATGGCAGTTGGCCGAATGGCGTGACCGGGGCGGTCGCATCCCATTCGACGTGGATTCGGCCGGCGAAGGTCTCCGCTATCGCTGAACGCACTTCAACCGTGGGTTGTTCACCCTGTGGGTGAGCAACGATGTTGTGGTTCTGCGGTTCCATTCCGTTGGCGGTCAGGCCCCCCCCCCGCCGGACTGGATGTGCGGATATCGTTTTCCCGGTTCGGTGGACACTGAACGGGTTTTGCCGGACGCTGCGGTGTTTGAGTCACGTCGCGATAGGGTGCTCGT
>JBEKLE010000696.1:0-3097 GCA_050010355.1 Rhodopila sp. | reverse complement strand
GCCTCGCCGGCTTCGTCCCAGGACAGGTCGGACATGTGGATCATGCCGTCGATATCCGCCGAAAGGCCGACGAACAGGCCGAATTCTGTGATGTTGCGGATTTCGCCCTCGACCTCGGACCCGATCGGGTGTTCCTCGACGAACTGCTCCCACGGGTTGCGCTGCACCTGCTTGAGGCCGAGCGAAATGCGCCGCTTGGAGCTGTCCACGTCCAGCACCTGAACGTCGACTTCCTGGCTGGTGGAGACGATTTTGCCGGGATGGACGTTCTTTTTGGTCCAGGACATTTCGGACACGTGCACGAGGCCTTCGACCCCCGGCTCCAGCTCCACAAAGGCGCCGTAGTCGGTGATGTTGGTGACACGGCCGGAGTATTTCGCGCCGGGCGGGTATTTCGCGGCGACACCCTCCCAGGGGTCGGCTTCCAGTTGCTTCATGCCGAGGCTGATGCGCTGGGTGTCGGAGTTGAAGCGGATCACCTGGACTTTGACCGCCTGCCCGATGGTCAGGGCCTCGGACGGGTGGTTGATGCGGCGCCACGCAATGTCGGTGACGTGCAGCAGCCCATCGACGCCGCCGAGGTCGACGAACGCACCGTAGTCGGTGATGTTCTTGACCACGCCGTCGAGGATCATGCCCTCCTTGAGGCCCTGGATCAGCTCACTGCGCTGTTCGGCGCGGGTCTCTTCCAGAACCGCGCGGCGGGAGACGACGATGTTGCCACGCGCCCGGTCCATCTTGAGGATCTGGAACGGCTGCGGGGTGCCCATCAGCGGGCCGACGTCGCGCACCGGGCGGATATCGACCTGGCTGCCGGGCAGGAAGGCGACCGCGCCGCCGAGGTCGACGGTGAAGCCGCCCTTGACACGGCCATAGATGGTGCCGTCGACGCGCTTTTGCGCTTCAAAGGCTTTTTCGAGATTGGTCCATGCCTCTTCGCGGCGGGCCTTCTCACGCGAGAGGATGATCGTGCCGTCGCGGTCTTCGTAGCGCTCGACATAAAGCTCGATCATGTCGCCGGGCTTGACGTCCGGCTTGGCGCCGGGCGGCCCGAATTCCTTGAGGGCAACGCGGCCCTCGGACTTCAGGCCGACGTCGACAACGGCGAATTCGTCGGTGAGGCGGACGACACGGCCGGTTACGACGGAGCCGTCGAAGCCGGTGTCACTGCCCAGTGTTTCGTCGAGAAGGGAGGCGAAATCCTCGCCCCGAAAATGGTCTTGCGCGGGTTCGTGAACACGCGCGGTGGCGGATGCTGCCATGAGGTCGGTTGGTTCCGTTACGGATGTCCGGGATATGCCCGGTGATTGCCGTGGTGTGCGCATTCCGTCTTTCGAAACACGACTTGCCCGCGTCGGACTGAGCGCGGGCCGGGTTGAGGAGATGGAGCGGCTGTAGACATCGTTGCCGCAAAGGTGAAATAGAGATTTCGTGAGCGGAGTCAATGGGGCGTGGCCGGGACGGGTCAATATTACGTCCGACGGCGCTACTCCGCCGCCATCACCTTCCGGGGTGGCGTCTGTACAATCGGCGCCAGCTCCGGCGCGTTGAACGACACCACCCGCCGTTCGTTGCCGACCGGGCGGTACAGCGTGTCCCGCTGGACCGGGGTGCGAACCAGGGACCCGATCAACCGCTCCATCGCCTCCGGCGGGAACTCCTGGCCGTGCTGCGTGCCGGCGGCGCGGGAGATGCTCTCGTTCATCAGCGTGCCCCCCATGTCATTCGCGCCGGCGTTGAGGCACATGGCCGCGCCCTCGGGCCCCATCTTCACCCAGGACGTCTGAATGTTGGTGATCAGCGGATGCAGCACCAGGCGTGAGACGGCGTGCATCAGGATTGCCTCCCGCAGCGTCGGTCCCTTCCGAGCCATGCCGCGCAGATACATCGGTGCTTCCATGTGGACGAACGGCAGCGGGACGAACTCGGTGAAGCCGCGGGTTTCCGCTTGCAGGTCGCGCAGGACAAGGAGATGCCGAGCCCAGTTGAGCGGGGATTCGACGTGGCCGTACATGATGGTGGAGGTCGTTCGCAGATCAAGCGCATGCGCCGCACGGGCGACATCGACCCATTGCTGCGTATCGATCTTGTCCGGGCAGATGATCGCGCGGATTTCGTCGTCCAGGATCTCGGCCGCGGTGCCGGGCAGGGTGCTCAACCCGGCGTCCTTGAGCCGCGTCAGGAATTCGGTCAGCGACAGGCCGAGCGTCGCCGCACCCTGGGTCACCTCCAGCGGCGAGAAAGCGTGGATGTGCATTCCCGGGATCGCCGCCTTGATCGCCTTGCAGATGTTGACATAGGTGTCGCCGGTGTAGTCGGGGTGGATGCCGCCTTGCAGGCAGACTTCCGTGGCGCCGCGGTCCCACGCCTCCTGTGACCGGCGGACGATCTCGCCCATCTCCAGGTCGTACGGTGTGCCACGCAAGGCCTCGTGCGTCTTGCCCTTGGAGAACGCGCAGAACCTGCACCGGTAATAGCAGATGTTGGTGTAGTTGATGTTGCGGTTGACCACATAACGAACCGTGTCGCCGCTGACAGCCTTCCGCAGCTCGTCCGCAGCCGTGATCACCCGCTCATAATCGGCATCGCGCGCCGCGAATAACCGGATGATCTCGGGTTCGTTCAGCCGCTTGCCGGCGGTTGCGCGGTCAATGATCCGTTCCACCGCTGGATCAGCCTGGGCCAGCAGCACACTGCGCGGCTTCGGCGCGAAGGTCAGCCCGGGCGCCCAGTCGTCATCGCGCGCCCAGCCCTCCACATCCGCCGACTGCATCACCCGGGTCGCCACCTTGGGATGCAGCCACCGCGCGGGTTCCGCCGCCCAGGCCGGATAGACCGGCAGGCGAGGCACCAGGATCTTGTCCATCTCCGCGGTGCGCAGGCCCAGCGCCTCCAGTTCCGGCCACGGCGCTTCGGGATTGACGTGATCCGGGGTCACCGGCGACACGCCGCCCCAGTCGTCGATCCCGGCGCCGATCAGCTTCTGATACACGCCCGGCGACAGATTGGGCGGTGCCTGCACATGCACATCGAGCGGCAGGATCAGCCGCGCCGCGGCAATCGTCCAGAGCAGGTCAAGCAGATCGGGCTCGTCCGC
>JBEKLE010000695.1:0-3100 GCA_050010355.1 Rhodopila sp. | reverse complement strand
TTTTTCGCCCAGGGCACGCCCAGACTTCCCGGCATCGCGGCATCAGGGAGAGCGCGCCAGCCATCAGCCGCGGGATCATAGGCGGTCATAGCGCGGCGAGCCTGTCCGGGAGGTCGAGCAGACTCTCGAGGCGGAGATGGGCGCGTTCGATCTCAGGCCGTTCCGCGTGCATCCAGCCCCACGGACCGCGCCGCAAAAACACCGCCGTCATCCCGGCCGCCAGGCTTGGCAGGACGTCGTTATCCAGCCTGTCGCCGACATAGGCGACGGCACCGGCTGGCTCGCCGGCGGCTTCGATCACCTTGGCGAAGAACCGCGGGTCCGGCTTGGAGACGCCCCAGCCGGCCGAACTGGCGATCAGGTCGGCGGGCAGATCCAGACGCGCCAGGGCGGCTTCGGCCTCGACCGGCTGGTTGCCGGCGATCAACACTTTGTAGCCAAGCGCTTTCAGCGCGGTCAGGCAGGGGATCGCGTCGGGGTAGAGGTCCTGTGCGTTGAAATCGTATGTCCAGCCCCCCTCGGCACGCATTCTGCGAGCTGTACTGAGGTTCATGCCGGGTCGGAAGATCTCGAAAACGCGGCGGAGCGACTCCCCACGCTCCATGATGACGCCGATCGCCGTGAACAGGGTCATCGCCGGGACACCGAGGAAAGCGGCCCACTCGATCCAATGGCGGGTTTCGTCGATCAGGGTCTCCCCTACATCGAAGCAGACAGCGCGGACAGGCATGGAAGGCCGGTTGATCCCCTGGTGGCGATTCGGATCATGTCGTCCGAGGCGCCTGCTGGCAACGCCGGATCAGGGATCATCCTGTGCCAGAGCGGCACCGACTTCGGCTGGCAGCCGCGAGATGGCCAGCAGGTAGGCGGCGGCCGGCGCGTCCGGGTGGCGGCGGCCCTGTTCCCAGTTCTTCAGCGTCGGCAGCGGGATCCGGTAGGTTTCCGCGAACGCCTGCTGCGACATATGCAGCTTGCGCCGGATCGCCCGCACATCCGGCACCTCGATGGTGTGAAGCCGCACGCCGGAGGCTTCGCCGCGCGCGTGGGCGAGGGCATCGCCCAGGCTTTCGATCAGCGCGTCGCCAAATTTGGTCATGGTCCTAATGTCTCCGGTAAGTCTGCTTGATGCTTTCGGTCATCGCGTGGGCCTGTCGCTTTTCGTCCCAGGTCCAGTTTTCCCGTTCGGCCTTTGCATAGATCAGCAGCAGGTAAAGCGGCATCGAGTCGTCGTGGTAGAAATAGATGATCCGCACGCCGCCACGCTTGCCCGCGCCGGGCCGGCTCCAGCGAACCTTGCGCAACCCGCCGGTATCCGGGATGACGTCGCCCGCGTCTGGGTTTGAGGCGATGAAGTCCACGAAATTATTGCGATCATCTTCAGTCCATAGTTTAGCGGACTGGCGGATGAACGAACCTGTCTCCGCGACGGTCATCAATCTGCTAGTCATGGATTATATACGCCAGTGGCGCCTTCTGTGCAAGAAGAAAAGGCGTCATTGGCGCCTCACGGAACGGGACGGCCGGGTCCCGTTCCCAGGCAGGCGGAACGCCCAGTCGGGCAGATGCGGTGCTGGGCGCTCCGTGACCGGCCGCTGTTTCGGTGGTAGAGCTGTCCCGATCGCCAGCACCAGGTCGGACGCCGCCTGCCGCCAAGCCGTTGCGGCGTCGATCGGCGGCGCAATCTGTAGTGGCGTTTCCAGCCAAACACGGATGGCGCGGGCCATACTGCCGCTGTCCGGCTCGCACAGCACGATCTGAGGGGCGCCGGACAATTGTTCCCGCAGGCCACCGACTCGGGTGGCGATTACCGGCCGCCCGGCCGCCAGTGCCGCAGCCGCCACGCCGCTCTGGCTGGCCTCGCGATAGGGCAGGATCAGCGCATCGGACCAGGCGATCAACGTGCCGATCTCGGTCTCGGGCACCCAGCGGTTTTCCACCGTCACGTTGGGGCAGGCGCGCAGTGCGTCCAATGCCGGCGACTCCGGCCCGCAGCCGACGACGCGGACCGAAATTGCAACCTCCTGCGGCAGCGAAGCCAGGGCTCCGGCCAGCAGATCCAGCCCTTTGTAAGGCAGCAAACGGCCGAAGCAGAGCAGCCGGCGCGGCCCGTCCGCTCGCGCCGCAACCGGCATCTCGAAGGCAAACGGCGGATGCTCGAACGGTATCAGCTTGCGCCGCGCGGTTCCCGCCAGACCCTGCTGCCTTAGCCGGGTTCCTACGTGGCCGCACAGCACCGCAAGTCCGCCGGCGAGGCGGCACAGCAGCCGTTGCAACCTCATCTGCCCCGGAAACCCGTCGCCCGGATGGCTGTCCGCGTCATGCACCACGACGACCAGCCTCGTGCCAAGCAGCCGCAGTGCGATGGCCATCAGGACGTCCAGTGGTCCGGGCATGGCGCAGATCGCCAGATCGGGCTTGAAGCAGCGCAATCGGGCCAGCAGGAACGGCAGCGCCAGCGGCGCGGTCGCCAGCCGCAGAAGAAAGGAGGCCATGCCGCGATAGGTCCGAACCGGCATCTCACAGTGCGGCGGATGCGGGCCGGTCATGATCTCGGCGTCGCGGCAGAGCGAGAGCGTGACTTCGACACCGGGCCGGCCGCGCAGCGCCTCGGCGAGGCAGGCGCCAAACCGCGGCCCGGCACCGAGACGGCCCCACTGCCAGACGACGATTTTCATGCCAGGCTCCCCAGCGCTGCTGCCAGTTCCCGGCCGTCCAACCGGCGCAACGTGCTGACCCGAGCCCGTTCACCGATGTCGCGGCGCAACTCTGCGTCGTCCGCCAGCGTGCGCAGACGCGCCGCCGCATCGGCCACGTCCGGTTCGGCCCACAGGCCGCGGTAGACCGACCGGTTGTCGCGGGCAGGGACCAGCCGGTACCCGACCAGGGCCGCGTTCGTGGGGTCCATGAAGTCGGTGTTGCCCGACCAACCGGTGGCGACGACGGGTTTTCCCAGCAGCATCGCCTCGGCCAGAACCAGGCCGAAGCCCTCGCTGCGGTGCAACGACAGCACGATGTCGGCGCAGGCGGTCAGCGCATGCCGGTCGTCGGGCGGCAGTGTGCGGGTTTCGAGGCGGATGTTCGGCGCGTGCGCCAACTGGGC
>JBEKLE010000694.1:0-3962 GCA_050010355.1 Rhodopila sp. | reverse complement strand
CAGCCATTCGGGCCCTCCAGAAAGCTGGACCTTACCCGATTCGCTGGCGCCGGCAGAAAATCCAGGACCAGGGCGGCTTACAGCCAAATTTGACCGCCTTCAAAAACCCGCAACCAGTTGATAGAGCAGTAGCCGTCGCGCCACGGCCCGCGCATCCCAGCGTGCCCGGCTCAGGACCTCATGATAGCGACCAAGCGTTTGGTTGGCGCAGCCAAGCTGCCCAAACGCCGGGCGACGGAAGCTTGGCTCATCCGCCAGTCCCATGACCCGCAGCGCCTGGGTGACGGTGCGCTTGCCAGGACCCAGCACGGCGCCGGCCACCAGGACCGGAACGCGGTTCCAGACCGGGGCGGTGAAGCAGGGACGAAACACCGACAGCCAGGCGGCGAGGATCGGTGGGACCAACAGGGGGTCAGGCGCTGCCGCGCCGGGACGATTCGATGCCATCGCAGTTGTAGAATGGCGTCGAACTGATTCTGCAAGAGTCCCCCACCCCGACCGCGACAACTTTCGGCCGGGCGGTCTAGCGTGCCCGGCATGAGCGATCCGATCATCCAGCGCATCGAGAGTTTCCGTTGCCGCCGAGGGCGGCTGCTCGCCGAGCGTCGGAACCGAGGCTACACCCTTTATCGTGCCGGTTCTGGTGACCGGTCGCACGGCTGCGCCCGACCGGGCAGAACGATCGTGTCGAGGTGCTGTATTGGTCGCTGTGGAAGGAACGATGGACCAACGTTGGGCCATTCGGACGGACTGTGTTGCCGCTCGACGAAGCCTTGCGGTTCATCGCTTCAGAGGACATCTTCTGGGCTGCCCGATAGCCCGGGGGCGCGAAAATGCGGAAAGTCGAGCTGAGGGGGTGTCGTGGCGGGGCTTTTTGTCATATTGCTCATCCGGGAACAGCGTCGCGAGAAGCATGAGCGACCCTCGCCGGAAAGTCCAATTATGGCCTATAATACAAGGAGTTAAGGAAACGCCGAAGCTCGCAACCAGAAGTACCGCCAAGCTCAGGTGTTCCCTCAGAATGCCTTGATCAGCGTTCCCACAGTTACGTGCGGGAAGCTCATCCCACGAAAGTTAAGCAGGGCAGTCTGAGAATATTGCAATTGGAGGAACTCGGTTCCGTCACTTTGACGAACGGTTTCTATCGCGAAAACTGATTCCAGGCTGAGCGTATCGGCGTTTCGCTTGATGAACGGTATATTCCCTATCCCGTCTGTCGAAGTGGTATTGGTAATCAGCCGCGTGATGTGGACGAGGTTCTGCCCAGTCAATGCCGCGCGCAAGACGCTGTTCGGGTCGTCGATGACGGCCTGTGTGATGTCCGGGGGCAGCGGCGTGCTGCGGAAGTCACTCGGGACGCTGAGTGTGAACTCCTCGAGCGGGTTTTTCGTGCCCGGCTTGGGCGGCTCGGAGCCGATCGGGAACGGTACGGTGTTCGCCGGCGGGATCTCCGGCAGGCCGTCCGGCACCACCTCCTGTACGAAGCCGACGGTGCAGACCGCATTGCCGTGAGGGATGGTGGCAAGGCGGGCGATGCTGGCGTCCGCCTTGGGCTCGGTCGTCGCCGGGATGTTCAGCCATAGTCCCGGCTCGATGTGCAGCGCACCGCCGGTCACACCGTCCGTGACCCGGTGCAGATAAGTCAGGCCGTAGATGGCAATATCGTCCTGACGGCTGCCGCGATTGAAGACGGGCGAGCCAATTGTCGTGAACTCGATCGTCTCGCGGAGCAGGTTGAGCTCGAGATAGATGCCGTTCTTGCTGCCGCCCGAAAAGTCCGGCCGTGCGATCAGGCTAAAGCCCGTGCCCTCCCAAAACCCCGGCAAGTCCTTCAACGGCCCAAGGCGGTCCGCCGTTGACTTCTGCACCGAGACGGCGCGGTAGGAACTGATGTCGTTCGCGGTGAGCTTGTCGTCTCCGGCCGTGAGTGACGCCGCGCCGAGCCGGGTGATCTGCATTTCGTTGTCCATATGCAACTTATCCTTAGCGGGCGGATTCTGGCGTCAGCACTGCAAACTCACGGCACACGGTGGCCAGCGCCTGGGCGGCGATGTCATATGCGCTAGGACCATCGGCCGTCGCATCCTCGCCGGGAATCCAGAACTTTCGCCTCGTCTGCCGTAACGAGTTGAGGAACACCGGGACCGCGTTAAACACCTCAAGCAGGAATGGGCCCTCGAACGACGGCATAATCGGTTCGAGGAACTGCTGCCACGGGATCCAACTGTCGTGGATCGAGCCGCGGTCGGGCGCCGAGATATGCACGTAATGCAAGCGCTTCCCATCGAGGGCCTGACGAACGCCGGAACGGAACTCGGCCGGCCCGTCGCTGCCGAGAACGACGTGGGCGCTGTCGATGCAGACGCCAAGTCGGGGGTTGGGAATGCTTTCCAGGAAACGCAGAACGTCAGCCACCATGTTCGGTGCGGGGGTCTCCCAGTGGTCAACCGGCTCGATCGCGAGCGTCACACCACGCTCCCCGGCATAGTCCGTGAGGGCAGCCAGCACGGGTGCGGCGAGCAGGTATCGCGGCGCAAGCCAGTTCTGCAGTGCGTCGCTCCAGACCGGTTCGTTGAAGTCGGTGGTGGGGAAGACCCCGTATGGGAAGATGATCGGACCGGCAAGCATCGTTCCGCCCAGCGCCACGGTGATGTCGACCCGCGATTTCAGATACGCCAACGCGGCGTCACGCTGTTCCTTATAAAGCGAGGTCGGATCAAATGTGCGCGTCGTGCCGACATTCGTCGCGATCTTCAGTCCGGTCAGACCGGCCTTGTCCAGCCGCTGCCGCAGCCGCTGGTAGCTCGCGACTTCCGATTGGTGATCCGTTGTTGGTGTGGGGGCGATCGGTAGGTCGAAGCCGTCGTAGCCCATTTTCAGCAGGGCGCTCATGTGCCTGGCGATCGTTTCGGTATAACCGGCGTCATCCGGCTGCAGGTTGGCCGTGAACATGAAGAAGCTGAAATAGATATCGTGCTTGCGCGGCTTCGACATGATCACCACCCGAGTTCCTGGCGCAGATATTCCCGCGCCATCTTCGCGTAGCGCAGCGGCGTTGCCTTGGCCGGGTCCTGCTCGGCCTCGACCACGAGCCAGCCTTCGAACCTGGCCGCAGCCAAGGCCGCCAGTATGGGCGGGAAGTCGATGCAGCCTTCAGGATCGCCGGGCACGGTGAAGACGCCGTTCTCGACAGACGTCTGGAACGACCACCCTTTCGCGCGCGCCTGCTCGACTATCGCGGCGCGGTTGTTCTTCAGATGGATGTGCTTGATCCGGTGGCCATACTTCTTGGTCACGGCCAGCGGATCGACACCGGCGAAGAACAAGTGGCCGGTGTCGAGCAACAGATGCACCAGGTCCGGCGAGGTCCCCTCCATAAGGCGATCGATGTCGGAGGCGATGTTCACGCCAGTGCCCATGTGCGGGTGATAGCAGAGGCGCATGCCGCGTTGGTTGGCCATGTGCCCGACCTGATTAAGACCGTCGTACAGCGCCTTCCACTGGTCGTTTTCGAAGATCGGCCGGTTGGCGAACACAGCGACCGGAAGCGGGTTCACTGCCTGGCCGAACTCGGCGACCACCAGGTCCTTTCCGCCCACGGCCTGGATAAAGTCCAGTTGCTGGCTGACGTTCGCCAGCGTCTGGTCACGCATCTCTTTGATCGTGAAGTAGGTGCTCACCCAGGGTTCGGAGACGCTCAGGCCGCGAAGCTCCAGCGCGGCCTTCAGCACCGCCGGATCCTTCGGATATTTGTGGCCGACACTACAGCCTTCGAATCCGGCCAGTGCCATTTCGCTGACGCATTGCTCAAACGGGATGCCGATGTCGATCGAGAGAAAGTCGTCGTTCCACCATAGCGTCGGCGTGATGCCCAGCCGGACCTTGTCCCTGGACAGTGCGGTCGAATGTGCGGTCATGACGAGGCCCCCTAGTTTACGATGGCGGGTGTTGTGGCTTGGCAG
>JBEKLE010000693.1:0-3106 GCA_050010355.1 Rhodopila sp. | reverse complement strand
GCTGGCTTTTGAAGCTGGCTCTTTCGTATATCACTCCAATGGCTAAGAGCGTTTGCGACGGGTTATTGGATAAGATTTCAGCAGCGTTCGGGTAAAACTTGGTAAGATCCTCATACATGGTGAGTTATATCTCGAAATCACTGGGCCCGGGGGCCTTGGCAGAGTAATGTTTCAATCAAAATCCCACGTCCATTCAGGCGACCACGATGCGGTATGGGCGCAGACTAAGACCGCGGAAATCGTCGCTGAGTCATCCCGGCTCCCGGTCGATTTGCGGCTCGCGTCAGGCAAAAGCCCAGCGGTGGACATCGCAGGCGGACAGCGCCTGGTGTTCTTGCGTGACTCGCCGTTGTCCGCTATCAAGGCCTCCATCAAACGTGCTGAGGACATTACAATCGCCTCGCTTCTCGCGGTAATTCTGATGCCTTTGATGCTCGCGGTTGCCGCAGCCATCATCCTAGATTCGCCCGGTCCCGTATTGTTCCGACAGATGCGTCGCGGCTACAACGGGCATGCTTTCAGCCTGCTAAAGTTCAGGTCTATGTTTGCTCACTTGGCAGATCAGACGGCGGCGCAGCAGACGTACCGCGGCGATACTCGCATTACCAGGGTGGGCGCCTTCCTGCGCCGCCACAGCTTTGACGAATTGCCGCAATTATTCAATGTCCTCTGTGGCGACATGTCGCTCGTTGGTCCGCGGCCGCACGCTTTCGGGACCCGTACGGAAGGAAGACTCGTCGATGAGGCTTGCGATTTTTATGGTGCGCGCCTCCGGGTTAAACCAGGCATCACCGGATGGGCGCAAGTAAACGGGTGTCGAGGGGTATTAGACAGTGTCAAAAAGCTCGAAAGGTGCGTCTCTCTCGACATCTACTATCTTGAGCACTGGTCGCTGATACTGGACCTCAGGATCCTGCTCAGGACCGCTCGATACCTCGTGAAAGATAATGATGCTTACTGAGAGTCACAGCCGATTGAATACACAAATGGCGCCGAAGGCTGCCAAATGAACAACATCACGCGAACGCCGCCGGTAAAGATGCTGCCGGACATTCCATTACCGGAGCCCGCAGGTGATTACGATGTTGCGCGTGACGCCGTAGCGGCCGCGCCTTCCCTACCTTCGTTGCCAAGCGAGTTCGCCGACCTATACCACTCTGTAGAAGCCTTGCGCTTAGATGGCCAGACCGGGGCGATCATCGTGCAGTTCCTCGGTCCTTGCGGCGGCGAGGGAACGACGACAATCGCATCAGGTTTTGCCCGCGCCGCCGGCTGTCTTGCGTGCGTTGGACCTGCCGCGGAAGCGCCTCCTAATCGGGACCGTCTGCATGCGGCACTTTTTCTGGACTGCGGTGCCGAACGGTCTCCGTTCCGGTCGAACGCAGGTCCACGCCCTATCAGCCTCGTTGATGCGTTCGTCTCCGGTCTGCCGATCCTGGATGCTGTCTTACCCGTGCACGAAGCGGTCGGCGTCTTCCGGGCACGGCTCGGCCTCGCGAACGCCGCCGGCTCGCTCCAGTGTGACGCAGCCACCCTCGGCCAATTGTTTGGTGTGCTGCGCGAACGCTTCCAGGTCGTGGCCCTGGACTGTTCTGGCACCAGCGAGGCAGCGGCGTTTGCCTGCAGTCCCCATTGCGACGGCACATTGCTCGTTATTCGCGCGAAGCGCACTCGCTCTGGGACAGTCGAGGCGGTCCGAGCAGGGATCGAACGCCGCGGCGGCCAGGTCATTGGCGCCGTGTTCAATTTCTCCGGCGGTTGGCGAGGCAGGTTTGGCGGCCTCTGCGGCATGAGACGATGACGCCGAAGACCAAATCCATGATGCGACGGCGGATCCTCACGTATCTACCGGCCAACGCGGTGCCGGCTGTGCTCGCGGTCCTGATGATTTACACCTACACGCGATTGCTCAGTGTGGAGGCTTACGGGGAGTATAGCCTCGCCTTCACCGCCGGGATGATTGCACAGACCGGGATTTTCACTCCGCTTCACTCCTCTGCGATCAGGCTTTTTCCCGCAGCTGAGCGGGATGGCGTGGCGGCGTCATTCCTCAGGACGCTCTATGGCTGTGTTGGTCTGATCGGGATCGGAATTGCGCTCCTCGCCTTGCCGCTCATGGCAGCTATCTCGGGCCTGAAGGGCAGCTTGCCTATTACCTTGGTGCTGGCTTTGCCGCTTCTGCTGCTGCGAGGCGTTATACAGATCGCGCAGGGGATGAATCGGATGCGGGACCGGCACGCTTGGTATGTCGGCACGGAATGCGCTCACGCTGTGCTGGGGCTGGCCGCGAGTGTTGCGTTTCTCGGGTGGTCTGGCGCCAGCGGTGAGAGTGCGGGAGCGGCTGTCATGGGCGGGTTGGTCGCAGCGAGTGCGCTGTGTGCTGCGGCCAACATACCGTCGCAATGGCCAGGGATGCGGTTCGGCCGGATCGACAGCAGGCTTGCGCAAGAATTTTTCAGGTTTGGCGCCCCGTTAGCCCTTGTGCTGTTGACCAACATGCTTCTGCAATACGCGGACCGTTTCGCCATGGCCGCGCTAAGCGGAGCCGGCGCGGTCGGCATTTATGCGGTCGCGTTCGCGCTAGTCGAGCGTCCGACCACGTTGCTTTGCATGTCGATCGCAACTGCCACATACCCCCTCGCGGTCCGCGCCCTGGAACGAGAAGGTCCCGACGCGGCACGGTTGCAGGCAGGGTGGAACGGCGTCGCGCTGATCGGAGTCATTGTCCCGGCTTGTATTGGGATTGCTCTGTCAGCAGGGCACGTCTCGGCGGTGCTGATCGGACCGGCCTACCGGGCCGGGGCCGCTTCTCTTATTGAAATTCTGGCGTTCCGAGCGCTGGTGCGTGGGATTTCGACACATTTCGTGGAGCAGGCCTTCTATCTCGCCAGGCGCCCCAGCGGGTTGCTGCCCATCTATGGTCTGGCGGCCGTTGCGAATATCGCGGCAGACATCGCCGTCATCCCATTCTTCGGCGTGATCGGCGCAGCCTGGGTGGCGCTTGGCTGCCAGGTCGCGGCATTGGCCGCTAGCTGGCTTATTGGCCGACGCCTGTTTCCCGTCTGGCTACCCTTGAGGGAGGTCGCTTCCGTGCTCATGGCTGCCT
>JBEKLE010000692.1:0-3834 GCA_050010355.1 Rhodopila sp. | reverse complement strand
TGACAAAGCGCAGGAAACCCTTTACAAACCAAAGAACCGCAAAATGTACCATATAAACTGAATAGGAAACCATCCCAAGCCATTGCAGCGGCCGAAAATAAAGAAACCGAACTGCACTTGTTCCCGGCGCGAGCGCAGCCGGCAGAATGACTGCGGCAGAGAGCGGGCAAATGCACAAATCTGAGTAACCCGGATGATCCTTGCTCGCCAAAAAGGCTATGACTGCAAGCAGCGACAATATCCCGGCGGCGCCGAACAATTGGGGATTCCTGTGGACGAAGGATGTCGCGCGAATACGGTCATAAAGGGCGTACAGCAGCACACCTGAAAAGAATCCGACCAGGCAGCGTACGATGCCAAAATCATAGGTAAGAGTGGCGCTGAGTGGGCCGAGCGCGACCAGAAACAGGAAACTCGTTGCACAAAATAGACCTGAGACGGTCAGCAAGGCAACTCTCGTACGAGAGACGAAGGCGACAGCGGCAAAAAGCAGATAGGCGCAGAATTCCGTGCTTATGCTCCAGGCGGGCACATTAAATGTCGACTGGCTGGACGTATGCAATGCCTGAACCAAAAACAAATTCTTGACGAAAGCAGACATGTTGTTCTCGAGGAATGCGGGGTGATTGGAATTCATTTCATAGTGCGACGCCAGCGCGAACTTTATGACTTCGATAAGCAGCGCCACTATCAGAAAAGTGAAGTGAAGCGGATAAAGGCGCCAGAAATAGGAATAAAAAATGACGAAACCCGACAGCACGAAGAAGACATCAACCATTAAATAGCCGTTCCGAACGTAATTGAGTGATCCGGCGGGATAAAGCCAGGATACATGATGGACCACAACCGATAGCGCGGCCAGTCCCCGTATCGCGTCCAGAGCGGCGAAGTGCTCCCGGTCGGTTGCTGAACTTGCAACCCGGCCGCTTGTTGCGATGCTAACTTCCACAATGCGCTCCAAATTTCACGAGGCGCTTCAGATTTCTGAAGGAGGCGGTCACGATGGTTGCCTGAATAGTCTGGTTTTGGATGTGCGGGAATAGGGTGTCACCATTGGCGAGGCCATAGCCTGATCACGTTCCGCTTGCGTTCGATCCTGATGAAGCCACGCAGCCACACGTTCACTGCGGCGATCGCGTCGATATTCCCCGCCAGACGCAGTGGCTTCATCATGCGATCCTGTAACGTGCCCAATCGCAAGCCTTTCGGGTCAATGCCAACGATGCCGTAGGGCCTGATAGGATCGCCCAATTTGGCCGCGCGGTGTGGCACTTGCACATCGACATCATCTGCGCCAACACCCAGCGGGCAAAGGGGTCTGATCGCTATATATTGCTTGCTACACGCCTGTCGGTACGCTTTTGAAAAGTCACAAAGTCTCCCAACTGGAAATGTCACTCCGTCCAGGAAAATGCCCCCTCCGACGGCGGACAAACACGTGACGCGAAACGGCATGTCACAACCGGCTGGTCGCGTGTCCACGCAGGCTAGCAGCGTGCACTTCTTGGACCACGCGTGTGACGGCTTGCCTTAGTGACATCTCTGTCGGGGGACAGCGGTGACATCGCTATCGGGGGTCTACACACAAATGCCGCATAATGAATATTATGTTAAATCGTCGATGCCGCTTGCAGCCATTCCCACCTTCATGGCAACCCGGCGCCATCATCATGCCCAGTCACCCAATGCCCGACCGGTTCGTCATCGCCGCCACCGTCGATCGCCTCATCTACGGTGACGACTCCACCTTCAGCCCCGGAGACGCTCGGCTGTTGCTCGAATCGCTGCCGCGCAAGCCGTCGCCATGGATCCAGTTCGGCGTCGCCGGCAAAATGTCCGGTGGCTCCAGCCGCGGTTTCGCCGCGGGCGTTGGCGACGTCGAGATCAAGGACGACAAAGACCGCAAGTTCCAGTATTCGACCGGCGCCGACGCTTACACCCGGGCTGGCCAGTGGAAGCTGATGTGGATTGGCAAACGAACCCGCCAGTACGTTGAAATCGAACAGGTCATGGCCGACGCCACCGACGATGGCCGAGGCGCGCTGATCTGCTACGAGACCGATGGCACCCCAATCCGAATGGACATCCGCGTAAACCACGCATTCCGCCTGTTCTGGTCGCCCGTGGTGATCATGTTTCCCGGCTGGAAGGCATGGAAAACACCGATCACGGCGGAATGACCACCCACGCGCCCCCACCACCAACCCGGCCTAACCGATATCCAGGACCATCCCGTCGTAGCCGGCCTCGATCCCGGGCGGCAGATTGGCTTGCAGCCAGGCCCAGTCCATATCCGTCCCCATATGGGTCAGCACAGTCCGCCGCGGTTTCAGCCGCGCAAGCCAACCCAGCACGATCGTCAGGTCGGCATGCGTCCAGTGCGGGCCACGGCGCTGGAAACAATCAACCACCCAGACATCGACACCGTCCAGCGCCGCGAACGCATCCTCATCAAGAGCCACAACATCAGTGGAGTAGCCGAAACTTCCAATACGCAACCCAAGCGTCTCGACCCTGCCGTGGTTTTGCGCAAAAACCCGGACCGACAACCCAGCCGTTTCAAAAACCTCCCCATTCTGAACAACTTTTGCTTCAAGAACAGGGCGATAGAATTGCGAAGGTTCCCAGGGCCTGAACGCGTACTCAAACCGGTGCATCATCTCAGCCAGCGTTGCAGCCGAAGCGAAAGCCGGCAACGGCCGGTTGGCGATCCGGTTGAGAATACGCACATCGTCGATCCCGGTGACGTGGTCCGCATGCGCGTGCGTGAACAAGACGGCGTCCACGCCCGGGATCCGGCAGTCAAGCAACTGGCTGCGCATATCAGGTGAGGTGTCCACCAGAAGCCGTTGTTTATCCTCCGATTCCACTACAATGGACGCCCGCGTGCGACGGTTCCGAGGCTCCGCCGGATCGCAGTCGCCCCAGTACCCGCTGCCGTCGGCCCCCCCGATCATCGGCACCCCGGCGGACCCACCGGTTCCCAGCAGCGTCACCTTCATCCGGCGGTTTTTCGAAACAGCCGCCGAAAGTTCCCCGTCGTCAGCTCGGCCAGCGCTTCCGGCGTCATGCCCCGGACCTCGGCCAGCACCTTCGCCGTATGCGCGACCCAAGCCGGCTCGTTGCGCTTGCCCCGGAACGGCACCGGCGCAAGATACGGCGCATCCGTCTCCACGAGCAGCCGATCCAGCGGCACATCCCGCGCGATCGCCCGCAGCTCCACAGACCGCGGAAACGTCAGAATACCCGAGAAACTGACATACCCACCCATCGCCAGCGCCGCCTCCGCCAGCCCGCGTCCCGAACTGAAACAGTGCAGCAGGAAATCAAACCCCCCGCCCCTGTCCCGCTCTTCCTTAAGAATCAACGCGATATCGTCATCCGCATCACGCGCATGAATACACAGCGGCACCCCGGCCAACCGAGCCCCGCGGATATGCGCCCGGAAATTCTCCGCCTGAACGCCCCGCGGCGAACGGTCATAGAAGTAGTCCAGCCCGGATTCCCCGATCCCGATCACCCGAGGCTGCCGCGCCATCTCCGCCAGCACCTCAGGCGTCGGAACCGGCGCCTCGGCCGCGTGATGCGGATGCACACCCACCGTGCACCAAAGCTGATGAAACCCCTCGATCATCCCCGGCAGCCGCTCCGACTGAGCCAGCGTCGTGCCGATCGTCACCATCTCACCCACACCCGCCGCCGCCGCGCGAGCCAGCACGGCGGGCAGGTCCATCGGCGTGTAGTAGTCCAGGTGGCAGTGGCTATCCACAAGCATCAGGCGGCCGGCTCCACAAACCGGGGAAACACCCCCTGCGGCGCCGGCAGCACCTGCCC
>JBEKLE010000691.1:0-3606 GCA_050010355.1 Rhodopila sp. | reverse complement strand
TTGAAGTCAATCCCGTGCCTTTTGCGAACATTCGTCATGTGTAACCCCTGGCCTTCAGGCCGTTTTAGGGGCGCGAGTCTCTCTTAGCTACCTGTCCAGGATTCGGGGACCACCTCATACGCTGCTGCCTCATCCTTCCCATCCTCCATTGCATCGACCACCTGACCGGTAGCGATGTCTCCGATCAGTTTTGCGAGGGCTATGGGGTCACGGGGCCGGGGGGATGCGCTTGGTTGCCATCGGCAGAATTATGGTGACGGCGCCCAGGCTGGTCAAACTGGAAGCGACAGGAATATAATCTAGGCAGATACGAACTGACCCACTACCCGTCAGGCGTATTCCTTGACAGCCCGGGTACCCACCGCTACGCCCCCGCGCCATTCACCCGTGTCCCTAGCCGCGCTCCATCAGTCCTCCTCCAACCCGACATCTTCGAGAGTAACCGAGCCATGCCGGTCCACGCATTCATCTTTCCAGGCCAGGGCAGCCAGGCCGTCGGCATGGGCCGCGACCTCGCCGCAGCCTTCGCCGCCGCGCGGGAAGTGTTCCAGGAAGTTGACGAAACCCTGAAACAAAAGCTCTCCAAGCTGATGTTCGAGGGCCCGCACGAGGAACTCACGCTGACGGAAAATACCCAGCCGGCGCTGATGGCCCACTCGCTGGCCGTGCTGCGGGTGCTGGAACGCGAAGGCAGCACCACCCTGCAGCGCAAGGCCCTGGTGGTTGCCGGTCACTCGCTGGGGGAATACAGCGCGCTCGCTGCCGCGGGGTCGTTCTCCGTCACCGCCGCCGCGCGCCTGTTGAAACTGCGTGGGCAGTCCATGCAGAAGGCAGTGCCGGCCGGCGTGGGCGCGATGGCCGCGCTGCTGGGCGCCGATATGGATCAGGCACGGGCGATTTGCGCCGAAGCCGCCCCTGTACCGGAAACCACCGGGGCGATGGAAATTATTCAGCCGGCGAACGACAATGGTGGCGGCCAGGTGGTGATCTCTGGCCATCGTACTGCGGTCGAGCGGGCGATCGAGATCGCCAGGACCAAGGGCGTAAAGCGCGCCATGCTGCTCCCGGTGTCCGCACCGTTCCATTGCGCGCTGATGGCCCCTGCGGCGGACGCGATGGCCGAAGCACTGGAAACCACTGTGCCGAAGGAGCCGTGCGTGCCACTGGTCGCGAATGTCTCGGCCAAACGTGAATCTGATCCTGGGCGAATCCGCAGCCTGCTGGTACAGCAAGTGACGACGACGGTTCGCTGGCGCGAATGCGTCACGGCGATGACGGCTATGGGTGTCGACAGTTTTATTGAACTCGGCGCCGGCAAAGTGCTGACGGGACTGATCAAGCGAATCGCGCCGGACGCCTTCGGAATAGCTGCCGGCACCCCGGCGGAGATCGAAGCGGTGCTGAAAAAACTCTGAACGACAAGGAGAAGCGGCGATGTTCCGGTTGGACGGCAAGGCCGCACTGGTCACCGGCGCCTCGGGCGGCATCGGCGCGGGAATCGCACGCGCCTTGCATGCTCAGGGCGCCAACGTGGCCTTGTCAGGTACGAGGCGCGATGCGCTGGAGGCGTTGGCCATTCAACTTGGCGACCGGGCCTATGTCTGCCCGGCCGATCTGCGGGACGCCACCGAACCCGACGGGCTGATCGAAACCGCCGAGAAGGCGACGGGTCCGCTGCATATACTGGTGAATAATGCAGGCATGACCCGCGACATGCTGGCGCTGCGGATGTCCGATCAGGACTGGCAGGCCGTACTGGACGTCAATCTGTCCGCGCCGTTTCGCCTCGCCCGGGCCGCGCTGCGCGGCATGTTGCGGCGCCGCGCCGGTCGGATCATCAATATCTCGTCGATCGTCGGCGCGACCGGAAATGCCGGGCAGGCCAACTATGCCGCCGCGAAGGCCGGTCTGGTTGGCATGAGCAAGGCGCTCGCCCAGGAAGTCGCCTCACGCGGGATCACCATCAATGTCGTGGCGCCTGGCTTCGTCGAGACGGCGATGACGGATGTTCTCGCCGAAGCGCAGAGGACCAAACTGACCGAAGCCATTCCCCTGCGGCGGCTCGGACAGCCCGAGGATATCGCCGCCGCCGTGGTGTACCTCGCCTCCGATGAGGCGGGGTGGGTTACCGGCGCCACACTGCACGTCAATGGCGGAATGGCGATGATCTAAGGACACGTGACCGGCTGTCGACCTTTCCTGTCCCGCGGAAACCATGCTAAGCGCCGCGTCGCTATGTCTTGCGCGGGCTCGCTTCGTGAACCGGGACAAGGCGCCGGCGGCGAAAGCAGCCGGACAACGACCAAAACCGAGACAGTAGTTCAGGAGTAGCCGAGCCGATGAGCGACATTGCCGACAAAATCAAGCGGATCGTGGTGGAACATCTTGGGGTGGATGAATCCAAGGTCACACCCGAGGCATCATTCATCGACGACCTGGGCGCCGACAGCCTCGACACCGTCGAGTTGGTCATGGCGTTTGAAGAAGAGTTCGACGTGGAAATTCCGGAAGATGCAGCCGAGAAGATCGCAACCGTCAAGGATGCAATCGACTACATCGAAAAGCAGAAGCAGTAAGGCTCTGTTCTGCTCAGCGTGAAAGGCCTGCTGTGATGCGGCGTGTGGTGGTGACGGGCATGGGCATCGCCTGTCCCCTGGGAGTGGGTTTGGAGCATGTCTGGCGCCGGTTGATCAACGCCGAATCGGGCATCGGACCCATCACGGCGTTCGATGCCAGGGATTCACCCTGTCAGGTAGCCGGCGAGGTGCCGGCCGGCAAAAAGGTTGCCGGCGGTCTCGATATCAACGAGTGGATCCCGGGCAAGGACCAGAAGAAGATGGATCGCTTCATCCATCTGGCCATGGTCGCAGGCACGGAGGCAGTCGCCGACTCGGGCTGGGTGCCGGAAACCGAGGACGACCGATGCGCCACGGGCGTGATGATCGGCTCCGGGATAGGCGGCCTGGAGACGATCTACCAAGTCCACGAAGGCAGGGGACGGCGGCTGTCGCCATTCTTCATTCCCTCCGCGCTCAGCAATCTCGCGTCCGGGAACCTGTCGATCAAATTCGGCTTCAAGGGGCCGAACCATTCGGTCGTGACGGCCTGCGCGACCGGTGTTCATGCGATCGGCGATGCCTCGCGGTTGATCGGACTAGGCGACGCGGACGTCATGCTGGCGGGCGGTGCGGAGGCCACGGTCTGTGCGATCGGCATCGCCGGGTTCTGCGCCTCCCGGGCATTGTCAACCGGGTTCAACGACCGGCCGGAAGCCGCCTCGCGTCCCTGGGACAAGGATCGCGACGGATTCGTGATGGGCGAGGGCGCCGGCTGCCTCGTACTCGAAGAATACGAGCACGCACGCAGGCGCGGGGCGAAGATCTACGCCGAGGTGTCCGGTTACGGCATGTCGGGAGACGCCCATCACATCACCGCGCCGGCCGAGGGGCACGAGGGGGCGTTCCGGTCAATGCGCAACGCCATGAGAAACGGTGGGTTCGGGCCGGGCGACATTCAGTACGTGAACGCGCATGGCACCTCGACACCGCTGGGCGACGACCTGGAACTGGAGGCGGTGGAGCGGCTGTTCGGCGATTCGGCGCGCGG
>JBEKLE010000690.1:0-7186 GCA_050010355.1 Rhodopila sp. | reverse complement strand
CCGAAGCCCTCGCTGCGGTGCAACGACAGCACGATGTCGGCGCAGGCGGTCAGCGCATGCCGGTCGTCGGGCGGCAGTGTGCGGGTTTCGAGGCGGATGTTCGGCGCGTGCGCCAACTGGGCCAGCCGCGCAAAATCGGCCGGTGCATGCTCCGGATGGCTGACCTTCAGCACCAGGATGCGATCGGGGCGGTCACCGAAGGCACCACGGAAGGCGGCGATCGCGGCGAAGGGGTTCTTGCGGGCGAACGAGGACGCCAGGTTGAACGACACCAGGACCACCACTGCCTCTGCCGGCAAGCCAAACGCTGCTCGGTCCAATACCGAGGCGACCGGCGGCACGACCGCCAAGGCCGGGGGCACTACCCGGATCCGGCCAGGCAGCAGCGGCTCCAGCACGGCGGCGGTGAAGCGGGAGGGAACCCAGACCTGGCTGACGCAGGCCAAAGCGGGGCGCCATTCCGGCGGTACCTCCGGCATCTCCCACGCCCAGTAGCCGATGATGGGCCGGTTTCGCGTGACGGCGGCCGGCAGCCGCAGCAGCGCCAGCGGCAGGATGGGCGCATTCACGTGCAGCACCAGCGGCACACCGGGCGGCGGAGATGCAGAGGCTGTGAACGCGACCTCGGGCCTGGTGTCGACCGGTGGCGGCAGATCGATGGTCCAGATTGGTATTCCGAACCGGGTTGCTGCCGCGGCCATGAGCCGGGCGGTTTCGCCCATCCCGGATGCGCGGGAGAGTTCCCCGGCGATGACCAGTCCGCTTGTCGCGGGCTCCGCCGGCGGAGACGGTTTGGGAGCGAACCAACCGGTCGCTGTCGCGAAGGCGCGCCGTCGCAGGGCGGCGGGGAGGCGGCGCCACAAGGTGTGCGGCGCGGTGTGGACGAGAGACTCGGCCTGGGCCGGAGCGGCGCGCGTTTGCATGCTGCGAGTCTCGCGGCCAGTCGTTAACAAGGGCTTAAAGCGGCTCCCGATTCAGGCGATGGGGGTCAGCTTTTCGGGAAGGCGAGCAAATCCTGGTTCAGCCGGACCTTCTCGGTGAAGAACGACGCGTGCGGGGCGCCGTCGCGGCTTGCGCCAGGACCGCCCGAAGCGATACTCCCGCGCGTTGAAAGACCGGAGGTCTCCCGCGCCATGGCCGTCAAGGATGTGAAGAAGGTCGTTCTCGCCTATTCGGGCGGGTTGGACACCAGCGTGATCCTGCGCTGGCTGCAGACGACATACGGCTGCGAGGTGGTGACCTTCACGGCCGATCTCGGGCAGGGCGAGGAACTTGGGCCGGCGCGCAAGAAGGCCGAGATGTTCGGGGTGAAGGAAATTTTTGTGGATGACCTGCGTGAGACGTTCGTGAAGGACTTTGTCTTTCCGATGTTTCGCGCCAACACATTGTATGAGGGCCAATACCTGCTGGGCACCTCGATGCGCACGGCGCGACCGGCAAGGGCAACGACCAGGTGCGTTTCGAGCTGTCGTATTACGCACTGAAGCCGGACATCAAGATTATTGCGCCGTGGCGCGAATGGGACCTGACGAGCCGCACCCGCCTGATCGAGTTTGCCGAGAAACACCAGATACCCATTGCGAAGGACAAGCGCGGCGAAGCGCCGTTCAGCGTCGACGCCAACCTGCTACACTCGTCGTCGGAGGGGAAACTGCTGGAAGACCCGGCGCAGGAGGCGGACGAAATGGTCTACCAACGCACCATCCGGCCGGAGGACGCACCGGATCAGGCGACGGTGATCTCGGTGGACTTCGTAGCCGGTGATCCGGTGGCGATCGACGGCGTGACGCTGTCGCCCGCTTCGCTGCTGACACGGCTGAACGAACTTGGAAAGGCGAACGGCATCGGCCGGCTGGATCTGGTCGAGAACCGCTTCGTCGGGATGAAGTCGCGGGGCGTCTATGAAACGCCGGGCGGGACGATCCTGTTGGCGGCGCATCGGGCGATCGAGAGCATCACACTCGATCGGGAGGCGGCGCACCTGAAGGACAGCCTGATGCCGCGCTACGCGGAGATTATCTACAACGGCTTCTGGTTCAGCCCGGAACGGCGGATGCTGCAAGCGCTGATCGACATCAGCCAGGCCAGCGTCACCGGGCGGGTGCGGCTGAAGCTGTACAAGGGTAACGTAAGCTGCGTCGGCCGCGAGAGCCCGAACAGCCTCTATTCGATGGAGGTGGTGACGTTCGAGGACGACCAGGGAGCCTACGACCAGATCGATGCACAGGGTTTTATCAAATTGAACGCGCTGCGGCTGAGATTAGGCGCGATCGCTGGCCGGCGCGGTGGCGCGCTGTAAATTGGTATGATCGGGTGGGGCGAAGCTGATCCTTTTGCTCCGTCCGATTTTGCGCTAACCGATGAACGACCGTCATAGCCCGGCGATTTGGGCTATGTTCCCGGTTGGTCGGGACGGGCCCGGCTATAACGTTTCGAAGGTCGCCGCCGTGTATGTCCCCGCCCACTTCAACGAAGACCGCATCGATGCGCTGCACGACCTGATGCGTGCCACCGGACTGGCCACGCTGGTGTCCATGACCGCGGACGGGCTGATCGCCAGCCATGCCCCGATGATGCTCGATCCCGATCCGGCGCCCTACGGGACCCTGATCGGACATCTCGCAAAGGCCAACTCCCACGCCTGCGCGGCGGACCCCTTGGTCCAGACGCTGGTCATTTTTCAAGGGCCGGATGGCTACATCACACCATCGTTCTATGCCGCGAAGAAGGAGCACGGGAAGGTGGTCCCGACGTGGAACTACGCCGCGATCCATGCCTACGGCACGCTGGAGGTGTTCGATGACCCCACGCGCCTGCTGGCGGTCGTCACGCGCCTGACCAACCGCCACGAAACGCCGCGTGCGCAACCCTGGGCCGTCTCCGACGCGCCCGACGACTTCATCCAGGGAATGCTGCGCGGCATCGTCGGCATCGCGTTGCCGATCACCCGGCTGGAGGGCAAGGTGAAAATGAGCCAGAACCGGCCCGCGGCAGACCACAGCGGCGTGATCGAGGGGCTGCGAAACGACGGTCAGGACGGTCTGGCGGACGCGGTGGTTCGGGCGACCTCCGGTTAGGCGGTCAAGGCCTGTCAAGGCCCGATCGTTAAATCGCGGCCCGTTGGGGTAGCGCCACAAGCTGCCACGCTTGACATCCTTATACTCAGCGTTAGCATAAGCCCCCGTAATGCTCAAAGAGAGCATTAGAAAGGAGGGTCCTTGATGTCCGCAACCGCTCTGCTCGAACGCATGTCCCCGCTGTATGACCGGGTCAAATCGCTGATCCCGCCCATCGAGTGGCCGGTGTTCGCCGACGACATCGAGGCGATCCTGGCGCTGAAGCGGGAGCGCGACGCGGTGATCCTGGCGCACAACTACATGACGCCGGAAATCTTCCACTGCGTGGCTGACATCGTGGGCGACAGTCTTGCGCTCGCCCGTGAAGCGATGAAGGCTGATGCCAAGGTCATCGTCCTTGCCGGCGTGCATTTCATGGCGGAAACGGCGAAGCTGTTGAATCCCGCCAAGACGGTGCTGATCCCGGACAGCCGAGCCGGATGTTCCCTGGCGGCGTCGATTACAGCGGCGGATGTGCGGTTGATGCGCGAACGCCATCCCGGTGTGCCTGTGGTGACGTATGTCAACTCGTCCGCGGCGGTCAAAGCGGAGTCCGACATCTGCTGCACGTCGGGCAACGCGCGCAAGATCGTTGAATCGCTTGGCACCGACACGGTCATCATGCTGCCGGATGAGTATCTCGCGCGGAATATTGCAGCTCAGACGCATGTCAGGATCATCGCCTGGGCCGGCCATTGCGAGGTGCACGAGCGTTTCACCGCAGCCGAGGTTCGAGCGTTGCGGACGGATTATCCGGGCATCACGATTCTGGCACACCCGGAATGCCCGCCGGAGGTTGTCGCCGAGGCGGACTACACCGGTTCGACCGCTGACATGTCCGCCTATGTCGGCCGCGAAAAGCCGGCCCGCGTGGTGCTGCTGACGGAGTGCTCGATGTCCGACAATGTGTCGGTGCTTCACCCGGACGTTTCGTTCGTTCGGCCGTGCAACAACCTGTGCCCGCACATGAAACGCATCACATTGCCGAAAATCCGCCGTGCGCTCGAGACGATGCGGGAGGAGGTCACGATCGACCCGGCACTTGCCGAACGTGCCCGCCGATCGGTCGAGCGAATGCTGGAGGTGCGCTGATGAGTCCGCTGCCCCTGGTGATGATCGAGCCGGCGGTCCGGGCCGCATTGCTGGAGGACCTTGGCCGCGCCGGCGACCTGACGACGGACGCTATTGTTCCCCCCGGCGCCCAGACCCGTTGCGCCCTGGTCGCTCGGCAACCGGGTGTTGTTGCGGGTCTGGATTTCGCCGCGACCGCGTTCCGTTTGATCGATCCGGCGATCATCGTCGAGGTTGCCCTGCCGGATGGCAGCCGTTTGCGGCCGGGCGACCTGATCGCGACCATCACCGGTCCCGCGCGGGGGATCCTGACAGCGGAACGGACGGCACTGAATTTCCTGTGTCACCTGAGCGGCGTTTCCTCGGCCACCCGTGGCATCGCCGATGCGATCGAGGGCACACGGGCGCAGGTCTGCTGCACGCGAAAGACCATGCCCGGGCTGCGGTTCGCGCAGAAATACGCCGTGCGGGTCGGCGGCGGGTCGAATCACCGGTTCGGGTTGGATGACGCGGTGCTGATCAAGGACAACCACGTCGCGATCGCCGGCGGGGTGCGCGCAGCCGTGGAACGGGCGCGGGCCGGCGTTGGGCACCTGGTGAAGATCGAACTGGAAGTCGATACGCTGGCCCAACTGGAGGAGGCGCTGACGCTGAAGGTCGACGCCGTGCTGCTCGATAACATGGGTCCCGACATGCTGCGTCAGGCGGTCGGGATGGTCGATGGGCGGGCGATTACCGAGGCTTCCGGGCGGATCAGGCCGGACACCGCCCCGGCGATCGCGGCGAGCGGGGTCGATCTGCTGTCGGTCGGGTGGATGACACACAGCGCGGCGGTGCTGGATGTGGGCTTGGATTGGGTGGGTGAGGTTCGGTGAAGAAACAGCCATGGCGTTTCAGGGAGATGCGTTGACGGAATGTCAAAAGGCGTGGCCAGCGTCGGCTATTGCATCGCCGTTGGCCGGATTCCGCGACTTACCGTGAATCCCATTATTCGGCTTTGACTTTCCCGTTCCCTGAGTGCAAAAAAGCACATGCAAAACGAGCAAATGGCCTTGACAAGCCGCGATAAATCATGCCGGCCAAAAACCGTGCTGCGGTAGAGCGTCCAACGAAGGGTAGGTGACGAGACGGAGCCGCGCGGCTCGACTCAACGTAAGCGCAGTTATGCGGCGCTCGCCGACGTGCTTCCTTCGCGAGATCAAGTTTTCGTCAGAAATCGTGATTTTGCATGAAAAACAGAATTCTTCGTATAAAAGCATTTTTGAACAGGAAACTCGGTTCCTGACGGTTTTAGGATGCAGTGATGGCAAACGGCTCGGCTGAGGTGCGGTCCATCCTCAAGGATGTGACGATTACTGGTTCGACTATCGTGAATAAAAAGAAATTACTTTGGCTGTTGGGATGGGGACAAGATAGAGGGGGTGCATGGAAGGACTTAATAGCTCACTGGAAAGAAATAGGGGAAAACGAAGACAAACTGATCGGTGTTGAAGTCTGGGGTAATATTATCCTCACCATGAAAGTGGAAGGTTCACCCGAGCCTATTACTAAGTGGGCAGGTAACTAACTGTGCAAACCTGTCTTGCGCATGCAGGACGGGTTAAGTTCTCTTTTGTAAAAAGGTTGGGCGCTTCGCGATACCGGACGCCGGAAAATCCGCCGCGCGATCGACGCGGTTAAAACCCGTTCCAGTTTCCCGATCGGCGATCGACGGTCACGCCCAGGGCGGTCCCGGCAGTGACAGCGCGCTAGCACAGTGGCGCGCGACGACGGCAGGCATGGGGCTTTCCCGTATGGCTTTCAACCAGTTGTGCGGCTAAACCGTCATTGTTCGCACCCACACAAGGAATATGTCGATGAGCGAATCCAAGGAATTCGTCCCCGCAATTTTTGCCAACCGATTTTTTGTTAAATTAAACCCGGCCGTCACCAAGATTACCTTTGCCGATCAAACATTATCGGGTGAAGAAATACTCCACACTGGAGTCGTGTTGATAACATCGGATGCGGTAGAGCTTGCGAAGCTTATTTTGAAAATAGCGCAGGAAAACAAAGCTGCGAATCCGCAACTCTATAAAGAAGTTGTTCCCCAATGAGCCCGATTGAGAAAGCTGTCACCTCGGCATCAGGGGGTAGTGGCAATCAAGTGGATCAAATCTTGGCACGCACTTCCGAGCACGGCTGGGCAAAGGTTCTCGGGGGACATTTTATAGAGGCGATTTTTTATACAGGTTTAACCCCGATCATCGTCCTAGCAACGATAATATTCTATTCATTGCTCACGATCACGCCAAGTGGCCTTGCATTGATATTTTCCAACGCCGGGTCTGGATGCCTTGGGGCACTTATTCATAGATACTCCTTGCCACCATCTAGGCGCGCGCAAACGCCGGCAAGGCTACCACGTCCCGCGCCCCGGCGGCAACAAAACTAAGCTTCCGGCTTGATCCTCAATGGCTGCTCGCCGCAAAGAGTCTTCAGAAGCGCATCATGCACCAAATTTTGCTTGTTCATCGCATCCTGCGATACCGGAAAGCTCAGCACAGACATGGGAACAGCCTTTGTGCCCTGTGACAGTTCATAGACATATTCGAGCGCACCAGTCGCTCTGTTGTCACGGTGCACCCAGGCCTTCGGGGCGTAACCGCCGTTGAAAATTTCTATCGCAGGGATCGCAGGGATCTTGAACCCAATAACCGCCGCGATCTCGAACAGAAGCTGCGCTAGAAGTTTTTCCTTTGCATCGCGCCAGGCTTGATCTTCCGGCTTGCTGGAGTCGTTAAGGTGCTCCTGATATTTCTTCCACCCCGCCCCTACTTTCCGGCACTTATAGAAATCAACTTCGACGAGGTTGATGGCGTTCACATGCTCAGGGGAAATGGCCATTCTTCGCGTCGCCATCAGAGTCCGGAACACATGCAGACGGCGGCTATATTTGGCCTTAGCCGCTTCCCGCCAAAGCGTGAGAGCCACGGCTAATATCGGGCCGAGGCCGGTCG
>JBEKLE010000689.1:0-3123 GCA_050010355.1 Rhodopila sp. | reverse complement strand
AGCGACTTTTCACCTCGGCAGAGTCGCGCGGCCCGCGCCCTGCTCGGCTGGTCACAGCAGGATCTCGCAAAGAACGCCGGGGTTGGCGTGTCTACCGTTGCCGACTTCGAGCGCGGCCAGCGGACGCCGACGAAGGACAACGCCGATGCAATGCGAACGGCCTTGGAAAAGGCGGGCATCACGTTTCGACCCTACGCTGTGAAGATCGGAGCGTTTCCAGGCCTAAGAGGACATGCGGCGCCGGGCGGCATCCCGCTTCGCTATATCGATGTCACCGACCTCGACCATTGGGCCGCGCGCCGGGACGGGCAAGGCTCGATTCCGGAATTGCTCTCAAAGCTGATCCGTGCCGGCTACGGCGCCGACGCGGAATTACGTTTTCCGTCCGACGAAGCGGTTCAGCTACCCGGTTGGGATGGAGTCAGCACCGTCGCAGCCGGCAGCGAGTATGTCCCCGCGGGCGTGACCGGATGGGAGATCGGTACGCAGCGGAACGACATTAAGGGCAAGGCGGACGACGACTATGAGAAGCGTACGCTCGATTCCTGTGGTCTCGATAAAGCAAATTCGACGTTCATGTTTGTCACGCCGCGTGGCTGGTCGAAGAAAGACAAATGGCTGCAAGAGCGCCGCGGCGACGGGAAATGGAAAGATGTCCGCGCACTTGAGGGCACCGATCTGGTCCACTGGATCGAACAGTACCCTGCGGTGGGGCAGTGGCTCGCCGTCACCATCGGCAAAAGGCCGCCGGGGCTGCGGCAGCTTTCGGAGGCGTGGGATGAATGGTCCCTCTCGACGCAATTCCCGCTGAGCACTGACCTGATCCTGACCGGCCGGGATAACGAGGCGGCGCGTATTCTAAGCTGGCTTCGTGGCAGTGGCGGCCTTCTTTCGGTGCAGGGCGAATCACCAGACGAAGCCATTGCCTTCCTGCACGCCGCGATTCAGGAGCTGCCGCAGGATTACGCAGCGCATTACGACGCACGTTGCCTAGTGGCGGACACCACGGAAGCCGCCAGGGCACTCGGCGACAGTTCATCACCGATGATCATTGTCCTCGAAGGCGGCGAGACGGGCCTTGCCGCTCGCCTCGCCCAACGGGGACATTACGTCTATCTGGCTTATGGATCGGATATCGGGACGCCGGCTGATGTCGTTCGCCTTGAACGGCCGGCCCGTCTTGAAGTGGAATACGCACTGACGGCGATGGGCTTTGACGAGGTGAAGGCCCGCAACCTGGCTCAGGACTCCGCGCGAAGCCTCGCAGTACTCCGGCGCCTGACGGCGCTTGCTCCCGAATCCAATGCAAACTGGGGCGGCGGGGATCCGCCGCGAGGTATGATCGCGGCGCTGCTCGCGGGCGCCTGGGACGAGAGTTCGGATGGCGACAAGTCGATCATTGCCAAGCTCGCAGGTGAAAAATACGAGGCGGCAGTGGCAACCCTGACGCCTGTGATCAGCAGGCTTGACGGGATCGTACGAAAAGCGGGCGATATCTGGAAAATTGCGTCGCCGCGCGACGCTTGGTTCCAAGTCGCCCATTATATCAGCGCATCAGATTTCACTGCCTTTGAAGCCGCCATCATGGAGGTCTTAACGGCGCCAGATCCGCGCTTCGAGATCGAACCCGACGAGCGGTGGCTTGCCTCCACCAAAGGCGTTCATCCGACCTATTCCGGAGCGTTACGTACGGGGCTGTGCGAAACGCTCATTCTCTTCTCCCTCTTCGGCACACAGGTCAGAACGGTGTCCAACCCAGGCGCCCGTATCGACCACATCGTGCGCCGCCTTTTGGAAAATGCCGATGAGAAACGCTGGTGGACTATGTCGCGCGACTACCAGCTCCTGGCCGAAGCCGCGCCGCAGGTCTTTCTTGGTACGATCGAGACCCATCTCGACGCGCCGCAGCCATCCCTCTCCGTTCTGTTCCAGGAGGAGGGCGGAATGTTCGGTGGCGAGCATCTCTCAAGCCTGCTTTGGGCGTTGGAGTCCCTTGCCTGGGACCAGCGCCTGCTCGGGCAGGTGACGACGATTCTGGCAAAACTCGATGCGCTCGATCCGGGCGACGGAAGGTGGGCCAACCGTCCCAAGAAGTCGTTGCGGCAGATTTTCCTGCTGTGGATGCCGCAAACCAACGCTCCGCTCATGAGCCGCCTGCGCGTGCTGGACCGGCTGCTGAAAAACAGTGACCAGGGGATTGCGGATGTCGGCTGGAGATTGACGCTGAGCATCTTTCCGCAGAGCTACGACACTTCGGATTTTTCCCCGCACCCGCGCTGGCGGGATTTTTCAGAACGAGAGCCCGAACAGGTCACGGATGCCTTGATCTGGCAAGGCGCGGAGGAACTTTCCAAACGCATCCTTACCCATGTCGGCCAAGCTCCCCGGCGCTGGTCGCAACTGATCGATATCTTGGCGAATTTGGCCCCGCCCAGGCGCGCAGAGATAATCGCGCAATTTGAGGCGGTGACGGCGAGTATCAATGAAGTCGGCGAATGGACCCAACTCTGGGGTCAGATGCGCGAGCTTATTCACCGGCACCGTGAGTTGTCCGACGCTGCATGGGCGATGCAGCCGAAAGAGGTCGATGAGTTAGAGAAAATCTATCATCGTCTGGAGCCTTCCGATCCTTTCATTAGGACTGCATGGCTGTTTGACGGATCGGCCCATCTGCTTGCGCCGACGCGGAAAGACACGAGCGATAACGATGGATTCAGGCTAGCCTGGGAGGCCGACGAGAAGGAAGCAGCCCGACAACGGACAGAGGCAGTCCAGGCGATTGTCGCCCAATACGGCCCCGCCGGCATTTTCCAGCTAGGTCATGCTGTCCAGCTTCCATACTTGGTCGGAGTGACGGTTGCCCAACTTACTGAAGAAGACGTCGTCAAGCATCAGGTGCTGGAGCAGGCGCTGACCGGCGCGGGCAGCGTCGAATGGACGATAGGGGATGCTATCGTCCGGGTGATCTTCGAAGAACTAGGCGAAAGCTGGGCAGCCTCCTTGCTCACGAAAGCAACCGCCAAGGGTTGGACCAAAGAAGCAATTGTCCGGTTCTTGCATGCGCTACCGGCGAAGGCATGGACCTGGCAAAGGGCGGCTGAGCCCGGTCAAGAAATTGAAGAT
>JBEKLE010000688.1:0-3129 GCA_050010355.1 Rhodopila sp. | reverse complement strand
CTCCTCGTTTTCCGCAGGGGATCATTGTTGTCGGTTGATCCACATGGGGCAAGCGCGCTTGCGTTCCGCGGTGCGCCCGAGGGTGCGTTTCGCCTTTTTTCAAACTCTCAGTGTCCGTCCGAGAAGTCTGGCGGCGGAGGACCAGCGAGGGATTTTCGCCGCTGGGAAGAAGGCGACGCAGCCACGATGCGGGGACATCGTGGCAAGTTGCCGACGCTCCCAGCGGCGAAAAGCACCGCTGGACCGACCCGCCAGACTTCTCGGACGGACACTCAGGTCTTCCTGCCAGAGCGGACGCTTGGAGACTCGAGCCGGACGATCCAAAACAACGGTTCGCAGCATATTGACAGGTGCACAAATGACGCCATGGCTAGTCAACCCGTCGTCTCGACCGCTCTATCCTCTGATCGGCTCGCGAGCCTTAGCGACACGATGTTCGGCGTCCCGATGACCTTGGTCGTGACAACGCTGTTGCCGTCGATCCAGGCGCATAAAGGATCGGTTGTCAGCATGTTCCCCGACATGAAGGATGAACTCTTTACCGTCGTGCTCAGCTTCGCAATCTCAGCCAGGTACTGGGTGTCGCAGCAGCAGCGGCTGGCGATGACCGGATCTGTCACGCCGCTTCAAACCAGGCTCCATCTCGCATTTCTGTTCCTCATCGTGCTGGTGCCGATCTCGACCAGCCTTGACGGCCTCGATGGCGAACTGGTGCGAGGCCGTGATGCCCTTTCCGTTCGTAAACACCGGAATGTCAAGCTCGACCAGGCTGCCGGCGAGCGCCCGCGCGGTCGCGACCATGGCGGCGGCGTAGAACGTGCCATGGTCCTTCCAGTCGAGCAGCGTGATGGCGAACGAGGCCGATTTGGCAGCATCGAAATTCGCGGTCATCGCGGATCGCCTACACTCTCTCGCGGGCCGCCAGTCTGGAGAGGGTCGTGGTGAATGAGCGACCCTGACAGCTCTGAGATTTGGACGGAGGTAGGTTGCGCGGCTTTGCGTGCAGGCTGTGCCCAGCGTTGGGGGGTGCTGCCGCGTATCATTGCCAGCAGGACGCCGAGAAGGTGTTGAAGGCCCTACGGCTCGGCCGTATATACTGAATGGATTTTGAGTTCGACGGCGCAAAGGACGAGATCAATCGCCTGAAGCACGGCGTACCGCTCGCTCTTGCTGCGTCGTACTGATGAACCGCCTGGGAGAGATCTGCGACGACCGCCGGGATTACGGGGAAGTTCGGTTCAATGCATTTGGCCTGGTGAACCGGCGGTTGTTTGTCTGCACGTACACGATGCGTGGCCAGACTTGCCGACTGATCTCCGTCCGCAAGGCCAGCAAGCAGGAGCAACGCACATGGCTACCGTGAAAGTTACACCGGAGATGGTCGACCGGGCGATCCGTGAAACGGATTGGGCTGCTGTGGATGTTTTGACTGACGCGGAAATCGCTCGTCAGGCCGTCGATGATCCGGATGCGGCGCCGATCTTGAGCGATGCGGAGACCGCGGCCGCGATGGTGCGGACCATCCGCAAGCAGCTTGGGATCTCGCAGACCGCGTTCGCCGCGCGGTATCACATTCCGGTCGGCACGCTGCGGGACTGGGAACAGGCGCGGAAACGTCCTGATGCGCCAGCATTGGCGTATTTGCGGGTTATTGCAAAGGAGCCTGCGGTGACGGCGCAGGCGCTGGCTGGATGAGCCCAGCCCGCTCCTCGCTGCCGGCGCGGTGTCGCGCTCGGCCGGGGAATGGCGATCGGGACGAAGGAACGGGCGGTTTGTCGAACCAAGCGAGACGGATCAGCGACGGAGTAGGCGACCGATCGCACCGCCAGAGGGGGCCAGTCGTTGCTTCACTCGCGGCTGATGAGGCGAGCGGTCGAAATCATCGCGTCGATCGATGCGGTCATAAATCGGGCGTTCGGCTGACGGGCTGTCACGGTCGCGCTGGATAACGAGGGATAGCCCAGTAGGTCGGGCGCGAATCGCATCGAGCGCTTGACTCCCTTAGCGACCAAAGGCTTGTGTGCCGCCCTTGATGCGGACCCCGGGATACCAGACCATGCACGCCTATCGCACCCATACCTGTGGCGCCCTGCGCGCCGCCGATGCCGGCCCAGGCGGGACGAGCGCCCGCCTTTCCGGCTGGGTGCATGCCAAGCGCGATCACGGCGGCCTGCTGTTCATCGACCTGCGGGACCATTACGGCATCACCCAGTGCGTGTTCGCCGCCGGCTCCCCCGCGTTCGCCGCCGCCGATGCGGTGCGGCCGGAGAGCGTGATCACGGTGACCGGAACCGTGGTGATGCGCGAGGCGGGCACCGTCAATCCGCGCCTGCCCACGGGGGAGATCGAACTGCGGGCCGCCGATCTGGTGGTGCAGTCCGCCGCCGAGGTGCTGCCGATGCAGGTCGCCGGGGAGGAGCGGTTCCCGGAGGATATCCGGCTGAAGTACCGCTTCATCGACCTGCGGCGGGAGAAGCTGCACCGGAACATGATACTGCGGTCGCAAGTGATCACCTCGGTGCGGCAGCGGATGATCGCGGCGGGATTTCTCGAGTATCAGACACCAATTCTGACCGCCTCGTCGCCCGAGGGAGCGCGCGACTTCCTGGTGCCGGCTCGGCTGCATCCGGGCAGGTTCTACGCATTGCCGCAGGCGCCGCAGCAGTTCAAGCAGTTACTGATGGTCGCCGGCTTCGACCGGTATTTTCAGATTGCGCCATGTTTCCGCGACGAGGCCTCGCGGGCGGACCGCTCGCCCGGCGAGTTCTATCAGCTCGACTTCGAGATGAGCTACGTGACGCAGGAGGATGTGTTCAACACGATCGAACCGGTCATCGCGGGTGTGTTCGAGGAATTCGCCGGCGGGCGGGCGGTCACCAGGCCGCCGTTTCCACGCATCCCGTACGACCGGGCGATGCTGGAATTCGGGTCCGACAAGCCCGACTTGCGCAATCCGATCCGCATCGTTGATGTGACCGAACAGTACGCGGGGTCAGGGTTTGGGCTGTTTGCGCGGATCGCGGCGTCCGGGGGGATCGTGCGGGCGATCCCGGCGCCGGGTGCGGGTTCGCAGCCGCGCAGTTTCTTCGACAAACTGAACGACTGGGCCAAGGCCGAGGGCCAGGGCGG
>JBEKLE010000687.1:0-5055 GCA_050010355.1 Rhodopila sp. | reverse complement strand
AAGGCGCTGCGCTGCGGGCGCGGGTCCCTCCTATGCATGACGGGGATAAGCCCTAACCAGCGCCCAATGAGGGGTCGCGATTGGACGCGAAAAGGGGGTCGGAATTGGAAGCGATTTGACATGCGGGGCGAGGAGAGCGCCTTCTTCGGGCAAGCCTATATCGGCTCCTCCGCCCTGTTCGGGAAGTTGACCGCGCAGGACCTGACCGCGTCCAATGTCAACAGCGGCCGTCCGCTCAGCGACTGCATGCGCGATGTCGGGGTGGACGTGGACCGGGTGGCGCGAGGCGATCGGCTGCTCGACCCGGCCTCGCTCGCTTGCTGGCTGGAGCTGCATATCGAGCAGGGGCCGGTACTCATCGCCCGCGAGCAGCCGGCGGCGGTCGTGACCGGCATCCGGGGCAACATCCGCCATCGTGCGGTGCAGTGCCTGGGCCGCGCTGGGCATTCCGGCGCGGTGCCCCGCTGGCTGCGGCACGACGCCGTGTTCGCGGTGTCCGAGCTGATCACCCGCCTCGACCGGCACTGGCGCACCCTGCTGGAACGCGGGCGGGATCTGGTGGTGACGTGTGGCATCGTCGGCACCGACCCGCGCGAGCACGCGCTGGCGCGCATTCCCGGCCGCATGACCTTCTCGCTCGACATCCGCTCTCAGAGCAGCGAGACGCTGAGGCATTCTATGACCTGTTCCTCTCGGAATGCGCGGGACTGACCGAGGAACGCGGCGTCACGTTTGAGCCTGGCCGCCGCGTGGAGGCAGACCCGGCGCGGTTGGACGCGAAGCTGATCGAGCGGCTGCGGGCGAGCTTGCGGGCGGCCGGCGTGACCGACGAGCCGATCCCGAGCGGCGCCGGGCACGACTCCGCCGTGTTCGCGAACGCCGGCGTGCCTAGCGGCATGATCTTCGTGCGCAATGCCAATGGCTCGCACAACCCGAGGGAGGCGTTGGAGATGGAAGACTTCAACATCGGTATCGACATCCTGGCGCGGACTTTGCGGGAGTTGGCGGCATGACCATCGACGCGTTCCGGGCGCTTGCCGGCGGCGCCGTGGCCCGGCTGCTGATCGAGGCGGACGCGATCCAGGTCAGCGGCGACGAGCAGCCCTTCTTCCTGGCAGCGGGCTGGGCCAGCCCCGTTTACGTCGATTGCCGGCTACTGATCGGGGACGCGCAGCGGCGTCGGGAGATCACCGACCTCGCCGTCGCCGCTCTCCAACGGGAGCCCTCTATCGAGTTCGACGTCGTTGCGGGCGCGGAGACGGCAGGCATCCCTTGGGCGTCGTTGATCGCCGACCGGCTGTCGATGCCCCTGCGCTACGTGCGCAAGGGGCCGCTCGGCATCGGGCGCAACGCTCAGGTCGAGGGCGGCACGGTCGAAGGGGGGCGCGTCCTGCTAGTCGATGATCTCACCACGGATGCCGGCAGCAAGGCATCCTTCACGCGCGGGCTGCGGCCACCGTGACGGACGCCATCACGATCTTCCACCACGGCGTATTCCCCGGGGGTGCGGAGCGCCTGGACCGCCTAGGCCTGCGGCTGCACCCCCTAGCGAGTTGGGACGAGATCCTGCAGCTCGAGCCGAACGACAGTTTGACGCCGGAGCAGCGGGGCCGCTTGAAGCGGTTCTTGGCCGATCCCGTAGCATGGTCAGCCCGGCACGGAGGGCGTGCGGCCGTCTAAAAACCGGCTTGACCCGCTTCATCGAGGGACGCCTCAAGCTTCAGTTCAATTGAGTTTATCTCGATTTGTAAGTTGGGCGTCGTGTGACAGACTGATCCCAAGATCAGAAGGCACGGCCCACGACTGGTGTACGGTTCTCTGACGTGCGGTTCCGCCCCAACGGAGTTCCTGGATTTCACCTGCCTGACCCTCGAAGAGTTCGAGGTTCTGCTTCCGGCCTTCGAGGCGGCGTTTCAGGCCCATATGACGAGCCGTGGTGCTGCCATCGGTGTCTAGCCGTCATGCTTGTCCTCCCGTCAGACTACAGCATGTGAGCCTCTCGGGAATCGGCTACAACTGGTCGGTTCCACGGAATCGATGTACTAGATGGCAAACGCCGAACCGCGCGCCGGTTTTCGGTTTATCAGACCTGCCCGCTGGCGGCGCCGGAAGACCGGCTGTTCTTCCTGCTCACCTATTTGAAGACCTACTCTCTTCAGGTGGTCCAGGGACGCATGTTCGGGATGGGCCAGAGCAAAGCCAATCAGTGGATCCATGTCCTTTTGCCGGCGTTGCTCGCCGCGCTTCGCGACCTCGGCGACGCGCCCGCCCGCAGCCTCGCGGCGCTCGCCCGGCGGCTCGGTGTCCCGGAGACGGCGGGCGTGATCACGCCGCCGGAAGGGCCGCCATCCGCGGTTTCGCCATCATCCCCGGCGGTGGCGGCCGGACAGCGCTCCCCCCTTTTGCCCATGACGGGACGGAACGGCGTATCGTCCGCCCCCAGGACCCTGCTGAACAGACCGAATGTTACAGTGGCAAGAAAAAGGATCACACGGTAAAGAATGTGCTTCTGGTCAATGCTCCGCTGATCATTCTTTTCCTCAGTGAAACCACGGGTGGCCGCGTGCATGACAAGACGATCGCGGCGTCCACTCCATATCCGTTGCCCGCTGGCAGCCGGTTGTTACGGGACCTCGGTTTCGTGGCGTTCACGCTGCCTGACGTGGAGATCCTGATGCCATTGAAGAAATCCCGCGGCCGAGAGCTGACACCGGAACAGCAACGAGCAAATCAGCTACTGCATGATCGCCGGCTCCGGATCGAGCACGTCAACAGCAGCGTCAAACGATGCCGCATCGCCAAAGACAGGATCCGCCTATGGAAACGCGGCATCCGCGACCTGGTGATGGAACTCTGCTGTGGCCTGCATAACTCCGGCTGCGCCTTACCCCTTGGCAGCAGATGATTAATCGAGATTGCTCCGAGGCTCCGAGAGGGGTTTCGACCAAAATCGGCAGTGGCTTCGTTGGGGTAAACCCCAGCGAAGCGTCGGCATCAGACACTTTCCACGCCTCAACAGGTTGCTTATGGCATTCTGGGACGATGGCATCCCGGCATCTTGACCCTATTGGAGCAAAAGACCGCGGGCTTCGGGCGAGATTTCGGATGCCGTGCGCCGCCAGTCATCTATTGCGCGTCCGTCTCATCGGACTTTGAGTGGCTGTTTGTAGACGTCAGGCGCTCATGTCCTCGGCGACGCGATCGCCAGCGGGATGCCGTATTTGTCGACGGCAACATGGATTCTGACGCCCAGGATCTTCTTGCCGCCGTCGATGCCACGGTCAAAGCTCAAAGCAGCTCGGCGCTGAGCGGCAGGATCGGCTATCGATAACCACGGCGCTCGGTTCCGGAGCATCTCCGCAGGCGCGCCGCCAGGCACGGCGCAGCCGATCGAACGGGTCGAATCCGGCTGTCGCGGCAAGTAATCGCGTGCACCGTGTGCATGGGATACCACCATTGTCCGTGGACACATGTCGATGGCGACCCGCAGTCCGGACGACCGCCGGCAGGCTGGGGCAGCGCTTCGCCGCGAAGCGCCGCGCGGCGCGCAGGGTGAGTGGGCCCCGCCCGCCAACCGGGCCGACCCGGTCGGAATTCTGATCGAACAGGGCAAGAGCCGGATCCAGGAACTGCTGCCGATCCGCTATGGGCGGATGCGCGCCGATCCCTTCGCCTTCCTGCGCGGCGCTGCCGCCGTTATGGCCGCGGATCTGGCCCGCACGCCGACGACCGGCATTCGCATGCAGGCTTGCGGCGACGCGCATCTCGCCAATTTCGGCTCCTATGCGACGCCCGAGGGATCACCGGTCTTCGACATCAACGACTTCGACGAGACACTGCCGGCTCCATTCGAGTGGGACCTCAAGCGGCTAGCCACCAGCCTCGTCGTGGCCGGGCGCGTCGCCCAGTATTCCGAGAAGGCTGCACGCGGGCTCGCATATACTGTCGCCCGATCCTACCGCGAGCACATGACAGAGTTGGCTCGGCTATCGCCGGTCGATGCCTGGAACCGGCGCGTCGATCTCGCCCAGGCGATCGCCGACATCGACCAACCCAAGGTGCGCGATGCGGTGGAGAAACGCCTCGCCCAGGTGCTGAAGAGTGGCGCCAAGCACTTCGGCCTGGCGGAGGAGAAAGACGGCGGGATCCATATTCGCGAGAAGCCACCGCTGGTCTATCATTTGAGCAAGCATGACCTGCCGGCCCGCAAAGCCTTCGCGTCGGTATGCGGAGACACTTCAGGAGGATCGTCGGGTGCTGCTGCATCGCCATACTCTCCGCGACGTGGCGTTCAAGGCGGTCGGGGTCGGGAGTGTCGGGACGTTCTGCGCGATCGGGCTGCTTACGGCGGGTGACGGCTCGCCACTCCTGCTGCAGATCAAAGAGGCCCAGGAGTCGGTGCTCGCGCCCTTTGCCGGCGTGTCCGACTACTCCAATCACGGTGAACGGGTCGTGGTCGGCCAGCGCATGATGCAGGCGGCGACCGACGTTTTCCTCGGCTGGACGCGCGCGCCGATCGACAAGCGGCATTTCTACGTCAGGCGGCTCAAGGACGCGCGGTTGGCCGATATCGGAACGCAGCTACAGGCGGCGCTGCCGTTCTATGCCTCGCTCTGTGGCCGCACTCTTGCACGGGCACACGCACGGGCCGGCGACCCAGCTCTGGTGTCCGGATATGTCGGCAGCGGCACCGCCTTTGACGAGGCGATCAGCGAGTTTGCCGTGGCATACGGGGACCAGACTGAGACGGATTGGAACGGCTTCTTGGCGGCGATCAAGGCTTGCCGCATCGTCGCAGCCGCGCCGGAAACCAAGAAGAGCTGATTCGCCGGGTCATGTGCCCACGCCAGGCAGGCGGCCCGGCGGCATCTGCCGGCCCGACAGTGAGGCGGGTCAGCCCTCCGGAGGCTCGGCTGTAGCGGCGCGCAATGATTAAGAATCTGTTTGTAGGGAGCACGAGGCAGTCGGTTCGACGTCGATTGCAACCTCTGGTCGAATTGCATGCGGTGCCCGGGAAGGCGACCATCCGAGCTGATCACCGTTAGCAACAGCATC
>JBEKLE010000686.1:0-3143 GCA_050010355.1 Rhodopila sp. | reverse complement strand
ATGAGCTTCTCGTTGTCCCCGCCCTCGCCGCTTTGCAGCCGGTCGATATTCTCCAGCGCCGGGGTCTCGATCCGCTGGTACCCGAACCGCCGGTACACCGCGGAGATCGACTCGAGCACATGATCACGGACCGCGACGTCAGCGGGCAGCAGGTCCCGCATTCCCCTGGCCGGACTGTTGTCGATCTTCATGATGCCTTCCTGCCCATGGTGCCAGACGCCGTACGTGCCTGATCCTAACGGGCGCGCCGATCCGAGCGTCGCGATGCCGGCGTCCAGGAACCGTAGCGCGGTGCCAGTGGCCAGCGCACGCTCGAGGCCGGCGGGGAGGTCGAAGAGCTCGATCAAGATGGCGGCGGCCGCGGCGGCCGCCAGGCGCGGGCCGGCGTCACCCGGCACCGCGTCGGTGGCGCGGGTGATCACCATGGCGCTTTCGGTGATGACCGCGGCCATCCGGACCGTTCGCAGCGCGTTCAGCTCGGGGTTGGCCGCGAACATCCGCCTTGATAGCTCTCTGACTTCCTGTTCGGTTCCGGCGTCGTCGGCTCCCGCATCGCTGGTCCGCAGCCACCGGCCGATGATCGCCGTCACGCTCTCGCCTGGCCCGCCGCCGCGTAGCGCGCTGGTCAGCTCGTCCGCGACCTGGCTGAACCTGGCCATGGCGATGTCCTGCTTGGACCGAAAGTACATGGCGACGGTGCGCGGTGCGACGTCAGCCGCGGCGGCGATATCCGCGATCGTCGTGGCGCCGTAGCCACGGTCGGCGAACAGCTCGTGTGCCGCTCGGATGATCGCGTCCCTGCGCCGGGCCTTGCTGCGCTCCCGCAGTCCCGCCTGTCCCGGCAGTCTCCCGTCCGCCACGGTGCCAGCCTACACATCCAGCACACATCCAGACTAGATATTGCATCGAATTGCAAATTTGCCATAACCTGCAACGAGCGGCGGCCGGGCCGGAGTCACTCGCTCGCCGAGACGACAAGAGCTGAATATGCCCCGAGCTGAGCTGCCCGCCAGGAAGCGCTGGCTGGCCCTGGCCGTACTGTGCGTGACGGTACTAGTCGCGAACCTGGACAGCGCGGTCCTGAACGTCGCGCTTCCCACCCTCATCCGCAACCTGAACGCAACGCCCGGCGACCTGCAGTGGATCGTCGACTCCTACATCGTCGTGTTCGCCGGCTCGCTGCTGGCCGCAGGCAGCCTGGCGGACCGGATCGGCCGCAAGAAGACGCTGCTGGCCGGCCTGGCCGTCTTCGCCGGCGGCTCAGCCTGGGCCGCTTTCTCCGGCGACGTCAGCACCCTGATCGCCGCCCGGGCGAGCATGGGCATCGGCGGCGCGCTGATGATCCCGTCGACGCTGTCGATCATCACCAACATGTTCCGCGACCCCGTCGAACGCCAGCGTGCTATCGGCCGCTGGGGTGCTACCGGCGGCATCGGCGTGGCCCTCGGCCCCATCATCGGCGGCTTCCTGCTGGTCCGCTTCTGGTGGGGCTCGGTCTTCCTGATCAACGTGCCCATCGCCATGGCCGGCCTGCTGGCCGCCTACTGGCTGGTGCCGGACTCCAGGAACCGGGCCGCCAAGGCGCCCGACCTGGCCGGGGCCGGCCTGTCGATGGCGGGGATCGGCGTGATCCTGTGGTCGATCATCGAGGCGCCCACCCGCGGCTGGTCGTCGCTCCAGGTGATCGGCGCGGGCGCGGGCGGCCTGGCCGTCCTGGCCCTGTTCGCCGTCTGGGAAAAGATCACCGGCCATCCGATGCTCAACCTGAGCTTCTTCCGGCAGCGCCCGTTCTCGGCCGCGATCCCGGCGGTCGTCACGCTGACCTTCGGGCTATTCGGGGCGCTGTTCGTGCTGACCCAGTTCCTGCAGCTCTACCTCGGTTTCACCGCGCTTCAGGCAGGCCTCCGCCTGCTCCCCGTCGCGGCTGCCGTGATCGTCGTCGCGTCGGCCTCCGCGGTGTGCATGCGGGCCATCGGGCCGAAATTCACGATCGCGGCCGGGCTGGCGCTGGTCGCCGCCGGGCTCTGGCTGATTTCCGGTACCGCCGTCAGCACCGCCTTCGCTGGTCCGGCGGCGGGTATGGTCCTGCTCGGCGCCGGGGCCGGGCTGGCGCTGCCGACGGCGACCGGGTCCGTGGTCGGCGCGGTGCCTCCGACCGACAGCGGCGTAGCCTCCGCCGCCGACACCATGGCCATACATCTCGGCGGCGCGCTCGGTGTGGCGGTCGTCGGCAGCTTGCTGGCGACCCGCTACCAGGACCGGATGACCGGCGCCCTGCCGGGTCGGCCGCTCCCCGCCACCGTCAAGAACTCCCTCGGCGGCGCGCTCGCCGCCGCCCGGGCCGGTGGCACCACCGGGTCGTCGCTCATCCACCTGGCCAAGACCGCGTTCATCAGCGGCATGGACCTAGGCTTGCTCACCGGCGCCGCGGTGGCCGTGGCCGGCTGCCTGGTCGCCCTGATCTGCCTGCCGGTCCGCTCCGGCCGGCACCAGCGCGCCGACCTGGAAGGCGAACACCACGAAGAGCACCGCGGGGACTAGCACGTCCCGCACGCCGGGCACCCAGCCGGCTGCCAGGCTGCTCTTGGTGATCCCGCCCAGGACCGCAAATAGCACCGCGCCGATCACGGGCCAGATGATCAGTCCGGTCCGCTTGGACACAAAGAAGCAGCGCTCGACCGAGCCGCAGTGGACCGGGATGTGCGCGTCCGGCGGAAGCCAGACCGCGCCCCGCGCCGACGCCGCGATCATCGCCAGCATGATCACCCCACCCACCGCCAGCGATGCCACCATCCCGTCAGCGTACCGAGGTAAGCGAGCGCTGATGGTGAGTGTCGTTCCGGCGCTGGCGCTGCCGTTCCCGCGCCGCCAGATCCCATGTCCCCTCGTCCGCACCTATCATGGCGATCTGGCATCCAAGGAGCAGAGGAGACGGGGAACGTGGCGGGCAGCCATCAGCTGCGGCTGTATAACTCGCTGGGCCGGCGGGTGCAGGACTTCACTCCGTCGGGTGAGGTGATAGGCATGTACAGCTGCGGGCCGACCGTGTACGCGTTCCCGCACCTGGGCAACATGCGGCCGTACGTGTTCGCGGACACGCTGCGCCGTGCCTTCCGCTGGCGACAGATCCCGGTGCGGCACGT
>JBEKLE010000685.1:0-3147 GCA_050010355.1 Rhodopila sp. | reverse complement strand
TCCCAGCCTGTCGCACCCTGTGACGCCCACTCGTCGTAGTCCGTCGGCGCGCCGCGGTTCGCGAGCTGGCCGTTGATCGACGACCCGCCGCCCAGGATGCGCGCCTGCTCATAGGTCCGCAGCGGCGGCGACTTCTCATCGGGGTTGTTGTGAGAGATCACCTCGGTCGTGACCTTCAGTTTATTCCAGGTATAGTTCGGATTGAGGTAGGCGGTGCCGGGGTACGAATCCAGAACCGCCGCCGGCACCTTGCCGTGCGGTGTGTCCTCGCCCGCTTCGAGCAGCAGCACCTTGTTCTGACTGCGCGCCGACAGCCGGTTGGCCAGGACCGACCCCGCCGATCCACCGCCGACGATAATGGTGTCGAAGATCATGGATGGCACCGCGTTCCTCCTGGCTTGTTTTCTTGCCGAAGGATCGTCTTGATGACGGAGTGCTGGCAAGCCCCCAAGCTGGCAAGCCCCCAAACGGATGCCCGCAAGGGACGGCCGAACCATCCCGTCCATTCAGATCAAGGCGCCGAGGTCTCCAGGGCTGACGACATCATCGACGCCAGAACGTCGCCTCTGAACGGCTTGGGGCACACCTTCCAGTCCCTGTGATCCGCCGGAATCGCCTGGTCCCCGTAACCGGACAGGAACAGGAACGGGATATGTCGCGCCGCCAGCACCTCGGCGACCGGATAGACCATTTCGCCGGCAAGGTTGACGTCAAGCACCGCCAGATCAAACATCTCGGTGCGGGCCGCATCGAGTGCCTTCGAAACGCTGCCGCACGGACCCAACGTGCTGCATCCGAATTCAGCCAGGAAATCCTCGATCATGAGAGCCACGAGCAACTCGTCCTCGACGATCAGGACGCGCTTGCCGACCAGTATTGGCGGCGTGACGGCCATTATGGCGGACCCCTGTGCGGATGACCAGGTAGCGGTGCACTGAGTGTAGCGACAACACCCTCCGGTTCAAATTTCACCTCGACCTCGCCGTTGACGTCATGGGCGAAACCGCGCTCGATCAGGGTCAGGCCCAGCCCACGGCGATCAGGAGCAGTCACCGGCGGGCCGTTCCGCTCGACCCATACCAGCACCAGCCGCTCGTCGCAGTCATGCTGTGCAACGCACCAGGTCACCTCAACGTTCCCTTCAGGAACCGACAAGGCGCCGTATTTGACCGCATTGGTGGCCAGTTCGTGCACCGCCATTCCCAGCGCGAGCGCGGCGCGCGGCTCAAGCAGGACCAGCGGGCCGTTCAGCACGAGATTCGTCCGTTCTCCCGCCATGAACGCCTTCAGCTCTTCCAGCAGGATTGCCCGAACCGGGATCGGCGACCAGCCGTCTTTGCTGAGCAGCGCATAGGCCGCTGTCAGTGCCTGAATCCGTCCGAGGAAAACCTCCTGGAAGCCCTCTAACGACGTCGCGCGCCGCAGCGTGCTCGTCGCCAGCGAAATCACCACGGTCAGCATGTTTTTGACGCGGTGGTTCAGCTCGTCGACCAGCAGCCGCTGATGCTGCTCGGCCTGGACGATGCTGGTAACGTCGACAAACGTGATCAGGGAGCCGTCGATCGTGCTGTCCGGACTGCGATACGGCAGGATGCGCATCAGATAATGCGTGGAGCCATCCTCGCGCCCGACCCGCTTTTCCATCGGCTGCAAATTTCGCAGCACGGTCTGCACGTCCTCTCGCAGCGTTGCATAGCTCAGGCGACTGACGATATCGGTCAGCGGACGGCCCACATCGCTTGGTATCAAATTGTAGATATTGGCGATTTCCGGCGTGAAGCTGCGAATGACCAGGAACGGGTCGAGGAAAACCGTCGCCACTTTGGTGCTGTCGAACAAGTTCCTCAGATCGCTGTTGCTGCGGTCGAGCTGCTCCAGCTTGGTGGTCAACTGCGCATTGACGGTGCTGAGTTCCTCATTGATCGACTGGATTTCCTCGCGAGAGGTCTGCAGTTCCTCGTTCGTCGATTGCAACTCCTCGTTCACCGACTGCAGTTCTTCGTTGGAGCTGCGCAGCTCCTCAACCGCCGTGGCATGTTCCTCGACGATAGACTGCAACTGCTCCCGCAGGTCGCGGTTTTCGCGCTCCAGTTGGGTCATCGCCGCGTTCGTTTCGGGTATCGCCGCGGTGTCCACGCGATCGTCGAACGGCCGCGGCTGACCGATCTCGGCGAAAACGATCATATACAGCGGGTCGTTGTCCGGACTCGGCAGGGGTTCGACGATTAACCTCACCGACTCAGGCTGTTCACCGTCGAGGGCGACGATGGACTTCTGCTGTTCCACCGGACGGCGGGTCTCGATGCAGCGCCGCAGCGCCATGCGCAGTTCCAGCTTCCAGCCCTTGCGCGCCATCTCAAAAATGTTGCTGCTCGGGGAGCCAAGCGCAGGCTCCAGGAAGCGTCCTGTGTGGCTCGAAAAGTGCGCGACCTGGCCATCCCGGTCGACCACGACGAAGGGCGAGGCAAATCGTTCCAGAACACGCCGATTGGCGACAGCCACGGCTTTCTGCCAATGCCCCCCCGGATCATTCCGATTGGCTGGCGCCGCGCCGATCCCCGACCGCTGATCACCCGCGGCCGCATAACACGCTCTCGGAATTTCGTTGGGAGCATCCTGGCGAACGTAGATCCGGTGCGACCGGTCCAGCGGCAGAAACAGCCGCTCGTGGCGGGCGATCGTCTCGGAGGCGCCGAGGACAAGAAAGCCGCCCGGCAGCAGCGCGTAGTGAAAAATGGGAATCACCCGGTCCTGCAGATCGTTGTCCAAATAGATCAGCAAATTGCGGCAGGAGATCAGGTCGATCCGGGAGAATGGGGGATCGCGGATCAGGCTATGAGCGGAGAAGGTGCAAAGGTCCCGGACTTCCTGGCTGACGACGTAGCCACTGGCGCTCTCGATGAAAAACCGCGACCGGCGCTCGTTCGTGATGCCTTCCAGCAGGGTTGGCGGGTACCGGCCGGCGCGGGCGGTGGCGATCGCAACCTCATCGATATCGCTGGCGAAAATATGCACCTTGGGCCGGATGGACAACGCGTCCATGTGCTCCAGCAACAGGATCGCCAGAGAGTACGCCTCCTCCCCCGTCGCGCAACCCGGCACCCAGAGCCGCAGGTCACTGGTCGCGTCCTTGCTCCGAAACAGACG
>JBEKLE010000684.1:0-3153 GCA_050010355.1 Rhodopila sp. | reverse complement strand
ATGACCAACCCAAATCTGTCCACGGCGCAGCAAACCACGGCGCTGAACAATGGCGTGGCGCAGCTTAACGATGGCCTCGCCGCATTGAACGCCATCGCGGCGAACAAGCAGGCCAGCTCGACTTTGGTTTTTACTAGCCCGTAGTCATGGACATTTCGGACGACGAGGTGATCGACGCCCTTTGGGCGCAGATCGAGCCGTTCGTCTACATCACGCGCGCCCAGTTCGCGTCCGGCCTTGAGCAATGGGATATCGAGGTCGTGCGGACTGACGATGGGCGCATCGCGTTTGTCACGCTGATCCAGGGGCCGGAGTTTCACTTTGCCAGCTTTGACACCGGGACGCCGGTCACCCGGGGCCTGATCCGTTCGCTGTTTGCGCCGATCCTCGAACGGCATGGCTACGTGACGACACGCACGCCGCGCGAGGGTGCGGAGCGTCAGCACCGGTTCAACCGGTTGCTCGGGTTCCGGGTCGACGGCGAAAGCGAGTTCCTCACCCACTATCGATTGGACCGTGTTTCGTCGCGGCTTCTCCTCGCGTTCGGGAACGCTTGCGTTCCGCAACCGAACGCTGGTCTGGCGAACGGCCCGAAACACGGATTGGATCACCCATGCCAATTATAGCCGTCGGAATCGCCATCGCGGTTGACGCCGTTGCAGTCAGTGCCGCCGTCGCGGGCACGATCACCGCGCTCGGGGTCGTCGCGGCCGTGGGTGCCACGGTCGCCGCTGTCGGCACTGTGACGCGGGATAAAGCCCTGACGATCGCTGGCACGGTGCTCGGCGCCGTCGGTGCGATCGGCAGTCTTGCGGCCGGGGCCGGGGTGTTGGGGGATTCTGCGAGCGCGCCTTTGTTCGGGGCCACGCCGGCGGCCTCGACCGCTGACGCGGCTTCGGCTGGCACGATCGATAGCATAGCGGGTGGCGCGGATGTAACGCCGGTGGATAGTGGCCTGATTGCGACGCCGCCGGAGCCGCCGGGCGATGTTGGCACCGTCGATCCGACGACCGGCAACGTCATCACTGCGCCGACGTCGGGCGCGGCAGCGGCACCGACCGCGGCGGCTGCCGGCGACACGACGACGCAGGCATCGACGGCAGCCAACGCCGCCAACCCGGCCACTGCCGCGGTGCCGACCGGAAGTGAACTGGCGCCGCAGGATGCCGCGGCGGTGCAGGCCAATACGCAGGCGGCGGCGGCGAGCGGCACCAGCAACGCGGGACTGGTCACCACCACGACTGACCCCACTACCCCCAATGTGACGACAACCAGCGGCCTGGGTACTTCCGTTCCGGCGACAGCCTCGACGCCCGGCGCCGTTGCAAACCCCGAACTCGGCGGCGCAACCGGCTTCAGCCCGGGCGGAGCATCGCAAGCGATCCCGCAGGGCACCGGGTTTCTGGGCAACCTGGCAAGCAACACGCTCACCGGAAACGACGCAAGCAGTGCTCTCGGGATCGCCAACTCCGACAGCAGCGGCGCGTTCGACGGCCTCCTGGCGTTTGCCAACAAGAACACCGCCGTCACTCTCGGCGCCCTGGCGGCCGGCGGATCGCTGATCTCCGGCCTGACCAGCACGCTCACGCCGGCGCAGGTCACCGCGTTGAACGCACAGGCGGCGGCGAATGACGCTGCGGCGGCGCTGACCAAACAGCAGACGGCGAACCTCGCGATGCCGAAGGCGGTCGCGTCATCGACGCCGGTGACCGGAGCGCCGGCAACGCTGGTGCCGCAGGCGGCCGTGTCCACGATTGCGCCGGGCATCATCAACAAGCCGACGGCGACGCAGGTCACGGGAGTGCCGGCATGAGCGGCTTCATCAACAACGGTCAAGCGATGGCGGGTGGGGCGCTCAGCAACCCGCTGCTGCAACAGACCGAGGACAAGGTCGAAAGCGGCCTCACGCCCGAAAACCGGGCCAACTATCTCAAAGTCGTCGTCGCGGGTCTTCACATCGCGCTCGACAAGGGACCGAACGGGCTGCTGGCGTCGCTGGCGAAAAGCCAGGACCCGGTTGCCGATGCTGCCAAGGGCGCGGTTTCGCTCGTGATCATTCTGCGCAAGGAGGCGCATGGGGTCATGCCGCTGAAGGCCATGGTGCCGGCGGCGATGACGCTGATGCTCAAAGCCCTCGATTTCGTCGGGCGGTCGAAGATCGCCGCGGTCGGGCAGCCGGAACTGGTGCGCGCGACACACATCTTCACCGATACGGTCTTCGCGCGCTTCGGGATCAGCAAGGCGGGCCTGGCGAACGCGGCGCAGCGCGTCCATGCGATCACGCAGGACCCGTCCGCTATGAACGCCATAAATCTCAAAGCCGGTTTATTGCGACATCCCAACGCCGCGACACCAACACCTCTGCCGCCCGGAGGCACCTAATGGTTTCGCTGATGAACGGCCTTTCCAGCCTCGGCGCGGGAATCTCTCAATTTGCCGGCGCGGCTGGGCTGGAACAACAAAAGTCCGACCTGGCAAAACAACAGACGATTCTGGCCGATCAACTGGCGACGACGCGCGAGTCGGCGGGGCGGCAGGAAGCGGGCCAGATCGCGGCAACGGCGGCGACCGCGGAACACGGATTCCTCGCCGGCCAGGGCGATCTGCAACGGCAGTCGGCGCAAGCGATCGCGCAGACCGGCGCCTCGGCGACGCTGGGCGCAGCGGCGATGACGTCCTCTGCGACGCGGTATGCCGCCGGCGTCTCGGCCGCCGCGGAGAACTACCGGGCGGACGTGCAAAGCAAGGACGTCTATGCGCAGATTGCCTCCGCCGAGCCGGAGCAGGCGGCCAGAATCCTGGCCCAGAACCAGCAGACCGCACTGGCCGCGGTGCAGACCAAGAACGCGCAAGACCTCACCACCGCCCACGATGCGCTACAGGCCGAGACCGCGAAACCCGACGCCGATCCGACCAGGATCGCCTCTCTGAAATCCCAGGTCACGTCGCTGGAGACATCCGCCGGGACCGAGGCTGCGGTCACCACGGCGGCGGCGGCGATGTACCGCACCGACATGGACTCCGTGCAGCATTATACCAACTCGCCTAAACAAAGACTCGCCCATAGGAGGCACCCAGTTGACAGCATGTCCGTGGTTCGATTCGTTACGGCGAACGGAATTCGGACCAGGGGACGGGATGATGGGATCGCCG
>JBEKLE010000683.1:0-3173 GCA_050010355.1 Rhodopila sp. | reverse complement strand
GAGAAGGCCGCGCTGATCGCCGAGGTGGAAGCAGAAGGCGGCAAAGTGAAGCTGGTGGCAAGGCGGCACCGGGTCTCGGAAAGCTTGCTCTACAACTGGCGCTCGGCCTGGAAGGCGGCGGCTGCTGCCGCGGTCGGTCCGTCGGGATCGGTGGAATTCGTGCCGCTGGGCGTATTGGGCCAAGCGGCAAACGCAGCACCACCGATAATCCCACCGCCGGAACGGCTTGCCGAGCCGAACTCTCCTGAGCAACGCCGCTCAGCAGAGCTTAAATTCCGAACCTGGGTGTATCAAAGTCGTTGACACGTTCCGCCCGTCGCCATCCTTCCAGGATGTTAATCGTCACCGAAGAAGACGCCACAGCGATCCGCGCCACGTTTGAACGGGAGGGTGAGTTGTCGGCCGCGATCGAGTTGCGCCGGCGGTTTCCCGGCATCACCTACAATAACAGGGCGCGAGAGTGCGCCCGGTCGATCGCTGGCTGGCAGCCGTTGCCCGCGCTACCGGCCAAGGTGGTGCCGCTGCTGCCGCGCTGGAAAGCCTGATCCAGAGGCCGCTACCGTGCGGTTTCGCCCGGATGGGCCTAATCGCTCCTATTTGCCCGCGAGCCGGATTGTGGTGGCTCGAGACTTTCCGCAAATGGCATCGGGCAAACCCCGATCGCTGTCACAGCGTGAACCCTCGTCGCTGGGCCAAATAGCGGAAAGGCCGGGAATGACCCGGCCTCGGTGCAATTCGTCTCGGAAGTTGGATTGGTCGCCGCCTGGGCGCAAGTGCCCCGCCCAATCGCTGTATGAGCCGGTCTGTTGCATTCGGGTGGCCGCCGCATCGCCAGCCACCGTGCTGCCATTATCGAAGACGGCGGCATTCGCGACCGGAGCAATTGTTGAAGGCAGAGGGCAAAAAAACGCTGCACGAACGACCTATTTCATCGGAATTCTCCAATCGTAGTCGGGCGAGATGTCCGGCTTTCGCTGGACGTGTCGATGGACCTATGCAGACCGGATGATAATTAGGCTTTTTGGCAAGGATTTATGCAGCAATCGCTGGGATCGAGCACGTACCTCCTCTGACGTCTCGACGCTGCCCGAAGGTCTGGCACGATCTCCGAGTTCAGCCTCTGTGCTCTCCGGTGCGTCCCCGAAGGACGCGATCACCTCGTGGGTGCAAGTCCCACTCGGGCAATGGTCGGTTGGCCCGGTAGCTGGCAGGCGGTGCGGCCGGGTAACTGGCCGTATCGAAGCCCTGCGACAAACCTCGCCTTGGGCGGGGGAGCGAATCGACGGGCCGTAACGTGTGTAAATCCTGAGCAGGCCTCGAAAGGGAAGTTGTGGACGCCGACCCGCCCGGAGATCGGGGAAGGCAGCACGGACCAGGGAAGCAGCCGACAGACGCACCTGGACCGGTCCACCGGGGTAAGGGGAACAGCACGTCGAGACAGGGGATCGCGTAAGCGGAGGAGACCCGTAGCGGGCGAGGGTAGCGGTCTCAACGACGCTGTAGAGCATCGGTCCATGCGGGAGTCGGACGGGGTCGTAGTACCGCTGAAGCCGGGTAACGCTGGTGGAGGGAAGGACCCTGACTTCTGGTGCGTTTTCGAAGCGAACGAGGTAAGGTGATTGGTGATGAGCCTGCAAACACCAGATGCGATCCGGACTTTGCAGAGGAAACTCTATGGCAAGGCGAAGACCGAGCCGGACTACCGATTCTACATTCTCTACGACAAGGTCTGGCGGCCGGACATCCTGCGCCACGCGTATGACCTGGCCCGCGCCAATGACGGTGCACCAGGCGTGGATCAGGCCACGTTCGAACAGATCGAGGCGGCGGGGTTGGAGGACTGGCTGACCCGGCTGGGCGAGGACCTGCGAACCAAGACGTATCGGTGCCAGCCGGTGCGACGGGTGATGATCCCGAAAGCCGGCGGCGGCGAACGGCCGCTCGGTATCCCGACAATCCGGGACCGGGTGGTGCAAACGGCCGCCAAACTGGTGCTGGAACCGATATTCGAAGCCGATCTTGACCCCGCCGCCTACGGCTACCGGCCGGAGCGCGGCGCGGGTCAGGCGATCCAGACGGTGCTGACCCTGCTGCGGCAGGGCCACACCGATGTGGTCGATGCCGATCTGAGCAAGTATTTCGACACCATCCCGCACGCTGAGCTGATGCAGTCGTTGGCCCGCCGCATTGTCGATCCCGACATGCTGCGGCTGATCAGGCAGTGGCTCAAAGCGCCGGTCGAAACGACCGACGGGGACGGCAGGAAGATCATGGCGGGGGGAAAGGCCAGCCGGCAGGGCGTCCCGCAAGGCGGCGTCATCAGTCCGCTGATCGCCAACCTCTACATGAACCGCTTCCTGAAATACTGGCGCCAGACCGGCCGGGGCGAGGCCTGGCAGGCGCATGTCATCAATTATGCGGCCTAGCGTTTCGGTCAGCTTGGCTGGCGCCAACGAAACGCCGGGGACGACTTCGTCAGTCCGGCAGGCGCCTGCTGGGACATCAGTCCGCTTCGCGGCCTGATCCTCAGCCGCGGCCACGCGGAAGAGGCCCTGGCGTGGACGGATCGCACGATGACACGCCTGGGGCTGACCCTGAACCGGACCAAGACCCGTTTGTGCGAGGCACGGACGGACCGGTTCGACTTCCTGGGATACAGCTTCGGTCTGCATCGCATCCGCCAGGACGGGCGCCACTACATCGGCGCCAGCCCGTCGGACAAAAGCGTGCAGCGTCTGAAGGAAAAGGTGAGTGCCATCCTGGTGCCGGGCAACATGGGAGGACGTGCGCACGCAACTGACCCGCCCGATGCGGGGATGGGGCGGCTACTTCAGCCCAGGATCGCATTACATCACGGACCGGGCGATCGAAGCACACATCTATGACCGCGTGCGTAACTTCCTGCTCCGACGCCACAAGATGCCCGCGCGAAGCATCGGGCCGTTCACGATGGAGGCGGTATTCGGCAAACTTGGTGTGCCGAGGCTGCGCCATTGCAGACGGCAAGGCGTCATGTCGTGAGCCTACCATGAAGCCAGTCGGAAAGCCGGATGCGTAATGTGGCGCCGGTGGATATGTGGCGTTCAGCGCCGAAGGTGGCCGCCAGGGCCGAATGGCGGCCTTTGAACGCCACATAACAAAGTGATCGAGAGTCGTCGGGCTTCCCCATCGAT
>JBEKLE010000682.1:0-3174 GCA_050010355.1 Rhodopila sp. | reverse complement strand
AAGTTCGAAGGCCTGAAGTTCTATGAGCAGCACCGCGACCGCATTTCGCTGGTCTACCTGCGCAGGCTGAACCCACAGACGTCGGGCCACACGGTTGCGAAGATCCTGGCTGCCCACGCAACCTTTGCCGAGGTTCTGCCGGGCATGAACATGGTTGCCGCGCAGCGGGTGGTGAACTACCGGCGCAGCATCTGGGAGCAACCGGGCCGCCGCCCGCAACGCCCAGAGTGAGATGACCTACGCGGCCCAGGCTCTCGTAAAGCAACAGTTCTGCCGCATGTCGGCGATCGGCGCAGCCTCCCTGGTGGCGGCGCTGCTCGTGAGCGGCAGCGTGGGCGCCGCGGTCATGTGGTAGAGCCCGCCGCTCGCCGGCTGATCGTGGCCGATCTGCGCCGACAAGGCTTTGGCGGACGGGCAATAGCCGAAAAGCTGGGCATCAGCGAGGGGGAGGTTCGTCGCTTATAGGCAACGAATACGTAGGGGCTGAAGGCTGGTATACTGCTCCTTCTTCCTCCTCCTGCCTTTGAACCTCCTGATCGTCCTGACTGAGCTAAACGGCCGTCGCCCAATCGGCGCCGAACCAACTTGCCCGCCGCCCGATGAAAGCCAGGGCTATCGACCTCGCTCCGGTTTGGGCACATCGGAGGCGTGTTGCGCGGACGAGACAGCGTGAATCTCGGCAACATATCCCCCAGGAAACTGGACAAGGGCGGAGGCGCGACCATCAGAGGTATACGGCTTCACGATCTCGGTGACGCCGGCGGCCTCGGCTTTCGAGAGTGTCGCTCGGAGATCGGTAACTTCGTAGCCAGTTGTCTCGCGGCCATAGGGATATGGCAGATGACCATCGGTGACGAAGATCGTCATTCTGCCGAAGGGCGATTCGATCCTGATCCGCCGGTAGCTGTCCGCCGGCCGGCCGATCTCGAGGCCCGCCGCACGGGCATTGTCGGACACGACCCTGCCATGCGAGAAGGCCAGAAAGCTGCGGACGAATGCCGCAGCACGGTCCGGCGAAACGTAGACGCGATTTTCCGGAATGGTCTGGAGGGCGGTGTAGGCCGTCTTGGTGGTATGCCAATAGAGCTGCATGTTCACGCCGCCGGGCCACTGAATGACCGCGTCGCGCCCGATCGCATCGGGAAATGCCGAGACGAGCACGTCCGCCCCGGCCTGCCGCGCCGCCTTGATCGCCACGTCCATGTCCGTGACAAGATAGCCGTTGCGCTCGGCACCGAACGGGTAGGGGACCGGCGTCTTGAACCCGAAGAGCGATATTGGTCCGACGGGCGTCTGGAGCAACTGGGCCGTGGTGCTGCTTGGTGTTGGGGTCACGGTTGCGACCACCGGCGTGGTGCTATGGCCGCCGAAGGTCGCGAGAAAGCTTTGGGCGAAGCGATCGACGTCCTCGGGCGCCACATAGACATGAGCGGAGTCGTATTGCGGACCGACGGCCACGGCCGGGGTTTGGGTCGCCGTTCGGGCTCCAGCGGTGGTCGCGGCAACGAACGCCACTGGGGCGATTGCGGCCACGCGGAGTGTGGCGGAAAGAAGCAGCGGCTTGATCTGCATCGCACCTCTTGGTGTGGCGGTTTGGACGTGGAACGACGGCAGAGAGGGTATCCCGGCTGGACGCTACCATCGATATCCTGCTGACCACATAGCGGGTTGCCTCCGATCGGTCCGTGCGGCTGAGCGGAACAGAAAACCGGCATGGGCGCTTGCTGGGTACCCCATGCGGGGCCATCGTCATCGGCATGTTCATCGTCACCGAAGAAGACGCCACCGCCATCCGCGCCACCTTCGAGAAGGAAGGCGAGCTTTCGGCCGCCATCGAGTTGCGCCGGCGGTTTCCAGGCATCATCGACAACGCCCGAGCACGGGAATGCGCCCGGAGCATCGCCGGGTGGACGCCCCCCGAGATGCCCGCCAAGGTGGTGCGGCTGCGTCCTCGCCGCGATCGGTAGCGCGTCCCTGGCCGATGATGACGGTCCGGCCCCCACGCCCGATGCCCGCGTTGTGGCGTCCGGTGTATGCCATGTGTAGCTAATGCGTAGCCGATGTGCCCGCAGGCGTAGTCCCGATAAGCTAACGTGATTGCTACCAGACCAAGGCAGACTTCGTCTGCAAACGACATTTACACGGCCCCGGTCCCGCGCGTTGAGCTGCTGCTGTCTGCCGCTTGGCACTCATCATCTGTCTGCCGCATCCACGAAGTGGATGCCTTGGTATAGGCCCACTTACCAGACCGCTATTACAACGAGACAGAAGGGTGACAGAACAGCTACAGAAGGTGACAGGACAGCTACGGAAGGTTGACCGACGCGATACGCCGTATTCCGCCGCAACTGGCCACGTTCCGCCGTTATCCGCCGCTATGCGCCACGTATGGGGGTTTGCCCGGTGAACCGCGTCAGCGGTCCCTTGATATGGAGGGAAAACAGCTCTGCAACCGCACGCTACATCCACGGCACAACGCGAGCACACCTTGTCCACATTCGCGCCTAAACACGGACGGTAGACCGAGGCGCACCCGCTCGCGTGAACGAGTGGTGTGGGCAGCGTGTGTTGGCCTGGGTGGAGTGACCCCTGGGTCAGGCGTCGGTCTCAAGTTCGCCGTCTTCCGCGGAAACAGGATCGATGCCGAGTTCCTGGCGGACATGGGCGAACTTTTTCGGATCCGCGATACGCGGGTCGGTCATCATTTCGCGCAGCGCCGTCAGGCCCGCCTCGGTGAACAACAGCCGTGGAAAACGGCCCTCGGTATCAAGTTGCATGAGGCCCCGTGCGAGCAACCCTTTCGCCGTCGCTGGCAGCTTCGGCTTGCCGGCCTCGGGGCCACCGCGCCAGGTCTTGAGGTGAAAGCCCTCGGCCACGCTCGGCAAGGTCGAGAAGACCATGTCCAGTTCGCGGCGAATGTAATCCCGCTCGCCGCCGGTGAACCCGGCGATCATCCGATCCTGCTGCTTGCTCATGCCGCGGCTTAGCACGCCGAGATTTCGCGGCGCAGTCCTGGGTGGGACGATCCACCGGATGCGAGAAGCCGCCGCCAGTCAGCGCATACCGCCAAATGGAATGAGCCACACCACCGAAAATCTCAGCGCCCCCCGGCCACCATTGCGACCTTCACCGTGCCGCCCAGTTGATTTCACCCGACCGAAAATACCCCGGCAG
>JBEKLE010000681.1:0-3176 GCA_050010355.1 Rhodopila sp. | reverse complement strand
CGGTCCGTCGCCTCCGGCCGATGGACAACCGCCCGCCGGCGCTCGATGATGCGGCAAATCACCGGCGCCCCACCAGCCGGAAGCAAACAGGGAGTGTCGTGCAATGTTTATCCGCAACGCCTGGTACGTCGCCGCCTGGGCCGACGAAATTTCAGATCAACCGCTCGCTCGACGAATCTGCAACGAGCCCGTTGTGTTGTTCCGCGACGCCGATGGCCACGCCGCCGCGTTGCTCGACATGTGCTGCCATCGCGGCGCACCGCTGCATCTCGGCCAGGTGACCGAACGAGGACTGGCCTGCGGCTATCACGGCCTCACCTTCGACCGATCCGGCCGCTGCGTGCATATTCCCGGGCAGGACCGAATTCCCGAGCGGGCGCGGGTCCGGTCGTTCCCGCTGGTCGAGCAGGACGCGTTTCTGTGGATCTGGATGGGCGATCCGGCGAAAGCCGACCCGGCCATGATCGTTTGGTATCCGTGGCATAACGACACCGAGCGCTGGCCGCACAGGCACACGATGTATCCGATCAAGAGTTCAGCCATGCTGATGGTGGACAACCTGATGGACCTGACTCACCTCGGGTATGTCCATGTGTCCACGATCGGCGGCAGTCCGATGACCCACGTGGAGGCAAAGATGGAGACGGTCCGCACGCCTCTCGGGCTGAAGTTCACGCGCTGGATGCTGAACTCCGTGCCGCCGCCGACCTACACGCGCGCGGTCGGGTTCCAGGGCCGCATCGACCGGGTGCAGATGTTCGAATTCATCGCCCCCGGCTCGATCCTCCAGTTCAGCGGCGCGGACGAAGCCGGGGTCTATAAGGACGGCAACGTGGAGGACAGCAAGCTGCGGTTCCGTCTGTTCCATGGCCTGACGCCCGAGACCGACACGACCTGCTTCTATTTCTGGTCAACCGCCAATGGTTTCCGTCCCGGCGACCCCGCTGCCACCGAGGGCTTGTTCAACGAAATCGCCGGGGCGTTCAATGAAGACCGCACCGTCGTGGAAGCGCAGCAGGGCCGCCTGACCGAACTGGGAGAAACGGCTCTGGTCGACATCGCGACCGATGCCGCAAGACTGCACATGCGGCGAACCGTCGATCGCCTCCTTGCCGAGGAGCTTCAGGGTCTGGCGGCTGAATAACGATGATCCGCGTCGTCCCGGTTCCGCTATGATGAACGGAGCCCTGTCGTCGCGCTCGGTTATAGCCTGTATCAACAGCGCGGGCCGCCCCGCTTCAAGCGAGCCGCGGCCGCGGCCGCAGCATCAAAGGAAGGATCAGACCGACACCGACACCCCAGCACCCGTTGATCAGGAACGACCGAACCCAGCCCAGCGGAAAGCCGGCGCCCACCGGCAGGCCCTTGATCGCGGGCACCACCAGCAGCCCGACCAGCGCGGCAATAATCCCCAGACCGAGGCCGCACAGCCAAAGTGGTGCCGTCAGCCTCGGCAGGACCAGACCAAAGACGATCCCGTAGAGCCCACCCCAGAAACAAAGATCGAGAATCCGCGGCACCGCGAAAGGCGCGATCGGGTCGGTGGGGTATGGCGGCGGCATCCCCATTCCGGGCAGAGCCAGCAGATGCAAGGCCTCCCACATCGCCTGATGAAAGACCAGCACCGAGATTGCCGCGGCGATAAAGCCGAAAAAGGCACGCATCACAGGTGTTTGCATGGGCGTTTCCCATCATCTGTCGCCCGACACTCTGCCGCGGGGCCGCAGGCTGTCAAATCGGCTCGGCTGCCAACGGCCTCGGACCGAGCGCGACGGTGTCTGTCATTGCGGTTAGGCAACGCGGCACGGCCGCCACTTCGGCTGATATACGTTTTGATCGGGCGGCCTTGGATCGATAAATCGCGGGCGTTACCTCTAGCGATGCGACACGGACAACCCCTGGAAGCAAACGCCGTCAGATCGCCCGAACCAGCGGCAGCTTGGTTCCGGCCACCTGCCGCTCCGCCAGCACCTCCCGCCGGAACCGGAACAGCTTCGCCGGACGGCCGCCTGTCTCCGTCGTCACTTCTCCTGTTTCCTCGACCAGATCCTGCTGATCGATCAATCGCCTGAAGTTCTGTTTGTGCAGCAACCGCCCGGCCAGCGCCTCGACCGTCCGTTGCAGCTGCAATAACGTGAACCCTGGCGGCATCAGCTCAAAAACCACCGGCCGGTACTTGATCTTGGCACGCAGCCGAGCGATCCCGGTGGCCAGTATGCGGCGGTGATCGTGCCGCATCGGCTCGCCCGGCGCATCGGTTCGGGTCTCCGGCAGGCGCGCCACGCCGCAGCGCCCCTCGGCGACCAGACCGGCCTCCCACAACAGTTCGTAACGCTGAAGAACCAGTTCTTCGTTCCAACGCTGACCGCACAGACCGAAGTTGATCGTGATCCGACGTTGCCGGTCTCGCCGAACCATCGGATCGTCCGCCAACTCGGCCCACTCGTTGAGTGCCGGCGCCAGAATGGCCTCCCCCAGCGCGGCACCGGGTCCGCGGAAGTCCTCCCACGGGAAGAATCGATACCAGGGTTGCCACGCCGCGTCCCAGCCCTCGACCACCGGCGCTTCCCGCGTCAGGCCTAGGTAGCTGACCGATACCACCCGACCGAGTGTACCCTGTTTCCGGTCCTGGTCGGCGAAGGTGTAGAGTTGCTCGACATAGCCCAACGGATGGTGCGTCTGGGTCTCCACCCAGGACCGCAACCCTGCCTGCAGCGAGCGGTGGCTCGGCTCAAACGGCCCGGACGGCAGAGCCTCGCCGCGGTCGATCGTCAGGACGCGCGGATGTCCATCGGTCACAGCGACGATCACCGCGGTCAGTTCAGCGGCGACCGCCACGCTGTCGGTCACGTTGCCAGCCTTTTCCCCGCTGGTGCTGTCGATACGGTTATCCGGCATAGGCCGCTTGTCGCACGGCAAGCGTGGTGTTCGCTACCGCCTTTTCGGCCAGGGAGCGCCGCTCAGAGACGCTTAGAGACGCTTCAGTGTGGCGTCCTGCAGCGCCGCCCCTGCTCCCAGCACCATCGCCTGGGTCGCCATGGTTATGATCACGGTCCCGATCATCATGCCAGCGAGCCAGGAGCCCTCGGGCCGGGGCGTCGGCGAATTGCCGGTTCTCTTGAGGCGTTGCATGTTGGATTTCCCTTGCGTCTTCGCTATTGTCACGCTTGACGCAA
>JBEKLE010000680.1:0-3181 GCA_050010355.1 Rhodopila sp. | reverse complement strand
TCGCCCTCGATCCCCAGCAGGCGCCGGATGTCCGGGTCGGTGCTGCCCATGAACGTATCCACATTCGCGCTGGTGATACCCTTCTCCTCAGCCGAGATCATCGCGATGAACGTCCAGCGCACTATATCGAACCACTTGTCGTCGCCCTTGCGGACCATCACACCCAGCGGCTCCTTGCTGATGATGTCGGGCAGCAGCACCAGGTCGTCCGCCTTCGGTCCCTGGCTGAACCGGAACGTCGCCAGCGCGGAGGCATCCGTCGAATACACATCGCAGCGTCCGGACAGAAAAGCGCCCTGCAGTTCGGCCAGACCCTGGATCAGGATCGGCGTGAACTTCATGTTGTTGAGCCGGTAGAAATCGTTGATCGCGAGTTCCGTGCTGGTGCCGGGCTGCACGCAGATCGTCGCGCCGTCCATCTCCTTAGCCGACTTCACGCCGGCCGCTTTTTTCACCAGGAAGCCGGTGCCGTCGTAGTAGTTGACCCAGGCGAACTCCAACCCGAGGTTGCCCTCACGCCCGAGCGTCCAGGTCGTGCTGCGCGACAGCATGTCGACCTCACCCGATTGCAGGGCGGTGAAGCGGTTCTGCGTCGTGGTCACGATGTACTTCGTCTTGCTGACGTCGCCCAGCGCCGCCGCCGTGATGGCGCGGCAGGAATCGGCATCCAGTCCCTTCATCACGCCCTGGCTGTCGGGCAGGGAGAACCCCGGCACGTCACCCGCCACGCCGCACAGCACCTGGCCACGCCCCTTCGCCGCATCCAGCGTCGTCGATCCGGACCCCTGCGCCGCCGCCGGCCGTTGCCAGCCGCCGCCAATCAGGAGGCCAGTCAACACGGCGAGGCCGCCGATCCTAGCAAGTCGTCTCATTCGCCATTCCCCCAGTGCCATGCGACCCATCGCGCATCAGGGGAGACTGTGCGGTGCCGCGCCCACAAGATCAATGGCAGGATGTGTCCGCGCAAGAACCGCTTCGGCGGGGCCACCCTGCTCGCGCAGTCCGGCGCGCCGGAGCCCGTCGGCGTACCGAGCAAGATCCTCCGGCCGGCCGAAAGGCGATCTGAGAAGCGCGTCCTCGACCGAGAATCCAGGCTCGAGTTCCAGCAGCCTGACGAGCACCTCCGCCGCCTCACGGTTCCGATCCATCAGTCCAAGCGCCGACAGGTAGCTTTTGTGGGCAGAAGAGAACAACGGATTGAGCTCGGTCGCCCGACGCCCCGCATCGACCGCGCTGGCATAATCGCCGAGCAGCAGATGCACGATGATCAGCGACGTGTCGAAAAAGAACACGTGCGGGTCGGACGGCGACAGGCATCGCGCCTGGTTGATCCGCCGCAACCCCTCGTCGTGCTGCCCGGTGTAGACGTGCGCCAGACCGGAGAAGCACCAGGCGATCGCCAGATTCGGGTTAAGCGCGATCGCCCGCTCATGCAGCGCGATCGCCGCCTCGGGATGCCGGCCCAGGAAGCCGCGCACATGCCCGGCCAGGGTCATTGCCCGCGCATCGCCCGGATCGAGCATGACGGCATGTTCCGCCAGACGGGACGCCTCGGCCGAGGATTCCGCCGGATCGGGCGCCCAGCCCTGACCGACGTAAAGCAGGTGCCAGTAGGCCAGCCATCCGTGCGCCACCGAACTGCCGGGATCGGCCCGCAGGGAGGCTTCCAGCAGACGGCGGGCATCGACGAAACTGCTGCGTTCCAGCCGGTAGATCGCTGGCAGCGCCTGCAGCAGCAGGTCCTGAGCCGTCAGGTCGTTTGATCGCGCTCCCACGGTTCGGCGGCCCTCATGCTTCATCAGTTCGGGATCGACCTGCGCGACGATCGCAGCGCTCAGTTCGTCCTGCATGCTCAGCGGATCGGTCAATGGACGATCGAACCGTCCCGCCCAAACGATCTCGCCGTCCGCCCGCATATCGATCAGGCGGACGATGATCCGAACCCGGCCGGGCCCGTACTGGAGCGTGCCGTCCAGGACGAGGTCGGCCTCCAACGCGGCCCAGGCGCCCGCGGAGGGATCGCGCCCTGCCGGTGCGTTGGACAAAAGGGTGCCCGGAACGCAGGAAATCCAGCGAAAGCGGGACAGGCCGGCGGAAATCTCCTCGGCTAGCCCGAGAGCAAGGCCGTCATCCTCGTGCGCGCCGATGATGCGAAGCGGTGCGACGCGCAGGCGCAGCGACGATCTGCCGCGGCGCGGGCTGGTTCGGGGCGGTGTGTAGAAAGCCTGCTCGTCCGCCACGCCGTGAACAGGCGCGGCATGGGCGATGGCCCGACCGGAGCCTGCCTGCGCGCGGATGCGTGCGATCAGATCCTCGGTCTCGGGCGAAGTCCGGCCGTCCGCGTTTTCAGCCAGCACGCCGCGGCAGCGGTCATAGGACGCCGTCGCCGCGCCGAAGTCTCCGCGTTCCGCGTGAGTACGAATCAGCGTGCGCCAGGCGCCCTCGTGCATCCGGTCGATGGCGAGCAATTGTTCCGCGGCTTCGATCAGGCCCACCGGATCGTCGCATCGGGCCAGGATGCTTTCGCCGATCGTCCGCGCGATTCGGCGGAACCTCGCCCTTTCATCCTCCAGCCAGCGGTCGAATGCGGGGTCGAGACCGTTCAGGTCCTCCAACAGCACGTCCTCGAACCGATCGAGGAGTTCGGATGTGATCTCAGCGGGCTGTGCCAGCGACAACGCGTCGATTTCCAAAGCGGCGCCGCGCAGCGACAGGTGGTGGCGGTCGGTCACGAACAGATGGGCCCATGCCGGACCGAGCGTGTCCTGGACCTCGTGCACGCTCTGCCGCAAAGAGCCACGGGCCTGCTCCTGCTCACGCCGGCTCCAGAGCAGCGAAGCCAAATGCTGGCGAAGGACTGGCTTCGGGCTTGCCATCCCGAGAACGGCGAGAAGCGCGCGCGCTTTCCGGGTCCGCGGCAAGAAGCTCCTGCCCTTTGAGTCGTCCACCGCCATGTGGCCGAACAGACGCAGGCGCAATGCGCCCGCATCATCGGAAGCGGACGGCTTGTCCTGGATAGGTGAGGCTTGCCGGCGGATAGCGACACCCTGCTCAGAGCAGTAGCGGTAGGGGACCGGGTTGCCCCGGCCCCCCCGCGCAGATCCCGGCGTGCGGCTTTCCCGCACCGGGCTCCTGCCGGAAGTGAAACGTGATAGTGGTCGGCGGCTTGGGCGGCCCGTTA
>JBEKLE010000679.1:0-3186 GCA_050010355.1 Rhodopila sp. | reverse complement strand
TGTCGCTGCTGCCCGACGGTGCGGTGCTGGTGAACGTCGCCCGAGGCTCGCTGATCGACGAAGACGCGCTGCTCGGCGCGTTGACCTCCGGAAAACTGTTTGCCGCCGGTCTGGACGTGTTCTCCGACGAACCGGATTACGATCTGCGTTTCGCGGCGCTTCAGAACGTGGTCCTGTCGCCCCACGTCGGCAGCGCATCGAGGGAAACCCGTGACGCCATGGGGTTTCGTGCGTTGGATAACATTGCCGCGGTGCTGGCCGGCCGGCCGCCTATCGACCCGTTGTGGAGGGACTGACATGCCAAAACCTGTCCTGTTCGTGACCCGACGGATGCCAGCCTCGATCGAGGCGCTGGCGCGGCAGGAGTTCGAGGCTCGGTTGACGCCGTCCGATGTGGCGATCACGGATCTCGTAGCGAAGGCGGAGGGCGCCGATGCGATCCTGTGCTGCCCCGGCGATGTCCTGGATGCGGAAACGATTGCCGCGCTGCCGGGGTCGGTCAGGGTGATCGGCACGTTCAGTGTCGGCTACGACCATATCGACGTGGCGGCGGCGAAGGCGCGCGGCATCACGGTGTGCAACACGCCCGACGTGCTCAGCGTCGCGACCGCCGAGTGCGCGATGCTGCTGATCCTGGCCGCGGCCAGACGCGCCGGCGAAGGAGAACGTCTCGTCCGGTCCGGCAAGTGGGCAGGTTGGGCGCCGACCCAGCTTCTCGGCACCCAGGTGTCGGGGCGCCGGCTGGGCGTTTTCGGCATGGGGCGCATCGGGCGGGAGATCGCTCGGATGGCACGTGGCTTCGAAATGGAGATCCACTATCGCGACATGACCCGCTTGCCGCCGGACCTGGAACAAGGGGCGGTATTTCACGACAGCGACGACAGTTTCCTGCCGATTTGCCAGGTGCTGTCACTGAACGCACCCGGCAGTGAGGGCACGCGGCACTGGCTGAACAACGAACGGATCGCGAAACTGCCGCGGGGCGCGGTGGTGGTGAACGCTGCCCGCGGCACTCTGGTGGACGATAGCGCGCTGATCGCCGCTCTGCGCTCCGGGCAGGTCGCCGCCGCCGGGCTGGATGTTTACAATGGCGAACCGCATCTGAATGCCGAATACCTGACGCTGGAGAACGTTGTTCTGCTGCCCCACCTGGGCAGCGCGACGACCGAGACGCGCGATGCGATGGGCCGGGTCGTCCTGGCCGGTATCGGCGCGGTCCTGGCCGGACAGTCGCCGTCGAACCTCGTGCGATGACCATGCGCATCGCTGTTGGCGGGTTCCTGCACGAAAGCCACTCGTTCGCGCCGGCGCCCACCACCTATGCCGACTTCCTGCAACCTGGCGGGCTGCCGTTCATCGCCGGCGACGGGCTGATCGCGACGATGCGTCCGCGCTCGATGCCGATCGCCGGCGCGATTACGGTGGCGGAAGCGGCCGGTGTGGATCTGGTTCCGTTGACCTGGTGTTTCGCTCAGCCGGCCGGTCCGGTGCAGGACGAGGCGTTCGAGCGGATCGCCGCGCGCCTCTGTGGAGCGCTGTCGATGGCGTTGGACGAGGGGCCGCTGGATGGCGTGTATCTCGACCTGCATGGCGCCGCGGTGGCGGACAGTTTTCCCGATGCGGAGGGCGAACTGCTGCGACGCGTTCGCGCCATCGTCGGCGCCAGTCTGCCGCTGACGACCAGCCTGGACCCGCATGCCAACCTGACCGAACAGATGGTGCGGCTGGCGGACGCGGTGGTGCCGTTCCGGACCTATCCGCACGTCACGCCCATTAGATATCGACAGTGACATACCGAGGCATGAATGAACATACCATGGCAGGGAACTTGAATGCCCCGGTACCGACATGATCTGACGCGTGCAACAACACAGGTCCTTACATGTCTGACGCCGCCATTCCCTCCCACAGCGGGCTGCGCTTCTGGCTAACCTTCGGTTTCGCCGTCCTTAGTCTCGCTGCGGTCATTCAGATCGCGGAGCCGAGACTCTCGTATAAGCACCACGACGGGCCATTCAGTCGTGCGTTTTCATCCGACTTCGATATCAGGACCAACGAGGTCCAACTTTCCCTGCGTGGAATTTCAGTCACCCTTCACGATACCGAGCCTTACGTAACCTTCGCCGGAGGCTAAGGCTCGCAACCCGCTTCAACCAGCGGCAGACTATCTATGTTCATCGGATGTTCTGAAAATGAGTTACTGAACTCCCCGCATGGTCAAAGCATTTAGGGTTCACCTGCTGGCCAGTTCGAGGGTCGGAACGCGGCGTGCGTGCCAAAACACCGAGGAAGTCCCCCGCCAAGCGTCCAGCCAAGGCCCCCAAGGGCAAGGTTGTCGAAGCCTTCGGTTATAGCCTTACCGACTCGGTCGCGGCCGAAGGACAGTTCTCGATCGAATCGACCTTTACAGCCGAAGCTGAGGTCGTCACGCCGGACTATGCGCCGGACACCAAGCTCGTCCGCGACCAGATCGAGCGTCTGACAAAAGAACTGCTCGCAGCGATCGCTGCCGATCCGGGATACCTCCGGGCGATTGATGCGGAGTTGAGGGAGCAACGTCGCGATCGCAGGAATCATAATTTGATCGATTCCTCGGGCTACGACGCTGACAGTTTTCCTACCTTGGCTTCGGAAGCCGAAAACCTCACCGGTTAGGGCCTCTCGTTTTGGAGTTGATTGACCTTCGGCAACCGGCCCGGCTCACGTTCGGCTATGTATGGACGAACCTGTCCGATACGCAGAAGCGGCTCTGCGATCGCCGCTTCTTTTTTAGGCGCAATCAGCGTCTTTTTTTTCGAACTTGACAAGGCGCTGGTGGCGCTGGACCAAATCGTAAAGACCTGACCGCGCTTGTTCAGCACATAGAGCAACTCCTCCACCTACTCATCGGCTGATGTGCGGTCGTGGTCCGGGCAGGAGAAACTGACCGTTCACGGCTGGTTCAGGACGCGAGAGTTCGGAACTAGCCGCAAGCGCTCGGCAATCGGGGAGTGGGTCACCCGTTCACGACGGCGTGCCTCACCGACATCGCGATGCAGCTTTGGAGCCTTCGTGCAAATTTCGTGTTAGGCGACGCCCAAAAACAAGCGAGTCGGCTGAGATCGCCCACCGCAACATGCCCCCCGGGTGTCATGGCCGGCCTTGGCCCGGCCACCCACGACGTGCCGGCGCCTGAGTATCGAAAGG
>JBEKLE010000678.1:0-3793 GCA_050010355.1 Rhodopila sp. | reverse complement strand
AAGGCACGCCGCTGCGCCCGATCGAGCCAAGCGCCCCCCTCGGAGCGGACAATCGCCGCGTCTTCGTCGATTGGCTCGGTCATGACGAACAGGAACTTCGGGAACTGACCGAAGCCGGCGTCGTGTAATACTAGGCGGCGGTGACACAGACTCTCCGGCCGCGCCGCCCCGTCATGCCGGCGGATGGCGGTTTCCACACCATTTGCTTGGCAAAAAAGAAGGCGTCGATGCGGACTGCGATGACGGTAGTCGCAGCCTCTGTCGATCGGTTTGCAGCAGCTGGCATAATTCGGCCCCGTGGAGCAGCGTCGCAGGCATGACGGGGATGCGTGGTGAAGCGTCGGTATCATCGCAAATGAAAGCCGGCGCTACAGAAGCGGCGGCTGATTGTCGCTCTGGACCGGCCGGGTGATCCAGGCGAGAGCGGCGGGATCAAGCTGCGGCACCGGGTCGCCATACAGCAGGTCGTGGGCGGTGCGGGTCATCTCGGCGGCGCGTACCGTGGCCGCCGGACGTTCGGCGGGCGGCAGGTTCGGGATGCCGGCGGCGATTTCTCCGGCCTCTTTGACCAGGGCGATCGCCCACATCTCGCGGTGGCGCTTGTCCGAGGCGGGCGGGGGCGGGGTAGGGATGTTTTCTTCCGGGTCTCGCAGGCGGGCCTGGGCTTCAGCGGCCAGGACCTGTTCGGCGGCCTCACTGAGGAATACATCCGCATCCGATGCGTCGTCGCCGGCGAATGTGGCGGAGGGGGCGGGTTCTTCCGCCATTTCGGCATGGTGCTGCATCAGCTCGTTGACGACGCTTTCGCGGAGCACGCGGCGGTTCTGTTCGGCGGAGCGGTTCAGCGCGTTGGCGTTGTTCCGCAGGCGCAGGGTCATTGTCAGCGAGATGTCGTCGGCCATGGAGAGGCTGAGCGAGCCGAGGGCGGCGAGGCCGAAGGCGATGATCTGGACGACGGCGATGAGGTCGGCGTGGTTGCGGGCGCGGTAGGCGTTGATGGTCTCGACGGCGGCCATGCGGGCGAGGCTCACGTCGCCTTCGGTGACGCCGAGGAACATGGGTGCCAGGAGGGCGACGATGAGGGTAATCAGCAGACCGGACGGGTGGGGCGTGCTGGACGTTGCGTCGCGGTGGGTGGTGATCTTGGTCATGCCGTTCGGGCCTGAATGTGATGGGTCTATGCTACCGCAGGTTGCGCTGCGTGTCAAGAAATATTTCCTAGATGCGGTAGCTCCTGTTTCCCGATGCCGTTGTTCTGACAGGAAAAGGCGTGGATGCCGGCCTCTGTCGGGATTAGGGGTGGTCCCGCAGGAGAGTCGGTGTCAACGCGGGTTGCATTGTACGGAAAACCCGATAAGTGCGGAATCAGCCGTCCGGTGCCCAGCGACCGGCATTTTCGCGGGCGTTCGGTCCGATGTGATGGCTTTCGTGTGCGTTACAGGGAAAGTGGTCGAGATCAAAGTTAGCCAACGCCCAAGAATTGCCGCTTCATCTACGACATTTCGATAATCAGACGGCGGCAAGTCGTGGGTGACCGGGCCAAGCCCGGTCATGACACATGGGGCACGTTGCGGCGCAGCCGACTCGATTGTTTTTGGCTGTTGCCTTATACTAGTTACGCTTGGGATTACCTTTGATCAGGCACGGCAAAGGCATTGATGCCGACCGGTCGCCGGCATGACGAGAAGGCTCCGACTGGCTCCGACAGCGAGTCGGTGTCATCGAGGGTTGGTATTGCAACGCGAATATTGCCTTCTCGGTGAACCTTCCTGATGCTTCGTGCCCTCCGTGTTAAAATCTTACTTGCTTGCGGAAGACAAAGCAGCTGTAGCGTCGCCTGCTGGCTGGCGTCACAACATGCCGAAGCCAATGAACCCCATCGCGGCCTGCTGCACTCACTTTGGCAAAAAGCCCAACGGTCCCCGGTCCGCTACTGACAGGCCAGACACTCCTCATAATCCGTCACGTTTCGCGATCCGATCGCCACCAACGGCAGCGTCCCTTGCTGGTCATTCGCCGGCAGCGTCGCCCCAAGCATCAGCCCCGTGAACGCCGCCGGCGCCACGCCCTTCTCGCTGACGTTATCGGCCCGAGCAATCGACAGGCTGCGACAGTAATACAACGACTTCACACCCCGCTTCCACGCCATGAAGTGAATCTGATGCAGATCCCGCTTATGCACGTTCGCCGGCAGGAACACGTTCACCGACTGACTCTGGCAGATGAACGGCGCCCGATCCGCCGCATGCTCGATAATCCAGCGCTGATCCAGTTCGAAGGCCGTCTTGTAGACCGCTTTCTCCTGCTCGTTCAGGAAATCCAGATGCTGCACGCTGCCCTTCGTCAGGGTGATCGACGACCAGACCTCATCGGTATCAAACCCTTTCTCCGCCAGCAGCTTTTGCAGATGCCGGTTACGCACCGAGAAGCTCCCCGACAGAGTCTTCTGCAGGAACACGTTCGCCGCGATCGGCTCGATCCCCGGCGACGAATTCCCCGCGATGATCGAGATCGAGGCCGTCGGCGCGATCGACATCTTGTGCGAGAACCGCTCGTTCACGCCGTATTCCAGGGCGTCCGGACAGGCCCCACGCTCCGCCGCCAGCTTCACCGACGCCGCATTCGCCTGAGCGCGGAGATGCCGGAAAATCTTCTTATTCCAGACTTTCGCGACGACACTTTCCCAAGGAACGTTCAACGCCTGAAGAAACGAGTGAAACCCCATCACCCCCAGCCCAACCGACCGCTCCCGCATCGCTGCATACCGAGCTTTCTCCATCCCCGGAGGCGCGCGATCGATGAAATCCTGCAGGACGTTGTCGAGGAACCGCATGATGTCCTCGATGAACGTCGGATGCTCCTCCCACTCAGACCAGTTCTCCAGATTCAGGCTGCACAGGCAACAGACCGCTGTCCGCTCCATCCCGTGCTGATCCGCGCCTGTAGGCAGCGTGATCTCGCTGCAGAGGTTGGACGTCTTCACCTCCAGGCCCGCCAGCTTATGGCGCGCTGTTAGAATCCGCACCCAAAGCGAGCGCGCTGAAATCGACCGCACAACGGAATGATCCTTCGGCGAACGCAGCGCCCACTGCGTATCAGCCTCCACCGCCCGCATGAAATCGTCCGGGATCTGGATGCCGTGGTGCAGGTTCAGCGCCTTGCGGTTCGGATCGCCCCCGGTGGGTCGTCTGATCTCGATGAATTCCTCGATCTCCGGATGCCACACCGGCAGATACACCGCCGCGGAACCGCGCCGCAGCGAGCCCTGCGAAATCGCCAGCGTCAAACTGTCCATCACCCGGATGAACGGGATCACGCCCGAGGTCTTGCCGACCGCCCCGACCTTCTCCCCGATCGAGCGCAGATTGCCCCAGTACGACCCGATCCCGCCGCCTTTCGACGCGAGCCAGACGTTCTCGTTCCACAGCCCCAGAATCCCGTCCAGGCTGTCGGATGCCTCGTTCAGGAAGCACGAGATCGGCAGCCCGCGGCTGGTTCCCCCGTTCGACAGGATCGGCGTCGAGGGCATGAACCAGAGTTTGCTCATGTAGTCGTAAAGCCGCTGCGCATGCGCCTGGGTGTCGCCATACTGAGACGCCACCCGGGCAAAAAGGTCCTGAAATTCCTCGCCCGGCATCAGATAACGGTCGGTCAGGGTGGCTCGGCCAAAGTCGGTGAGCAGCGCGTCGCGGGACCGGTCGACCCGAACCTGATAGCGACCTGGCATCTGAACGGCGTCAAGCACGGCGGCCTCCCTTGGCAACGTCATATCGCGAATAACCTTTCTCCTCAG
>JBEKLE010000677.1:0-3191 GCA_050010355.1 Rhodopila sp. | reverse complement strand
GCGGCTGTCACCGGACGCGATGGCCTTGGCCATGGCGAACTGGTTGACCTGACTGCCGACATCCTCGACGCGGCGGATGCTGCGATCGCCCGACAATGCAGCGGCGATGAACCGTGCCTTGCGCTCATTGTTCTGCCACATGGTGGCGTCCATCGAGCCGAGGGTCGCGTAGGCGTAGAGTTCGATCTCGCTGTTCTGGTTGCCCTGACGCTCGATGCGCCCCTCCCGCTGTTCGATGTGCGACGGGAGCCATGGCACATCGAGGTGATGCAGCGCTTTCAGCCGCTGCTGCACGTTCACGCCGGTGCCCATGGTCTCGGAGGACCCGATCAGCACGCGGATGCGGCCGGCGTTGAAATCGTTGAACAGGCGCTGCTTGTCGGTCGATTTCTTGAAGTCCTGCATGAAGGCAATCTCGGACGCCGGCACACCGCGCCGGACGAGTTCCTGCTTGATCCAGCGATACGCGGAGAAGCCCCGCTTGGCTTCGACGGCGATCGTGCCGAGGTCGGAGAAGATCAGCTGCCCGGCACCAGGGATCGGGTATGGCGTGCCGTCCGGGCGAATAAAGCACTGGTCGCCGGTCTCGACCCAAATCCGATGAACGTTGCCGATCAGTTTGTTGAGCTTGTTCTCGGGCTCGTCGTCGTTGGCTGGCCAGACCAGCCGCATGTCGATCGCCGCGTGACGGCCATCGGTGATGACGGCAAGAAGGATGTCATCGCCGGGCTGGACCCTGCGCGTCCGCTGCTCGATCAGGGCGATCCGCTCCGCCAGATACTTCTGGTAGGCGCGAAATTCCTGGCTGGGCGCCGAGGTGATAAGCTGTCGCTGGCCGGCGCGGATGTGCGGCAATTTCAGGTAGCCGCGCAGGTCCTGCTTCAGCACCACGTCCGCGACGGAGCGGAACATGTCGATTAGCTCCGGGACGTTGATGAAGTCCGAGAAACGCTCGACCGGCTTGTAGGTGCCCGAGGGTTGCAACTCCAACTCGGTGCGCGTGTCGCCGAAGGCGGAGGCCCAGGCATCGAATTCATGCACGCCGCGTTCCCTCAGCGCTTCGCCCGCCTGGAAGCGCAGGATGGTATACATCTCACCAAGCGTGTTGGTGATCGGGGTGCCAGACGCCTGGATCAGCGCCCTCCCCGGGTTCTTCTGGTCGATGTAGCGCGACTTGACGAACAGGTCCCAGGCTCGCTGCGAGCCATCCGGATCGACGCCCTTCAGCGTCGTTCGGTTGGTGGCGAAGGAGAGCTTTCTGAATTCCTGTGCCTCATCGACGATGATCTGATCGATGCCCATCTCCTCGATCGTCAGCATGTCGTCACGGCGACTCTTGAGGGCTTCGAGGCGTTCGGTCAGCTTCTCCTTCATCGCTTCGATGCGCTTGCGCGTGGTGCGATCGTCGCTATCGACGCGCAATTTCACCGCCTCATGCATGGCGAGTTGTTCCTCCACCATGCTGCGTTCGAAATCCGTCGGCACGGCGATGAAGCGGAAAGCTGAGTGGGTGATGATGACGGCGTCCCAATTCGCCGTCGCCGCGCGTGCCAGGAAGCGCGCCCGCTTGTCCTTGCTGAAATTGCTCTCGTCGGCGACGAGAATGCGGGCGGTCGGATAGAGCTGGAGGAATTCGCGCGAGGCCTGCGCCAGGCAGTGGCCGGGCACGACCAGCATGGCCTTGCTGATCAGGCCAAGGCGCTTCTGTTCCATGATCGCCGCGGCGATCGAGAACGTCTTCCCCGACCCGACGGCGTGCGCCATGTAGCTGCTGCCCGCCGCGACGATGCGCCATATGACCCGCTTCTGGTGATCGTAGAGACGGATGATGTTGCTCGCGCCTGGCAGGGTCAGGTGGCGGCCGTCGAAATGGCGGGGCACCAGATTGTTGAAACGATCATTGTAGATCCGGGCAAGCCGATCGGTCCGGTCGGGATGCGTCCAGATCCAGTTGGTGAACGCGTCCTTGATGCGGGCAAGCTTCTCCTTGGCCGCCTCCGTCGCCTCGACGTTGAGGACGCGCTTCTCGGCGCCGTCCTCGATCACGGTGTCGAATATCTGTGGTGTCGAGCTGTTCAGCGCATCGTGCAGCAAAAGACCGGCGTTGCGGCGGCCGGTGCCCCACTCGGAGGTGCCGGCGGCGGTGCCGATGAAGCGATCCGCATCGACGCTCCAGGACGCCAGTTCGATGCAGTGGAACACCCGCGTCGCAGTGCCCATGATCTCGACCGAGAACGCCTCGATGACGTCCGTCGGTATCCACGGCGCCCCGAGACGCGCTGTGATATCTGAGGGCCGCAGGTCCTCGGGTTGCACCTCGCGCAGGGCAATCACGTTGCGCTGGTACTGCGGGTCGAGAGCTGCCGCGGCTTCGGCCACGGCGAGCTTGCTGCGGACCGCACCGGACAGATAGGCATCCGAGGTTTCCCACGCCTCGGTGCGCGGGTTGAGGAAGACCGCCGTCCCGAGTTGGGCCAGCGCCGTCGCCGGCTCGCGCTCCAGCAGGTCGGCCATATGGTCGAGATCGACGCGCCCGATCTCCGCCAGGGTAACGGCGAGCGCATCGGCGGCGCTGGTGATGAGGGGCGCCGCCGGGGGGGCGATGACCCGTTCACTGAAGATCGGCCCTTTGCGCGCCAGGCCGGTCTCGAGGTCGTAATCCTCGATGCTGGCAACCAGCCAGCAATCGGGATCGTCGGCGAAGGGAGCGAGGTTGGGTCGGCGATGCGTCTCCCGCTCCTCGCCAGTGTCGGCGTCGGTCTGGACGCTGACGATGGTGTGGTTAATCGGCCCGAAATAACGGATGAAGCCCGAATAGGCGACGCGAAGCCGCACCTGCGCCTGCGCCCAGGGCTGGTTGGCCGCCTGCGCCCGCAACACGTCGCGGATGGCATCGCGAATGGGCAGCAGCGAACGGATGATCTTTGCCGATTTGGCAGGGATGCCCTCCCCGCCCTTGCCTTCGCGGATCGCGACCGGCTCGGGTGCGCCGCCGACGAGCTGCATCAGGCGTCCGGCCTTGCCGATCAGGTACGAGCCTTCCTTGATCGTGGCGCCGTCCGCGGCGGTGCCAGCGCGCACCATCGGTTCGTCGGCGTCGTCCTCGGCCGTGGTGGACTCGACCGACGAGGTGAAGATGGAAGCGGGCAGCCGGGAAAGGGCGGTGTCGAGTTGAGATTCCAGCGGGCCAC
>JBEKLE010000676.1:0-3192 GCA_050010355.1 Rhodopila sp. | reverse complement strand
CTACAGCCGCCGCAGCCGCCGCCGGCACCCGAACGGGTCGTGACCTGCGCAACGGTGGTCAGGTGGTGCTTGCGGATCACACCCTCGATCGTTTCGCGATCCACCGCATTGCACTGACAGACCCGGTTCGCCGGCAGCGTGTTCATTTCGATCGCGGCGTCCGCGGCGATCGCCGCATCCGCCCGCTGTTCCCAGGTGATTTCCTCCCATGGCGCCGGCTGACGCACCTGCGCCCACACCGGGTTGGACAGCGCCTTGTCGATCTCGTGCACCAGCGCGACCATGCCTTCATAGCCGGCGTAAGCGTAGTGCCGCTCCTGGTTGATATCGAGCCAGGGCATCTTCGCCTTGAGCGCCACGAACTGCGAGCGTCCGCCCGACAGCATGATGTCCGCGTGCGCATCCCGGAGCATCCTGTACATCTCGCGCGGGCGCATATCGTCGATCATGTGCGCATCGTCGCCCATGATCTCCTTGATGCGGTCGAGGTCCTGCTTGGTCGATTTCTTGACGCTGGTGCCGACGACGTCCATGCCGCCTTCCTGCAAGGCCGCGACAACGGACCAGGATTTCACGCCGCCGGTGATCAGCAGCACGCGCTTGCCTTGCAGGCGCACCCGATAGGTTTCGATCCGCTGCCAGGCCCGCGCCTCTTCGCGCGCGATCAGCGTCTCGGTGCGCCCGATCAATTCGTCCGCGGCACCCTGCTGAACCAAAAGCCGAGCGATTTGCCGTAACGAATCGCTCATGTCGGCGATGCCGTAGAAGGAGCCTTCGAAATACGGGATCCCGTAGCGCTCCTCCATCTTGCGCGCGACGTTGATCATCGCCTTGGAGCACACCATCATCGATGCGCGGGCGCGGTGGGAACGGGCGACCTCATGGTACCGGGCGTCGCCCGAGATGCAGGCCAGCGCCCGGATTCCCAGCTCATCCAGCAGCGGCTTGACCTGCCAGAGCTCGCCGGACAGGTTGTATTCGCCGATGATGTTGATGTCGTACGGGGTGGTGTAATCCGGTTCCTGTGTGCCGATCACGTGCTCGAGCAGGGCCTCGCCGGCCAGCTTGTTGCCGAGATTTTTGGGGCCGACAAACCCCGGGGCGTTGATCGGGATCACCGGCTTGCCGAAGCGGGCCGCCGCGGTCTTGCAGACGGTGTCGATGTCGTCGCCGATCATGGCCGGCACGCAGGTCTGGTAGACGAACACCGCCGGGGGGTCGTATTTTTCGATGATCTCGCGGATCGATCGGAACAGCCGCTTCTCGCCGCCGAAGATCACATCCGTTTCGTTGATGTCGGTGGTGAAGCCGGTGCGGTAGGTGCGCGGGCCGGAGGAGGCGGCGTGGCGGTTATCCCAGGAATTGCCCTCGCAGGCGATCGGGCCGTGCACCAGATGGGCGACGTCGGTGATCGGCTGCAACGCGATCTTCGCGCCATCGAAGGCGCATCCGCCGGCCGCACCCCCTGGCTGCAATTGCTTGGTGCAGCCCTTCTTGCGTTCCTTCTCGGACTTCTTCTCGTTCTTGCCGCAGCCGGGTTCGTTGAACACGTCCTGGATCTTGTCTGCCAGCGAACTCATTCACGCCTCCTGGTAGGGCCGAGCCTGTCCTTCCGGTCCCCGCGACGGGGCCGGAAGGATACGGGAGCAATCAGCGGATGATGTCGAAGCTGTAGTCCGTCTTCGACGCGACATTGGTGTTGGCGTCGATCACGTCGAAGATCTTGTCGAGCAGTTTGACCAGCACGTTCATGCCGCCCTGATAGCCCCACAGCGGCGAACGGTGATGATGATGCCGGTCGAAGATCGGGAACCCGATACGCAGCAGCGGGGTTCCGGTGTCGCGCTCAAGGAATTTTCCATAGGTGTTGCCGATCAAAAAATCCACCGGCTCGGTGAACAGCAGCGAGCGCATATGCCACAGATCCTTGCCGGCGTAGACATGGCAGTTCTTGCCGAACGGTGAGGCGTCAAGCAATTGGTGCACCCGCGCCTCCCACGCCTTGCCGCCATTCGTTGCCAGGATGTGGGTCGGTTCGGCACCCAGTTCCAGCAGGAAGCCGGCAAGCCCCAGGCACATGTCGGGATCGCCGTAGATCGCGAACTTCTTGCCGTGGATGTGCGCATTCGAATCGGCGATCGCATCGACCAGACGGCCGCGCTCTTTCGCCAGGGCATCCGGGATCGGCTTGCCGGTGATGCGGGATAGTTCCATCAGAAACTTGTCCGTTGCCCTGACACCGATCGGATGGTTGAAGGCGAGCGTCTCCTGTTCCCATTCCTTGACGTAGGCCAGCGTTTTTTCGGTGCAGAATTCCTGCATCGAAATGGTCGCCTTGGCGTGAACCGCCTGCGCCGCCTCTTCCAGGGTCGTGCCGCCGTCGTACATGCGGAACTCGCCGTCCGTGGGCGTGTCCCAGGCATCGCTGTTGTCGGCGAGGATGGTGTATTCGACGCCCATCAGATCGAAGATGCGCTTGACTTCACGCAGATTGCCGACGGTGTAGCCGTCGAACCCGCCGATGAAGTTGATCGTTTCGTTCGGCTGGCGCTCGAGTTTCGCCACGGTGCCGGCCTTGCCGCCCCAGAAATGCTGGAGGATGCCTTTCAGGACGTTGTCATAGCCGGTGATATGGCTGCCGACAAAGGCCGGTGTGTGCGCGAACGGAACGTCGAATTCCATCGGCACCGACCCCTTTTCCTTCGACGTCTTGATGAAGGCGTTCAGATCGTCGCCGATCACCTCGGCCATGCACGTCGTCGAAACCGCGATCATCTTCGGCTTGTACATGTTGTAGGCGTTGGCCAGGCCGTCGATCATGTTGTTGAGGCCGCCGAACACCGCGGCATCCTCGGTCATCGATGATGACACGCAGGAGCTGGGCTCCTTGAAGTGGCGCGAGAAATGGCTGCGGTAGTAAGCCACGCACCCTTGCGAGCCATGCACGAACGGCAACGTCGATTCGAACCCGACGGCGGCGAACACCGCACCCAGCGGCTGGCAGGCCTTGGCCGGATTGACCGTGAGCGCATCGCGGGCGAAGTTCTTCTCACGATACTCTGCAGTCTTTGTCCATTCGCGGACCCGATCCAGATCCGCGTCGGCGACCGGGTTTTCGAAGTTCTTCTTCTTGTTGGCCAGCATCTCCACATACTCGGGCTGCCGGAACAAGTCGAAATGGTCAAGTACGTG
>JBEKLE010000675.1:0-3193 GCA_050010355.1 Rhodopila sp. | reverse complement strand
ATGACGGACGAGCAGATCGAGATCATGCGTGACCCGGTGCGCGCACCCACCGCGAAGCTGCCGCGGATCGAGGATGCCGTCAACGCGGGCGGGTTCCTGACCGGATCCCCCGCTGAGATCATCGATTTCCTGAAAAACCTGGAAAAGGCGTACCCGGGGCTGGACCGGATCTCGATCAGCCCGTCGCTGGGAGTGCCGGAGGCGGTGATCCTGGAACAACTGGAACGTTTCGCCAACGAAGTCATGCCGGCGTTCAAGGGATCTCGGGTTGAGGTGAAGGAGCCGGCGCTGGCGAAGTAGTTGAAGGGTTCGGAAGCCGGGGCGGCGGCACCGCCCCGCGGGTCCGATGGTGTTCGCGCGCGACCCGAGCGCGATCTTCGACGAGATGAAGGCGCTGTGGGTCGCGCTGTCTCGACGGTTTTCGCCGCGGATCGGAAATGGAGGCGAGCATCGCGTTCGAAATCGGCGCCATGAAAGCCCAGGGTAAACTGATGGCCGGCTGGACGCCGTGGTACACGTCCGTATCCACAGCGGGCCGCGGATTTCTCCCGCACGGGCGACGTGACGCGGGAAGTGCCGCTGTTGGAATTTCCGCGTCGTTTCGCTCCGCGCGATGACGCGAACCGCTGTATACCAGTCGGCGTTTACGCTGACTGGTGGGGTTGGCGTGGCGGCTGCGCGCAAAATCAATGAGATACCAGCCGGCCGGCCGTTGATTGAAAAGGCGATCTTTCGGCCGGCTGGTATTATGTCTCCCTGTAGCCGACCTCCGGAATTCCCTGTTCGTTGCCGTAATATTTATATGGGAGGAACTTGCCGGACATCGTGATCTTCACGCGGTCGCCTTTCGGGTTTGCCTCGCGGTCGATCTGCATGTCGAAGTCGATTGCGGACATGACGCCGTCGCCAAACTCCTCCTCGATCAGCGCCTTCCAGGCCGGCCCGTTCACCATCAACAACTCGTAGAACCGGTAGAGCAGCGGGTCGGTCGGCGGCATCGCGGTGCCGCGACAGGGCACCTCGTTCAACATCCGCTCCTCCGTCGCGCTTAATTCGAACAGCGCGGCGGCCCTCTTCGCCAGCGGCTTGACCAGTTTCATCTGGCCGAGAAGCGCGCCAACGACCAGAACTTCGGACATGCCGCCGATCTGTTCACAGATATACTTCCAGCTCCAGTCCTTCTCGCGCTTTACGTCCAGGATCTTCTCGGTCAGTTCCGCTCGGGTCATGTGGCCTCTCCGCTGAGTGTGCTGGAAGCAGATAGCGATCTGTCGATAAAGGGAAAGATCGCACGGCTTTGAGCATCAACGGATGCACTTAGATGCCGGGGCGTTTTCAGGCTGACCTTGCAGCTCGGAAATCATGCGCCTTGAACGTTCATATTTTGCGCGCAGCCGCCACGCCAATCCTACGCGCATCCAGTCAGCGTAAACGCCGACTGGTATCAGATCATGCTCTAGGGCAGGTTTTTGTGCGACCCGTCGCACCGCGGCGCGTTGCCGCTGCTCTTGCATCCGCAGAACGACACGACACCCGAGTCCTCGGCGTCGAACTTCATTGGCGAGAACGCCGATCCTTTGTGCGACCCGTCGCAGAACGGCTGCTTGCTGCTTTGGCCGCAGGCGCACCACCAATAGGATTTCCCGGCCTCGACCTCGATCTTGTAGGAACCCTTCTGGGCAACGACCGGCAATGACTCAGACATCACATATCCTCCTGGGCAGGCTCAACGCCGTGGACAGGGCTCGCCTCCGCAGGGACATCGTAACAGTCCGGCCGGTCTGAGGAAAGAGCCTGTCGGTCAGCTTGACATTCCGGGACATTTTAGGCATCCGCATCGCTCTGCCGTTGGGTGGAGACATGGAATGTTCGAGATACGTCTGAGCAAACCCTCTCTTCGGTTTCCGGCGCTGGGCATGATCCTGATTGGTGCCCTGAGCGCCAGTCCGGAATTCGCCGATGCCGGTTCATATGACGGACTCTATGGCGGGACGCAGGCCGTAACGTTCGGATCCAAGCCGGTGTGTGGGTCTGATGGGGACGTGTCTGTCACTGTCAAAGGCAACGCCATTGAGTATAGGCTGGGGGATTTCCCACTGAAATCGGTGGTTTCCGATGATGGGCAATTCCGCAGTGTTGTGCATGTGGGGGGCAAAAGAAGCGGTGACCGGCGCACTATACGAGCAAAGGGGACAATATCGAACGCCACGCTTGAAGCCGACCTAAATACGCGCGACTTTACCGGGCCTCTCTGCTCGTATCACTGGTCGCTGCGGAAGCAATGATGGCTAAGGCCGGCTCGGTTGCTTCACCGATGACGGGGCCATAGACAAGGCGCGCCACGGCCGGCGTGATATAGCCGTCGAGAAGGTCTTCCGAGACGGACGCCGGGTTGCGCGCTGAGGGCGGCCCATAGCCGCCCGAACCAGGCGCCTCCACAACCACGAGGGAACCCGCCGGCGCCAGGAACCCGCCTTTGCTAGTCAGTTTGCGGGCGTTGGAGCGCGGTGCGATCAGTTCCAACCGAGCGGGGGCGCCTGCCAGGCCGCCGTCCAGACCGAACGGCGGCGTCACGGTCCGTTCGCAGCAGACCGCGGCGTGGGCCTGATTTTCCAGCACCCGCCAGACCCGGCGCACACCGAGACCGCCGCGATAGGTGCCAGCGCCGCCGCTGTCAGGCACCAGCGTGTATTCCTCGACACGCAAGGGAAAACTCATCTCGATGATTTCGATCGGCGTGTTGCTCATGTTGGAGATACTGCTGGCAACCGCGTTGATGCCGTCCTTGACCGGGCGGGCGCCGAAACCGCCCTTCACCGACTCATAGCTGACGAAGCGATCGCCGGTCCGATAATCGATCCCGCCGAAGGTGATGACCGCCGAGGTCCCCTGCGATCCCGCTATCACAGTGCGTGGCGTGATCGCGAACAGCGCCGCCATCACCATGCGAGATCTCGTGGTTGGCATACACGACCGGCGAGGGATGCTGCGCATTAACCACCGATCCCGGGGGCGCGGTGACCGTCACCGGCCTCCAGCAACCGGAGTTCGGCGGGATCAGGCTTTTTGAGTCGACGATCATCTTCAATGCGCAGAAGACGCCCGACGCTGTCACCGTCAGCGGCGCGTTCATCGGTCCCGCGACCGCCGTATCCGAGCCGGCGAAGTCTGCCGTGATGGTGTCGCCGCACTT
>JBEKLE010000674.1:0-3195 GCA_050010355.1 Rhodopila sp. | reverse complement strand
TCACCGGTTAACGATCCGCCCGCCGTGCCGCGACCGCCTGATCCGCCGCAGCCATTGCGGCCAATCGAGGACGATAGGCCCGCGCCTTATTTCCCGATGCCCAGCAGGCCGTTGACGCCGCCCGCCGACGCAACCGAGTGCTGGGGTTACTGGCGCATCTGTCATTTCGACTAAGCAAAAGGAGAGTGAACGAATGAAAAGGTCTTCCATGGGTGCCTATGCATCGGAGCTGCAAGTCGCCGCCACCCGCGCCGGTTGGATCGTTTGGCTTGTCGCCCTTGGATGGGTCGCCTTACCTTTCGCCTTGGCAACGCTGCTGCATCCGGGCGATCTCATCAATCTGCAATACGTCCTGCAAGGTGAAGCCAAGCACAAAATCCTCACGGTGCAGCAAATCGGCGTCGGCTTCGTCGAGATGCTGTTCGCACTTGGCGTTCTGCTGCTGCTGCAACTGGTCGGGATCGTGCTGTTTTATCGCCGTGCGCAGGTCCACGGCGCACGCATCGCAACGCCTGCCCTGTGGCCAATCGCGGCGCTGCTGCCGGGCGTGATCGGCAACGCGCTGTGGTTCGTCTGCACCGGCTATGTCGATGTGTTCGGCTTGATGATCGGGCTGGTCCCGACCGGCATCACCATCGTGGCGGAACTGCTGCTGGAACAGCTTGGCCGCGATTTCGTGTTCGGCCCGCGTGTGGCCGGGCTTCACTGAAGGAACGAAAGGACTGTGTAATGGGTTTCATGGAGAAACTTGGCAATGACTTCCGCCAGCGCCGGGCCGAACTGACCGGCCCGGAAAGTATCGCAACGCTTGAGCATCTGGATGAGCATTTCCTTAACGAGGCCAACTGGACGCAGCACATGTATGAAAATACCAACGGGGCGCGCTGCCTCGTCGCAGCCGCCAATCATTGCAGGATTTCAACACTAGACGACACCAAGCACTGGCTGCGGCAAGCGATTGCCGAGGTCATGCCGGACGTAGAGCGCATCGAGGACTTCAACGACCGGTCTACCTTCGCGGAAGTTAAGGCGGTGATCGAACGCGCCAAGCAACTCGCCGCGCAGAGCGTTGCCCGCGCCCTGCCCGCACCTGCACCTGTCGCGGAAATCCTGCCGCCGCAACGGTCTGTCCCGGCCTTAAGCCGGGCTGTGCCGGTGCCTGTTACCCGCGCCGTGGTTCGTTACCGGGAACCGCGCATGCCCCGCCCCAGCTTGCTGGACTGGTTTATGGACTAGGGGCCATGGCGGGTGATCCGCGCGTTGAGGGGCCGCTGTCGGCAATCGCGGTAGCGTTTGCCGACGAAGCCGCCGCGCAAAGCCGCCGTCCGCCGCATATGCAGCGCCATGCCCGCGCGGGGTATGGCGCTGCTTTGCTAAGTGCATGTTACTGCACGCTTGATCTCTGCGGCCCGCTCACACGCGGGCCGCTCGATCCTCTGCTTCTTTATGCGTGGTGGGGCTGCACAGCACTTGGCGTCTATTGGCTGTTCGCCGGTCTGTTCGGACGCGCGCGCGGGCCGGTGATGGGCGGCGGGTTCATGGTTGCCGTCGATGCGGTGGGTTCTGGCTGGCTGCTGTGGGACCACATCTATCCCGCTGCCATGCCGAACCTCGCGGCTCTTCTGCACGGCATTTATCTCGCGGCACTGTCTGGCGCTCTCGCGCAGATCGCAGCCGTGCTGATCGGGCGACCCGGCGACGCGCGCGCCATGGTCAACGAAAACATCGATGAAAACGAATTCGACTGGGACCGCGTTTAACCGGGAGTGAAAGCACATGCCTATCTGGAAAGGCTCGCCGCTCGGCTTCGACCGCTTCGGCAACCCAATCAGTTATGACGGCAACGCCGCAACCCTCATCATCGGCCCGCCCGGAAGCTCGAAAAGCGTCGGGATAATCGCGCCGATGCTCCTTGATGAGCCGGGTGAACGCAGTTTTATCGTTATCGATCCGAAACTAGAGGTTGCTGCCATCACCGCCCGCTATCGCCGCTCGGTTAGCGACGTGGTGATTATCAATCCTTACGGATTGCTGGTCGATGGCTAGGCGGCCCGATTTGCGGTCGGACAAGTGGAATCCTCTCGATGAACTTGATCCGGCTTCACGCAGCTTCGGCGATGACTGCGCCGCTCTCTGTGGCTCGCTTATCAAGACCGACAGCAATGAGCATCAGAAGCATTTTCCGGACAGCGCCCGCGAAGGCATTACGGGCGTCACCATGTTCGTCGTGCGCGATGCCCGGGCGCGCGGCGCGGTGCCGAAGCTCGCCGATGTGCGTGAAATCATGTGCCTTGAGCCGAAGGCGCTGCGCGCCGCCGTCGAACGCATGATGCAGCTTGGCGATTACGACATTAACACGCGCCTGCAGAAGTTCCTCGCCGAAACGAACGAAGTCGGATCGATCCGCAGCACGATAGAGACGCAAACAGCGTGGATGACGCTGCCCATGCGTGAGGACATGGACACATGAAATTCCGTGATATCAAACACCGCCCGACAACGGTTTATGTTATCGTTCCGACAGAAGAATTACAGCGCAAGGCGGTATTCCTTCGCCTTGTGCTGGCGGCGGCGCTGCGCGCCTGCTATCAGCCGGCCGGCGTGCCGGTCACGCTGGTGATCGAGGAAGGCTATGTTCTCGGGCATCACGCCGAGATTGAAGCCGCGCTCTCGATCCTGCGCGGGTTCAACTCGCGCATGACAATTGTATTTCAGTCGCTTGCGCAAATAAAACAACTTTACCCGCACACATGGGGTTTGTTCGGCAACGGCGCGGTGCTGAGTTTCCGGCCCGGTGATATTGAGACCGCCGAATGGCTATCGAAGCGCGCATCCGAGGTGACGCGCCCGATTTTGTCGGCCTCTGATCCGTCAGGCCCTACGGATTTCGGGCCACGGCCAAGCTGGTCGCAACAAAAGCGCCCGCGCATTCCGGTCGGCATGATGTTTTCCATGCCAAACGGCCGCGCCCTCGTATGGCTGCCGGGTGATGAAGCGCCGCGCCACGCGCGGATCAGGGGATATTTCGAGATACCGGAGTTGAACCGCCGCGCCGATGCCAATCCTTATTTCAGGGGGAGATGAAACGATGACAAACGAGGCGAAAGCCAATAAATTGTCTGCGGCACAAGTCGCACAGCACATTGCACGGGGGCGGACTGATAGTGCTGTCACTCTGCCTATGAGTTGCAATGC
>JBEKLE010000673.1:0-3196 GCA_050010355.1 Rhodopila sp. | reverse complement strand
GACCGTGCGGCGATCTGCCGCGGGATCACCGAAGGCGGCGTGCTCACGAGTGACCGCGATCGGCTGCGCCAGGCGGCGCGGCGAATGCTGACCGCGGTGCTGTCGTGCCGGGAGAACCGCTCGCAGAGCGGGATCTTCGCCCGGATCGCGGGCGAGGCGATCGGCGCTTCGATCCTGTTGCCCAACATGGCGACGGAGGCGTTCCTGCCGTTCCTGTCGCGCGGCGCGCTGGAGACCGTCGCCCGGGCCGAGGGCGTCAACATCGCCCCCCGTGCGACGCACACGCGCGAGCGCATGATCAAGCACTTCAAGGATGGCACCTTCGTCTACCCGGGTGCGCTGTTCCGGCTGACACCCGAAGAGCTGGCCGCGTCGACGGAGCCGCGACGCGGCCGCGCCGGCGGGGTCGGGCCGGTGACCGGCGATAACGGCGAGGACGACGGCACCGATCCTGAAGACGGCGACGAAGGTGAAGCCGGTTCCGACCACGATGATCCGGCGGAACGCGAAGCCGCCTGACCCCGACAGATGCGCCTGCGCCGGCCATGGCGCCGGGGCAGGCGTTCCTCATTCCCCGAGGACACCGTCATGACCCATCTCTTTCTGGATGGCGGAGCCCCGCCGCCGTCAGCAAGGCTCAGCCGCCAGGCGCTGGACTTGCAGATCGGCCACCGCCGCGTGCGTTTGGCCGAACTTGAAACCGCGATGATGGCCGCCTGCGAGGCGGCAGCCTTGGGCGCGCGCCCGCGAACGAGCGCAACCTCCGGGCGGGAGCATTGGGACCGGCCGACCTGGCATCGCTATCTGGCCGCCGCCATGCGGCTGGAAGCGACCTACGGCCCACCGATGCGCCGCCTGCGCCAGGAAATCGGCCAGCTCGAACGGCTGACGACCTTGCTCGTAGTGGCCTGACCGCCTCCCAGGGCCCCCCTGCCCCGCCTGGCCTCCCGGTGACGTCCGCATAGGCGGCGAGCGTCCCCCGGATCGGCCAGGTGCGCCGGCCCACGAACCATCATCGGGCGTCAAAGCCGGCAAACCCCGGCGTGCTCTCTGCCGGCACACCGAGCGGGTCGGCGCAGCCGTGGTGATTGATCCGCCCATCGGTCCGCTCCGCTCACCCGCATCTGGTGCGGCGCCGACAGAGCGGTCCCGAAGACGGAGCACGACGCCGCCAGGACGCCGCGCGGCACATCGGCGAGCCCGCGTTGCGGCCATCCCGCGAACCACGGCACGTCCGGCAGTCTCCCTGGTCGCGCCGCCGTCTGCGGCCGAACGGGTGACGGCCAAAGCGGAGAGGTTTGGTATCGGTGGCGTGACGCCGGGCGGGCAACCAACCCATCGGCGTGGCTGATCTGGCGCGCCGGGCGGGCGGCCCGCGTGTCTGCGTTGTCCGGGCTTGGGGCAGGCGATGAACCGTCGATCTTTCGCTGCCTCGCGGGGAGAGCCGCTCTCTGCGTGTCGCGCGTCACCCCCTCGGATGCGTGCGGTTTGGGCCGGCCGTCGTCCTCCGCGAAAGGGTGGGTCCTCGCCATGCTCGTGCGCAAAGGGCGCGCTGCGCGTGGCTCTGGTCCCGCGCAAGAGCGCGCCTTTCTCTCGGCCGCCTAGGCCCGGCCCCAGAAAACCGCACCCGAGGGGGCGGACGCCGGCACGACGCCGGCGGAACCTCCCGGGCAGAGCGAAAGGATCGAGATCATGACCCGCAAATCAGCCCAGACAGCCGCGAAGACCACGACGAAGTCCGTCCTCAACCGCACAGACCGCAAATCCATCACCTTCGAGATGGTCGCCCGCCTCGCCCCGCATCACGGCCTGGCCGACAACCTCGTCCGCACCTTCGGCCTCGAACCCGTCGACTACGACAGCATCCGCGACGCGACCAAAGAGCATGTCGCCCGCGCCGCGGAAGCCTTCGGGACGGCGCTGAACGACAAGGCTCTGCAAATCCACCTGCAACGGATCACCGGCGCTTTCGTCGGCTCCGCCTACGGGGCCGCGCAGTTCTACGGCACCAAGAAGTCGGCCGCGATGGAGCTCACCAGCAAGCTGCTCAACGACGACCGCGACGAAGACCGCGACGGCTCGGCCGGCTTCGAGAGCAAGGCCGAGCGGGCCCGGCTGTTCGCCGCCGAGATGGCCTTGCAGTCCTTCGCCCTGCTGGCCGCCGCCGAAGGGGCCCTCGCCGCCTACGCCGACGTCACCGGCGAGGACTGGAAGCCCTACGAGGCCCCGGCACCAGCCGCGGCCAGCGTGTCTCGCCAGTCCGCCGCCGTCGAGATGGCCGCCTTCCAGGCGGCCTGACGGGGCCACGGCGGGGGCGGAGCCGGTCCCGGTTCCGCCTTTCGCCGCAGGCGGGAGGCCGGCCCGGTGCTTCGATCCCGGTGCCTGGTTTCATGTTTGCCAGCCACAGGGAGCGAATCCGCCCCGTAAGCCTCCTGCCCTGCCCCGAATTTTGTCGCGCCCGGTCGCGACCACGGCATTTCCGCGGAAGAGTCTTAGGAAACCAGAATGCACGTTTTCGGTCTCGCCAGCCCAAACGACAGCGCCGCCAACGCCTCGCGGGCAGCGCTGTCGCGGCCGAGCGCCCCGTCGTCGCCGATGAAGCGGGTTGAGCCGATGATCAGTCGCAGATGCGGCGTGACCACAGCAGGCTGAGGGTCTTGCCGTCCTCGGTTTCGACCAGACTGGCGTAGAATTCAACCAGACCGCGTAGAGCGGTGCGCCCATCGAAGTGCGTCACCCCATGATCGACCGTCCCGCCCGCTCGCCTTGGCGGTCCGCTGCCACCCGATCAGCCACGCTCGCAGTGCCCAGGGAGGAAAGCTGGACGAAAGCAGCGTGCGGTCCCTGCTCGTGTCGGCGTTCAGCCCGGACCGGGGTGCTGCGTCTCGCGGATCGGCGTTTGGGCAGCCGCACGCCGTTCACGCCGGTCGATGCTGTCGGTACCGTTGATCTCATGGATACCGCCTCCTCTGCCCTGGCGCGACACGCCCGTGTGGCCCGTTCGATGGCTTGATCTGGCCAGAGGGTGAAGGGCTGACGCCCCTCGCGTCCCCGCAACGCTGCCAGCCCCGCTATTTTCCGCCGGCGCCCGCCCTTTCGAAGCAGGGCGCGCCTTTGCAGCGCGAAACAAAATAGCCGGCCCGTCCGCGTCCTCCGCTGCGCTGCGGCCCCAGGGGTGCGGGGCGCGAGCCCTCCG
>JBEKLE010000672.1:0-5218 GCA_050010355.1 Rhodopila sp. | reverse complement strand
ACCATCAAAGCCGTGGCGAAGGCGACCCGCGACGCGGTGACGAACGCGGCCAGGCGGGAGGGCCTGACGGTCGGACAATGGCTTGAGCGGCGCGTTGCCGAGTGGGAGGACGCCGGCAGCCCTGTTGCCAGGCCACAGCCGACGGTCAATCTCGGGGAGCTGGCGCAAGTGATGGAGGCGGCCCGCGCCCTGGCCGGTGATGCGACCGTCACGGTGCCGCCGCAGCTCGCCAGAGACGCGCTGAGCATGGTCCGCTTGGCGATCCGCCAGGCCAAGGGGTTGCCTCCGCCGGGGCGCCGTCGCGACAAGCCGAACCAAGCCGCAATCGAGGGTTAAGGGCCAAAACTGCACGCTAAGCCGCCACTCGGCGACCTGCCAGTCATCGGCTTCCTCTTCGTCGGCCCGCCCTTCGGCACCGGCATCCTGACCGCCACGATCCTCGCGGTCATGATCATCCCCTTCATCGCCGCCGCCATACGCGACGTGTTCGAGACGGTGCCGCCGGTCTTCAAGGATCCGCCTACGGCCTGGTCGTCGTCCCCCACACTCGCGTGTCCGTCGGCAGCGGCATCATGGCTGGGCCTCGGCCAGGCGCTCGGTGAAAGCCGAGCTAAATAGTTGGTTAACCATACAGTTAGGGCGCCTTCTCTGGCAGGAGAGGGCGCCCCGATAGTCAGACAGCCGGCTCGTGGAGAGCCCCAGCTTCGCAGGCCGGGAAAGACCCGATAGTGAGCGGTGGGGTCAAGCATTTCCCGCTCTCTGTCATCGGTTCTTCATATAATTGAAATCTATTCGTCATCGACCAAGCATAGGTTCCGCCCGCTCAGTTCACAAAGCTGGGTCTAGTCTGGTTCAAGCATAACCCTGGCAGGGGTGCTGCTTGATCAATAAGTGATCGGCTCGTGGAGAGCCTCAGCTTCGCAAACCGGCACCTCCGGGGCTGGTCCAGAGATTCCCCACGAGCCGTCGTCGTAACAGCCCGATTGCGGGCTACGGAGGCGTACGTGGGTGTTCATTTGGTTCTATGGCTCGCTAACGGCATCCTGCTGGTAGCCCATTTCTTGATCTGGTTAGTGGAATTGATTTGGTTGGATGGAAATCCACCCCCCCCTCCGCCAGCACTGTGAATAAGAGCTGCAGGCCAACCTAGTCGGCTGGCCTGCAGCACCGTGCTAACATGGTGGACGGCGCGGCCTTGCGGCTGAGCCAGAATCTTTGCTGTTGAGCGCTTATCGCCTTCTTCATAGGCTCGCCTTTCATGCGCTGTCGCCCGCCGGGCGCTGATGATCCGCCCGGTCTCTTCGCCGGTTGCCGGGTCAGGCGCGGGCCAGCTGTGGACGACAAACAAGACCACCGTTCCCACCATTCCCACGGTTGGCCAGCGGTCGCCGTCGGGATGGGAAAGATGGGGTGTCCCTCTTTCGCTGTGACTCGGCGGCGAGCCTACAGGCGGGCGGGGATGTTCGCGGTTTCGAAATACACCGCGACGATCACCGGCGCCGGATCGGTCTGATAGGCAATCCAGTAGCGCCCCGACTTGACCCATAGCCTCCCCGGCCGGGCAAGCTGTGGGTAGGGTCGTGGGGCGGGTAGCCCCTTTGCGGGCGCCCGTTCGATCTTCGCCTCGGCAGCGGCGAGCGCCCGGTCGAGCGCCCGGATCGCCGTGTCACGGGCAAGGGCTTCATAATGGCGGTGAAGCGCGCGGACCTGTGCGAGGGCCTCGGCGGTGTAGTCGATCAACGCCGCCTGACGGTCGTGTGGCGTGGCGCCCGCCGCGCCTCGATCCGCGCAATCGCTGCGGCGAGCTCCGCATGCACGACCGCGGCGGGCACCACGCGCCCGGCGGCGAGATCGGCGTCACTGCGGGCAAGTGCGGCCAGGAGTTCGGCCTCGCTCGGCATCGGCGGGTCCCAATCGGGCGGCAGATCCTGGCGGGACGTGTCGTTCATGGGGCGAGAATAGGCGGTCCCGGCCGGCACTGCCAGCCGGTTCGCCCGCCCGCCGCGCCACGGAACCAACCACAAACACCACCCCGCCAAACCAGCCGCATAATCTGTTTTATGTTAATTTGTTAGCGATAGTGACGTTTTGTTGCAAACTTGTTGGGACTTCGTTAGAAAATTGGTATGTTAGTGAAGGTAACGTGGGCGGGCGGCGGAACCCGCGCCACGCCGGGCCGCTATGCCGGGCGACGTTGACCGCTTGCTGAGCCACCGCGGCGCATCATCGCCGCAGGAACGCCAACGCGCTTCGCGCCAGCCGGCCCTGATTCTGCTTCGACCTTAGGCCTTTTTTCGTCGGGTTTAAGTGCCACCCCTAGCCCTAGTTAGAGCCGTGGCCTGGCAATAATATCGGCCTTGTTTTTGATCAGTCACATCCCCTATGTGTTGGTCTCAAATCGAATCCGTAGGAAAGAAACATCAATATGGTGAAACTTGACGAAAGCTCATTCCACCGAGATGTTGGTTATTCGATCAGCGATCTCGGTAACGGCAAGTGGCAATGGAAGCTTCACCCTAAGCTAAAGCCTGGAAGCGAAGTAGCATCTATCATCTCTGGGGAAATATCTGGAACGCATGATGAGGCTGTCGTAGCGGCCAAAGCGGCAATAGACACGCACATTGATTAAAGTTTGAATTCGGACTCTCCGAGGAGGCATGCGACGCGGCCACATCGCGATCACGCTGGCAGCTGCCTCTTTGCTTGCTGCGGCCCCACCACCAGCAAAGCCGGATACAACGGTGCAAGCTGTGGAGAAGACACATGCCGAGTGGGAAGGATGCGTGGCCGATGCTGCGAGTAAATACGACGACCGAACGTCGGACGTGATGAGCGTAGCGGCGGCGATACAGTCGATGTGTAGCACTGATTACATTAAGTATATTTTGATGTTTCCTCGTGGGCCGCACGATATCAGCGTGTTTCAGCAGGCCAGAGATACCCGTGACGAGGTAACGCGCGAGATAGCCGCAAAGGTGCTGATGCTGCGTGCCGAACATAGCGTCCGCCAATAGGGCGGTCGGCGTTTCTTCGGCGTCCTACATTCTCATAATGTGCCCTTACGTCAAGTCTCGCAAAGCACCCTTTGATGGACACTTGCGCGCCCGCCTTGGGCCACGCGCGCCACAATGGCGTGGATTTTCACGAACGTGTGAGTTAGGCTGTTCCGAGTTCGTTAAGGCGGAGCAGCAGTGATGGGTATGCAGGTTGGAGTTTTTCCGGCGGTAAAGGGTGACGATGGGGGCCTCTGCGGCGTTCCCTGAAAGGAACCCGGTAATGGCCGAACACGAAATCCAGGACATCCCCGTGCCGATCAAGGGCGGCGAGTTGATAACCATCCGGTTGCAGGAAAAACGCCGGCAAACTGAGCGGGGAATTGAGGGGATCGTTTACGCGTTGCTTGACCCACATACCCTACAAGAAACCGGGGAATATTGGGCACCAATTGCCCAGCCACCGACCCCGTAACAAAGGGAGTCCACGCGATTGCGAACGCACAGATTTGCAATCCTCGCACTCGTCGCATCGCTCGCGGCCTGCATATCGCCACAACAGCGGGAAGCGCAATATGAGTCAAAATGCGCAGCGTTGGGCGTGCCGCTCGGCAGCGAGCACTACTACGATTGCCGTTTACGGCTTGAACAGATTGACGCGATAAACAAGGCGGCCATTCTCGATGCGCCGATCGATCCGCCCGCCGCACTACCACCCGCACCGGCCCCGATTAGATCATTCACGCCGGCCCCTTATGGCGGTTTCAATGCCCCGAGCGGCCCGAATTTCCATCCTGGCTTTTGAGGAATGGTACTTCCTCGTCATGGAAACTGATTTATTTTAAGGGCGGCAGGCGGATAATCTTTGGCACGGAAGTCGCGCTCGCGCGTTCGTGCGAATTTCGCCCGCGCCGCCATGGCGGGGACGAAGACTGATTTTTCGGGACGCGCAAGCCCCTTTGCTTTATAGATCGAATAAATACCCAAATACACTACCACTGTTATAATGTGCCATGACGATATGGCGGCCCCGTCAGTATTGCTATACTTGATTGTCAGTCCCTCTGTTTCAATACCAAATCTGTCTCCCGTCGACGGGAAGCTTGCCTTAATATAGGGCGGTTTCGTTAATGGAACTTTACCCTCTCTAAACTCGGAAAACACTAGGTAGATCAACGAGCCATCGTCGCCAAAGTATGCATCCCGTAAAAACCCCTCGATAGCAATCATATACTCACCGGCCTCGCCCTCGACTGAGAATTTTTTGTCAAGGAGCACGCGGGCGAACACAAACTTCCCCTTTAATAAGTCAGCCGTCCACGTGTGTTGTGCAAAGGATATTCGCGATAGCGCGGCTCCCAGCAGGAACCCCACAACGGCTGAAGCCAAAAAATATGTCAGTGAGACCCTGAAAACCGAAAGCGCAATATCGAGGGAAATTATGCTCATCTTTTGTTCCTTGGACGGGCGCCCAGCTTACGTAAATCTGGGCCACATTGAAGTGTATGAAAACCGTGAACACGAGATGGACGCAAACTGAGATTAGGACCACGAGTCCGATCTCTGCGAGGTAGCCGATATCAGCTGACTTGCTGCGAAAGAGGAGGCTCCGGCGACGAAGGTTGGCGGCCCTCATCCCACCAATGAAGCCAACACCTGGTAGCAGCAGCAGGAGTGCTGCTATGGTTACGAGGCTAAGAGGCATTTCACTAACACCCGAGCAAGGCGAACAGACTTTCTCGCCCCCGACCCTACTCTCCCGTCCGTGGCAGTGAATAATTCATGGGAACATCCTGCCTTTGCGCCCTAGCAGCCCGGTCGCGGGTTCGTGAGCAAGACCGCATAATCCCGATATATGACAAGTCGGAATGTTCAGGAAATCGTCGTTTGCTGGACGATGTACAGCCCTGGAAGCCGCCAGTTGACTCTGGCAAGCTGCCGATCATGGCCGATTCGGTGAACGACAATCCGCAAGACCCGGCGCAGCAGAGCCTGGCGGATATTCTGGTGAACCTTCCCGCGGTTCGTGCGGGGAAGAAGGCGAACGCCCTGAGCCGCACTGACCGCCGCCTGATCGAGCCGATCGAGACCGGACAGGACAACGAACGCCTCGCGTTCCAGCACACGGTTTTCTGCCAGACGAGCCTGCCCTACCGCGACCCCGGCGACGCCGTGCGGGAGTGGCAGCGAGAGCAAGGCATGGTGTCGCTTCTGGTTGAAGCTGG
>JBEKLE010000671.1:0-3203 GCA_050010355.1 Rhodopila sp. | reverse complement strand
GCAGCCAGTTCTTCGGTGGCAAGACGACGGCGCGAATGGAACTCATCCACCGGCGCGAGATCGTCGATGGTGAGGTGGGCGATGTCCCGTCCAGCTTCCGCGAGTGCGGCCAATATCCGATCCAGCAAGCCGCCCCTACCGTAATGCTGTGCAACCTGTTCGGTCATCGCGTTTTCCTCCCACCAGACCAGGACACTTTCGGACGGTGCGGGCGGTCTGTCGAGGAAGGTTCGAGATCGGGACGGTCTGGATGATCCGCTCAGCAGCCCATCGACCCCCTAGTCTGCCGGCCTGTGCTTTGATCTCGCCGCACAGCCAATGGGGATCGGGGTGCCTTCTGGACGTGAAGATTCTGAATCTGTCAGGTGGCAAGTCGCCCAACCGCTAACGCGGTCGGGCGCGTCGCTATCGTCTCAGGTGTAACTGTGAACAATTGTCCCCTGTAGAATCTCAGGGTCTTGCGGCAGCACACGTTGGAGCCGTGATCCGCTGTGCTGACGGGCATCGCGTGCCTTCTGCGATAGCAGTGTCGATGCCTCGCGATCGGCATGGCCTGTAATCACGGCATAGCCTTGCTGGTCGTCGAGCTTGAAGCAGGTGTAGCGGATGAGGCCCGTAACCGATTGCAGGATGGGCTGCGCTTCTTCCCGTATAGCAGCTTCTATGTCTTCACGAGACGCTGACGTTTGGTAGAGCCGTATCTCGCCCTCCTTCGCCTGAACATTCTGCTCGCCTTGAAAGGCGTACACGACTTCGCCTTCGATCGTTTGCGCCAACTTGTAGCCCTCCAACGCGCCAGTTTCGCTCACCCACTTGGCGGCGATCTGGCTGCCCTGGTCGGCGGCTGCACGGCTCTGATAGAACGAGGAAGACCCGATTCGGTCATCCATGAACTTGACGGTAGAATAGCGTTTGCAGCCCGCTTTGATTACCTGCGGGGCCAACTCCTGTCCAACGACATGCAGCAGATCGTCCACGCTGCGGTCCCCAGTGCCAGAGTAAATTCTGACGACAACGTAGGTCATGTCCTTGCCTCCCTTTTGTAGCCCAATGTTCTTTGGCTGGGTCATGGGAAATGTCCGCTTCTAGCCTCCGATTGGTCAACCCAAGAAAGTCCAATAACAACCAGTTGATCAATCCACAATCTGCCACATCGCACGCGAGCACAACCTCTAGGCGAGCCTGAAGTCCGCGTGGCCGCCCAGCGTTCGAGAAGATGTTCACAAACCCTCTGACGAAGCATCCAGAACCGCTCCACAACAAATCCTGACCCATGGCAGCCTGAACGGTTGGCGACCGTCCAGCACGCTCTCTGACGATCATACACATTCTCATCATCTGAAGAATGCCCCTACTGGGCCTAAATACATTTGCTCCTTATATTAAGGCGTTCACTTGTTGTAGTTCAGGATGCAAATGGTCCAGCATGTTGCGACATACTCTCGTCTTACCGGAACTGAACATGAACTTGCCTCCGAACTGCGGCATACTGTCGAAAGCCGTGGTGATACGGTGGTTGCCGTCCACACCGACGACGTTGCGATCACTGGGCGCGGAAAGTATGCAGGTTGGCGGAATATGGTCGCCGACCTCAGCACCGTGGATCAAATCGCTCTTTCCAGCGCTGGCGACATCCCTGGGAAGACGGTTTCGGACCTGTTCAAAGTCCTCGCGATCCTGAGGGATCGCGGCGTCGGCCTGTATCTGCACGATGAGCAGATTGACACCGCATCCACCGGCTTCGTGTTGCTCGACATCATCGCTTCCTATCGTCGCGGCAAGCTGTCGCAGGCGATACGCGCCGGGCAGGCAAGAGCCGTGGCTGCCGGAAAGCGTATCGGCAGGCCAGTCGTCCCCTGCGCGTGCAAGAGCGTGTTCGGATCGCCCTGGCCGACGGTGGCGGCATTCGTCCTACCGCCCGACGGTCCAACGTTTCTCCAGCATCCGTGATCAACATCCGCCGCTCGATGATGGTCGCCCAATGCACCTGCTGCTGATTCTGATCCTCCTGATGATAGCCTTTCCGATGTTTAGACGGCTCGTTGGGTCGCTCCTGTCGGCCATCTTCTGGATATTCGTCGCAGCGGCGGCCGTAGCGGAGGGGATCGTCGGGTGATCGGGGCGTCCAATATCTGTATCCTGGACGAAGGTCGGTATCGCGAAAGGGAGCCTGCGCTTAATCGTCCGGCTACGAAGGCCAGTCACAGTGATAGCCGTTGGGGATCGGCCGACAGGCTGCGGGAAGCGATGTCGCAACAGCGCCCGCGTTCGTTGCGTCAGTATCAGGACCTGTAGCGACTGATCCCTCGGACACCTGCACGGCATCAGTCGCTACCGGAGCCGGCGCGGTGACCACAGGCGGATAATAAAACGTCGATGCTCCGGTGGATGCCGGTGATCCACAAACAGGCGCCATCACGACCGGCAAGCGAACATGCGACGGCCCGAGTGCTAGCGCAGGCGCGACGCAGGATGAAAACGATCGCGGGGCGATGGCGCCATAGCGGACGCGCCGCATGACGACACCGGCCGGCTGCGATCCAATCACGACACCGGCGTTGACCCCTCTTGCCACGAAGCCCTGGACGAAACCGACGTGACCAGCCGAACCGCCACGGGCGAACGCAGGTGTATTCGAAACGGCGACGCCAAAGGCAACCACCGCGAGTCCGGCCATCATGCCACGCCTACTGATCAAAAAGGCTTCCTCCGCGCCGCACTGAGCAGGCGTGCTCCAAGTCGAACGATCTCCGATCTTCGGTCAAATGACCGTGCCGTGAGCCGAGACGAGCTCTCGTGGTCTTCGTGAGGAGTTGGCGTCATGTTGCGGTGCAACATGACATGACCGGCTGCTGGAAGATATGGCAAAAAATGGGACGATCCAGTCGCCGAGGAGACCTACACGTGAACGCAATGATTCGCGGCGTGGCCGCGCTCATCCTGACAGTCGCTCTTCGCCTGATGGCGGCTTGCAACCAATACGTTCCACCGACGAGCGGGCTGCCCAGCCGGCAAGACTGGCTGGAGGATAGCGGCGGTTAGTCCCTTATCACCCAACTCTTGACACTTTCTGCATCAAAAAAAATCCCATCAGATCAGAGCCGGAATGAGGACGTTCTGCGTCACGTGGCAAAGCGCCGCGGCGGCCCTGCGTCCGATGCGGGTGAGGTAATAGCGATAGGTTCCCGCCACCCGCTTGATCA
>JBEKLE010000670.1:0-3226 GCA_050010355.1 Rhodopila sp. | reverse complement strand
GTCGCGACCGAGTGATCTCGATAATCTTCCACCCGGCAAACATCTTCGCGGCAGGGACAAGCCGGCCGCCGGACCGCATGTTGGCGCGCCTGTGCGGTGGAGATCTCGCACTGAACCCGCGCCAGCAGCTGTTTTGCTTCCGTGAGGGTCAATCCCAGATAGGCGATATCGCCGAGGTCGTCAGGCCTGCTGATCTCCATGACGTCCACGGAGTGACCTTCGCCCCCGGCTGCCGACAACCTCAAAATCCACTCCACGCCCCACCCCCCGGTCTGATCTGAGAACAGGAGCACCAGCACCCCCAGCTTCGCGGTGGTCCCGCCGCGTTTGCCAGACCGACCTGTTGCAGCAGCTCACTACGAAGCAGGCGCAGCCGTCGGTCCTGAGGCGAGCGCTGAATCGCGTCCGAAATGGCATCCAGCGCATCGTACCAAAGTCCGAGCCGCGCGTATTCGGCACACCCTTCGGCCGACGCGCGCAGACTGGATTGCGGAACTAAACCTGCCGGCGACACACGCCTGATCATCCCGCTCGTGACAATGTCCCGCGACTGTTCCGTCGCTGACATCTCGGCCGTAACGGACCACTGATGCTCGGCGTTCAACGCCAGCCGGACGGGCGTGCCTCGCAAAGCAAACGCGTGGACACCAACCGGCATCGGACCCGGAACCGCAGCATCCAGCACGGTCTTGTTGGTCTCGTCAACAACAATGGAAACACGCATGCCAGCTCGGATTGGTCCCGAACTGGACGCCAGGGCCGGCCTGCGCACCAGAATCACCATGCACATCCGTGCCAACCGGCTCTTCCCGATCTGGTGCCGCCGCGTGGACGTTCGACCAGACCAGCACGCAGAATGCCACAAAGGCAGCTCCAGCCGACGGCCTCGCGGACTTGCGCATCGAGCTGACGATTTTCGTTCTCCCTGCTGCCGCACACGAGGTTGCCGATCCCTCGATCAAGCACGATGCTCGCGACGGTGTCGTCCGGCTCTACGGTGCCGGCGGCCCTGACACCGCTTTCAGGAAAGTGGCTCCCGGCCAGCGATCCCAACCGACTCGCTCATTGTTGGGCGTCGCCTTATAGCGTGGGCGTTTACGGGCGGTGCGGCGGCGTGCCCGATTGGCGGACCCGCTCACCTTGCTTCGAGTTCAGCGAGCAGGCCTTGTGCGTGCGCCGTGACCATCCATATACCATCCATACAGATGGTAGAAGGTCGAACGGGCTGATCTGCCTGCCGCGCCGATGGCACACCCGACCGAGAAACACGCCGATCTACCTGCGACGGAAGCCGATCCCGGTTCCGAACGGGGGCGCCTGCGAGGGTCCCCAACACAGAAAGCCATAGACATGAAGCATATCCTGCCTGACGACATGCTGGAGGCGACGCGCCTCACCATTGCCGGCCGTCTCGGCGAGGCCACCGCGGTCCTGCAACGCCTGCTCAATGGCCAGGAGGCTCCGGCCGGCTCCAGCACGCCGGCCGGGCGCCATCCCACTACCATCGATGGCGTGGCCGAAGCGGTAGGAACCGCGACGGCGCGGCTCGCGATGCCGGCCGCGCCGATGCCCGCGGCCGGTATTGGCTTCCCGCCCGCCGGCCGTGCGAAGCCTGCCGTGAAGCCGCCGCTCCCCGAGGTGCTGCCCAATTTCCTCGACCAGGTCAGCCACGGCGGGTTCCAGTTGCCCGGCGGCGGACTGGCTCATCCGCTTGCAACCCAGGTGCCCATCCCTGTGCCGGACGGCGCTCAGTTCCTGGCCATGACCTTCAACAACGAGGCCGGGAGCCGTCCCTACAAGCTGTATGTGCCCAGCGGCTATCGCGGGCAGCCGGTTCCGCTGATCGTCATGCTGCACGGCTGCACCCAATCGCCCGACGACTTCGCCGCCGGCACGCGCATGAACGAGGCGGCCGAGGAGCATACCTGTCTGATCGCCTATCCCGGGCAGACCAGCGCGGCAAACATGCAGAAGTGCTGGAACTGGTTCAGCGAGGCAGACCAGCAGCGCGAGGCCGGTGAGCCTTCCTTGATCGCGGGGATCACGCGCGAGGTCATAGGCGATTACGCGGTCGATCCGCGGCGCATCTATGTCGCCGGGCTGTCGGCCGGGGGGGCCGCGGCCGCGGTGATGGCGGACACCTATCCAGAGGTTTATGCCGCGATCGGCGTACATTCCGGCCTCGCTTGCGGCGCGGCACGCGACCTGACCTCGGCCGTTGCGGCGATGCAGCAGGGCGGCGAGGGCTTCACCCAGCGGGTGGCCGACGCCTCCGCGTCCCGGGTGCAGCTTCGCGTGATTCCGGCCATCGTGTTCCATGGCGACCTGGACAGCACGGTCCATCCGCGTAATGGTGATGCGGTGGTGGCTCAGTCCGCGCAGGATGCGGTGGTTGCCGCGCATACCGAGCAAGGCCAGGTGCCCGGTGGGCATGCTTACACCCGCACGCTGCATACCGACGCCAGAGGGCAGACGGTGATCGAGCAGTGGGTGATCCACGGCGCCGGCCACGCCTGGTCCGGCGGCAGCACCACGGGCTCCTACACCGATCCGCGCGGCCCCGATGCCAGCGAGGCAATGGTGCGCTTCTTCCTGGAGCACCCGCACCCGGCGACGACATAGGAGCGCATCACAAAGCGGGCTACTCGTTGCGGGTTTCCAGCCCCGGCCAGCCCGGTGGAACGTGAACGGTCCGTCGAAGACGTGGAGTCGTCACGTCGATGCGACGATTCGGTAACATTATGAGCTGAAATGCATCATTTCTTCATTCTGCGGACGTGCGAAATGATGGCGCCGACGCCGCGCCATCACAACCGGAGTGCCATGATGACCGATGTTAGCAGAAGTGGCGTAGATTGATCATCGCATAGGCCAATGATTTGAAGGCGTAATGCAACGCGCTGAGGCGTTCGAACCGGAGCAGCAGGTGGCGGAATTTGTCCTCCCAGCCAAACACACGCTCAATGGTGTTGAACCGTTCCTTGAAGATCGCCACGTCGAACAATGGCTTGCGGCCGCGTTTGGTGGATTGCCGGTTTCTGGGATTCGGGTTGATGTTCGGCACCATGCTGCGATCGAAAATCGCCTTCCGGTTACGTGGGACGCATGAGGTATGCGGGACGCATTCTGTGGACGGAAATTATAGCGGCAGAGCGGCGTCTGCGCGGGCGTCCACAGAACGGACGGTTTATGGACATGCAGGCTACAGCACCGAAGTTCACATCCG
>JBEKLE010000669.1:0-3227 GCA_050010355.1 Rhodopila sp. | reverse complement strand
TGTGCCGGTGCAGCAGTTTCTGCATGCCGGCGATGATTGCTTCTTCGCTGCCCTCGGCATCGATCTTGATGAAGTCCACCCGATCGAGCCCGGATGTCAGATGATCGAGCGTGGTCAGAGCTACGCTGTGCAGCGTGCCGTCGCTGTTCGACAGTGCCCTGAGATGGGCATTTTTCGGTTCGCCATAAGGAACAACGAATTGCGCCGACCCGCCTTCGGTCGCGCCCAGGGCTGCCTGAATCACCTGGACGTGGCTGTCAAAGCCGTTCAGCCGGACTGACTGACGCAGCAGCTCGGCGGCGGCGGGATTGGGTTCGACCGCGATGACCTGGCCTGTGCCGGTGGTGATGTCGCCGAACAACATGGTATAGTAGCCGTAATTCGCTCCCACATCGATGACGTTCATCCCCGGCTTCATCGTTCGTGCGAAAAACTGATTGAGCCAGATTTCCCAGTACCCATCCATCATGACATGGCCGGCGAAACCACGATCAGAGGTGTGGAGAAGCAACTTGTACCGGGTCAGAACCCGCGACAGCGCGATACCGCCGCCGAGATAGATCGTTTGAGCCCGCTGTTGCACGATCTGTTCCAAAGCGGCGCGATCCAGGGTGGCGAAATCTTTCGGGTAAAGATCGCGCACGGCAGATTCGACCCGAACGTTTGCGTAACCTGACAGCATGAATATGTGTGTCACACGCGGGGGTGCCTCGGCAAGAGTCTATTATGCAAAGGGGCTGTTTTGCCGCCCTGCTCGCATTCACCTTGACCGTGCGGTAGCCAACCGATATCTGAGCCAAACGTTTCGATCATCTGTTCCGTTACGTTTTCACCTCATCGAAGGCGCCGTGAACCATTCGGCGCCGTGCGCGGCACCGAAGTGCCGGTAGGAAAAGTGAAGCCATTGCGCTTAAATTACGGCTTGATCCTCCACGGCGCCATCGTGCTGGCGCTGTCCGCGTGCGGCTGGGTGCCGAGGTCCGGTCCTTACAGGAGCGATATGCTCGCCGCGGGCAGCACCCGGCACGACGTCGCCGTGGTCGAGGTCGATGCCAAATCGGTCGGGCTGCTGCAGGCCAGCAAGGCGGCGTCACTCATCGGCGCGTTCGGCGACTACCGGCCGGCCCGGGAGCAGCGTATCGGCGTCGGCGACGCAGTACAGATCACGCTTTGGGAAGCCGGGCCCGGGGGCCTTTTCTCCAGTCCGGTCGTGGACCGCAACAGCGCCGGCTCGCGGTCCGCGGTTATCCCCGAGCAGGTTGTCGCCCGGGATGGTTCGATCACGGTGCCTTTCGCCGGCCGGATCAGGGTCATCGACCGCACACCGCCGGAAATCGAGGACGCCATCGTGCGGCGGCTCACGGGCAAGGCAATCGATCCTCAGGCGCTGGTGACGGTGACCCGTAACATCAGCAACACCGTAACCGTCTTGGGACGGATCGAACATGGCGCCCGCGTGCCGCTGAGCGTGCGAGGCGACCGGTTGCTGGAAGTGATCGCCACCGCCGGCGGGGAACGCGAGCCGGTGTCCGACATCGCCGTGGTGCTGACGCGGGATCACCGGACGCTTCGTGTCCCGATGGAGGCCGTGCTGGACGACCCACGCGAGGACGTGTTTCTGCAATCGGGCGATATCGTCACGCTGGTCAACGATCCGCAGTCCTTCACCGCGATGGGAGCCACAGGCCGCAACGGTCTGGTGCCGTTCGAGGTGGCCAAACTGACGCTGGACGAGGCACTGGCCAAGGTGGGCGGTCTGGCCGACGATCGCGCCGATCCCGCCGCGGTCTTCGTGATACGGTTCGAAACCGAGGAGGTCGCCCGGGCGCTGCCGCAGGCGGCCGGGGTGCCGCTTCAGCCGGGTGGCGTGCCGGTGGTGTACCATCTCGACATGCGCGAACCCGCCGCGCTGTTCCTGGCGCGCCGCTTTCCGATCCGCAGCAAAGATATCATCTATGTATCGAACGCGCCGCTGTCCGACGTGCAGAAGGTGCTCACTCTGATCAACTTGCTCGTTACACCAGCGGTCACCGGTGTGACGGTTAACAGCGCGGTCAAATGACGAGGCCGGTGCGTGAAGACCAGGGGATGATCGCCGTTGCACCGCTGCACGGGCGAACGCCGGCGCCTGATCTTCTGCTCGCCGGCTTTTCCGGACCATTGCTGCGCTGGACCTTCGCATTGTTAGGCCGGGCCATGGCGCGCCGCTGCCCGTCAGCAGGTCAGGTGTCGATCGGCGAGACGGCGTGGACGCCGCCGGAACCAGGCGGCACCGGACGGCTGTTCTTTGGGGACTTCGTCAACGAGGACTGGGCGGCAACACTCAAGGAAGGATTGGTTCCAGCCGTGCTGGTGATCGACGACATGGCCGCGGTGTGTGCCGACATGCTCCAGGCGGGGCTGGAGGCGGGCGTGATCGTGCGCCACCTTGTCGCGGTGGCCACGGCGCAGGGCGATCTTGCCGGCCAGCCGAATGTCCTGCTGCTGAGGCGTGCTGACTTCAGCGACCGGGTGGCGGCCGTCGCCCGCATTATGGCCCATGCCGGATTGCCGGCCGAACCGTTCAACCTGTTCGCCGGTGAGGCTGGCCTGGCACCATGGGACATGCCGCCACCGCCACCGCTGCCGGCATCTGTGCTGCCGCTGATGGAAGCCGTGGTGACACCGGCGCTGCAATACGGCTGCACGGGGATTCGCGGTCCCGTAGCCTGGCCGCGCGACTGTCTGTTGTGGGGCGACCACCCGGGGACGCCGTTGCCGAGGGTGCTCGACATGACTGGACCGGCGCGGGTGGTCGCTTACGGTCCCTATTACGCTTTGCCGTCGGGCTCATGGACGGTCCGTGCGACACTGGCATTCTCCCCGGCCAGCCGGGGAATGCCGCTCGCGCTGGAACTGCATGGCGCGAACGTATTGGGGGGCGTCAGGTTCCCGGTCGAGCAAGCCGGACTGTTCGCCGCCAGCTTCATCGTCGTGGTGCCCTCATCGCGCGAGCCCTTGGAGATCCGGTTGCTCACGGAACGCGGTGCGATCGAGGGAACCCTCGGGATCGACCGCATTGATCTCATGCCAACCGCCCGCTTTGTCGATTCGGCTCCGAACCAACGCCGAGGCTCGCTGGTCTGTTCCTGATCTCCCGCGTGGTTTCGGCCTGAGGCCGTATCACAGTGTGGCGTAGATCGCGCAGGCAAGCCTGACGTCGTCGAACACCCGTCCGCGGCCGTCCT
>JBEKLE010000668.1:0-3236 GCA_050010355.1 Rhodopila sp. | reverse complement strand
TACCGTTTCAACTGCCTCGCGCCCGCACCCGGCGGGACGCTCAGGCGCGCTGGGCAGACGGCACGTAATCGCGGCGGGGCGCGCCGGTGTAGATCTGTCGCGGACGGCCAATGCGCTGCTGCGGATCTTCCATCATCTCTTTCCACTGGCTTACCCAGCCAACCGTGCGAGACACCGCGAACAGCGCCGTGAACATGCTGGTCGGGAAGCCCATCGCCTTCAGGATGATGCCCGAATAGAAATCGACGTTCGGGTAAAGCTTGCGATCGACGAAATACGGATCGCTCAGCGCGATTTTTTCCAGCTCCATTGCAAGATCGAGCAGCGGATCGTCCTTGATCCCAAGCTCCTCCAGCACGTCGTGACACGCCTTCTGGATAATTTTTGCCCGCGGATCATAGTTCTTGTACACGCGATGGCCGAAACCCATCAGCTTGGTGTGGTTGTCCCTGTCCTTCACATCGGCCAGGAACTGCTTGATGTTCTTGGTGTGGCCGATCTCGGCCAGCATCTTCAGAACGGCCTCGTTGGCCCCGCCGTGCGCCGGACCCCACAAGCTGGCGATACCAGCGGCAATGCAGGCAAAGGGGTTGGCCCCGGTCGATCCCGCCAAACGAACCGTGCTCGTGGAGGCGTTCTGCTCATGATCCGCGTGCAGGATCATGATGAGGTCCATCGCCTTCGACAGGACCGGATTGCTCTTGTATTGCTCGGCCGGAACAGCATGGAACATATAAAGAAAATTTTCGGCGTATGACAGGTCGTTCCGCGGATACATGAATGGCTGGCCAATCGCATACTTATGGGCCCACGCCGCAATCGTCGGCACTTTGGCGATCAGCCGGAATGCACTGATGCGGCGGCTTTCCGTGTCGTGGATGTCCAGGCTATCGTGATAAAAGGCCGACAGCGCGCCAACCACGCCGCACATCACCGCCATCGGGTGAGCGTCGCGGCGAAACCCGTTATAAAAGGTGCGAAGCTGCTCGTGCAGCATCGTGTGTAGTAACACGCCCTTCTCGAAGTCTTTCGCCTCGGCCGCGTTCGGCAGTTCGCCGTTCAGCAGCAAATAGCAGACCTCGAGGAAGTTGGATTTCTCCGCGAGCTGTTCGATCGGGTAGCCCCGATAAAGCAGAACACCCACATCGCCATCGATATAGGTGATCTTGCTGTCGCACGACGCCGTGGCGCCGTAACCGGGGTCGTAGGTGAACACGCCCAGGTCGCCGTACAGCTTGCGGATGTCGAACACGTCCGGCCCAATACTGCCGGAGAGCAACGGCAGGCTGGCCGACTTGTTTGAGCCGTCCAGTGTTATCGTGACAGACCGTTTGGCTGTGGCGCTCATGCGCGTTGTCCTTGTTTGAGGTGCGGCGGGCACACCATCGCCCGACAGACTGGTTTCGTCATGCCGGCCCGGTGGTTCAGGACAAAATTATGGCGCTATGCGCTGCGACGCAACCTTCGCAGTCGCAGCACACCACCTGTCGGGGAATTTTCTAGCTGACGGGCTGCTAGTGCAGCACCAAATGCCTTCGTGGACGGAGCGCCGGCATCGGCCGGGCCTGCTCCGCCTGGCAGGCGCGGATCGCTTTGCGCAGCGCAAGCAGTGTACGAGGCAGATTCAGGTTGACCGCTTCGTCGGCCAGCATGGTCAGGCACTGCAATACGCTCGCTGCTGTTGCATGCTGAGCCGCATCCGGCAAATCGTCATCAACCATGGCTGGCGTAATCTCTGTAGGCTGTCTCACCCGAGCGTGAGATAGAAGCCTACTCTCTATGCGGAAAAACCAGTTGTGGTTGCAAGAAAAGAGTTAGTCTGGCGGGATTCGCAATGAAAAATAAGGCAGAAATGCCACGCAGGCTTGGCATCATCGCCGGCGGCGGTCGGCTTCCGGTAAAGGTCGCGGCAGCCGCGCGGGCGGCAGGCCGAGCGGTCTTCATCGTCGGGCTGGAGGGCTTCGCCGACCCGGCGGTGCTGGCCCCCTGGCCGCACGAGATGCGCCGTCTTGGCGCGGCCGCACGCATCATCGCGGCGTTGCGCGACCATGGCTGTCAGGATCTGGTGATGATAGGCCCGGTGCGCCGGCCGTCACTGCTCGACCTTCGGCCGGACGCCGAAGGTGCCAAGCTTCTGGCGCGCATCGGCCGCGCCGCCTTTGCCGGCGACGACGGTTTGCTCGCGGCCGTCATCCGGGTGCTGACCGAGGAAGGCTTTGCCGTGATCGGCGCACAGGAGATCATGCGGGAGGCCGTTGCGCCGGGCGGCGTGCTGACAAATGTCACACCCGATGCCCAGGCAATGACAGACATAAAGCGCGGAATACAGGTCGCTCGGCTACTAGGGGCCGCCGATGTCGGACAGGGCTGCGTCGTACAGCAGGGCCTCGTGCTCGCGGTCGAGGCGATCGAGGGTACCGACGCGATGCTTGCCCGTGCCGGCGCATTGCGCCGCGACGGCGTCGGTGGCGTTCTGGTGAAATTGGTGAAGCCGAACCAGGATAAGCGGGCAGATCTGCCCACGATCGGGCCCGATACCGTCCGCCACGCAGTGGCGGCTGGGCTCAGGGGACTTGCGTTCGAAGCCCAGGCTACCATTCTGGCAGATCGCGAGGCCTGCCTCGCCGTGGCGAATGCGGCAGGGCTTTTTCTACTGGGCCTCGATCCTGAGACCTTATCCTGAGGGAGATTCCCAATGAGCCGTTTCCTGCACACCATGCTGCGCGTCGGCGACCTGCAACGCAGCATCGATTTCTACACCAAGGGCTTCGGCATGGAGGAAATTCGCCGCAACGATGTGCCCGACGGCAAGTACACACTGGCCTTCGTCGGTTACGGCAACGAAGACAGCAACACCGTGATCGAGCTGACCTACAACTACGGAACCGAGAAATACGACCTCGGCACCGCCTTCGGTCACCTTGCGATCGGCGTTCCCGATGTCGCCGAGACCACAGAGAAGCTCCGGTCGTTCGGGGCCAAGGTGACGCGCGAACCCGGGCCGGTGAAGTTCGGCAAGACGATCATCGCCTTCGTCGAAGATCCGGACGGCTACAAGATCGAACTCGTCCAGCGGCCCTAGAGCAACATCACCCTGACTGGAACAGTCAGGGTGATAAAGTTGCTCGCTCAAACAAAGAGATGGAGCGCGCTGACTGATTCCGGTCAGCCCGAAAGCGCTCTGCTCAACAAGTCGGGCCGGCGCGGCCCGGGCCTTTCGCCGAAACAGGATGCTG
>JBEKLE010000667.1:0-3247 GCA_050010355.1 Rhodopila sp. | reverse complement strand
TTCGTCAGCGGCAGTTTGCCTCGCCTAACGGCTCGGTGCCTGCGGCCAGGGGTGGCGGTTTCGACCGGCCTCAGGTGGCGATTACAATCGGCCTCGAGTGGCGAATTCGCCGGCCCGCGCAGTGTAGGGATCGCTGTATTGCTGATAGGCTGGCACGACGTGGCGCCTTCTGACCACGCTCGTAACCCCGGATCGTCGCGGCCACGACCTCGGTCCGCTGGGCAAGATCTTCCTGACTCCACCCGAGGAGCCCCCGGGCGGCGCGGCACAACTCAGGAAGGATGACGATTTTCGACATTTATACCGATAACGATAATTTATTGATTACGTTATTATCGCGGTATATCCTACATACAACAGCAACCTGTTGCCGCCCGTCGATATCAGTTTGACGGCTTAACGTTCCGATGGAAGTCGCCGATGTTGATGTCCGTGACATGCTTGCCGACCCAACGCCAGCGTCCTTCGTTCGGACCCGGAGCCCGATATCGAGGACATTGGCCAGGTCATCCAGGTTGCCGAGCGCGACGCAGAGGCGTTTTTTGCCCGCAACCACGTGACCGGCGGAATGCGGCAGATGTTTGAGGTCGGCGTTGCACGGCTGGACGGCCGCAGCGACCAGGCGGTGTACACGCTCACGCAGGCCATGGGCGGCGGCAAGACGCATCTGATGGTGTCATTCGGCCTGATCGCGAAATCCGCAGCCTTACGCACCAAGGTGCTGGACGGCGCAGGCATCAAGGCTCCGAACAGCTTCGGGTACGCTCGTGTTCGGGTACGCTCGTGTTATTGCCACTCCGGCCGCCAGCCGATGGACCACTTCATCTGGGGTGAGGCGCAAACCGGATGCCTTCCGGAAGTTCTGGGAAGGCGGCCCCGCAGCGCCTGGTGAGCAGGATTGGGCGAAGCTCATTGGGGATGAGCCGACACTTATCCTGCTCGACGAATTAGCGCCGTATCTCGACTACGCCCAGACCCGAGAGCTCGGGCAAGGCACCCTGGCCAACGTCGTGACGTTTGCGCTGTCGAACCTGTTTGCGGCGGCAATCAGGCTGCCGCGGTGCATGGTTGTCGTTTCCAATCTGAGTGCGGCCTACCAGGGTGCCAGCAAGTCGCTGGCCCAGACGATCGGCAATCTGTCACAGGAACTCCGCCGGAGCGCGAAGGAGATTACGCCGGTTGCTCTGAATTCAGGCGAAGTCTTTGATATCCTGCGCCGCCGCCTGTTCGATAAGCTGCCAAGCAAAGATATCGTGGACCAGGTGGCTGACGCCTCCGCGAAATCCATGGACGAGGCGGTTCGTTCGCGGATGGTCGGTAAGACGCCCGAGCAGTTCGCCGACGAGGTCCATCGCTGCTACCCGTTCCATCCGCGCCTGCGCGACCTCATCGCGCTGTTCCGGAACAACGAGAAGTTCCGCCAGACCCGCGGCTTGATGCGGATGGTTAGCCGCATCGTGAAGGACGTCTATTCCGACGCGCGCCCGAACAACATCGGACTCATCGGCGTCCAGCATATGGACCTGAATGACTCCGACATGCGCAACGAGGTCCTGCCGCTTTCCGACCTTCAGGAAGCTGTCGCCAAGGACATCGCAGACGGCGGTCAGAGCCACGCGGAGACGATTGATCGTGAACTTGGATCGGATGCAGGCAGCCAGGTCGCCAACGTCATTATGTGTGCCTCGCTCATGCGCGGCTTCGACGCCAAGGCTGGTTTGACCAAGGAGCAGGTGATCGAGTGCCTTATCGCGCCCGGCCGCGGCGGTGACGAGTTCGGGACCGCTTTCGACGCACTGATCAAGGATGCCTGGTATCTCCACCGTGGCGCCGGTGAGGTCGTCTATTTCGCGCCACAGGAAAACATCACGAAACGCCTTCAGTCCGAGGCCGAAAAGGCTCCGCCCAACCGGGTCGAAGAAGGAATCAAACGGCGCCTCGAAGAAGTTTTTCGCGCATCTGTTGCCAAGGCCTACCAGGAGGTTTTGGCGCTGCCCGAGATCGGGTCCATCGACCTCTCCGGCAGCCGCAAGCTCATCGTCATCAACCCGGACAACAAGATGCCACCGGGCACGGCGGAGAAGCTGTTCTCCGGGTTGATTCAGAAAAACAACTTCCTCGTCGTCACTGGCAGCCCCACCCATTTCGCCAACCTCGACGGGGTCATGCGCCGTCTCTATGCGGCCGAAAAAGTCCTGCGGGATATGCGACCTGAAGACTCGCTCAGGATCGAGGTAGAGGATCGAAGGAATGGTGTTGAATTCGATTTCCTGACTACGATCGAGCACGCCTTCAACCGGATTTGGTATCCGGGTCGGAAGCCGACCCGTGAAATTGGTCTGCTCGAGGAGAGATTAGATCTCCGCACGGCGAAATCCGCGGACGGCCGGTCGTCTTTGGACGGCGAGAAGGCTGTCGAGGCCGCGCTTCTCAAAGCTGGCAAATACGAGCCTAGTCCCGAAACGAAAGCGGATGGCTTAATCACCCGCATTGCCGGGAATCCCGAGACCAACGTCGGGGGTCAACTCTGGCAGGACGGTGCAGCCTTCAATATCGTTCTTTGGTCTGACATCGCGGCGAACGCGAAGGCAAATCCGCAGTTCCTATGGCTGCCCCCGGGCGGCCTTGAGGCCGTGCGTCGCGTGGCCACCACCACCGGCAAGTGGCGTGATCGGGAAAACGGAAAGATTCAGCGCGGCCCCTTCCCGGTCGACAAGACTCGCGTCTCGGTCACCGAAGAGAACCGCAACGACGAGGGTGTGGCGACCATCTCGGTCCAGGCGCTTGACGCTGGGCAGACGCCGCTCGTCCATTGGGCGGACGGCACTGTCGTCACTGAGATAGACGCCGACCTCAAGGAGTTGCGGTTCACCACGTCAGCGTTGCGGCTGGCGTTCCTTGCTGTAGACGCCAAGAAGGCTCATCCGACCGGCGAACCGCACGTCTGGCGGAACCGCATTACCATTCAACATACGGTATGCCCCTCCGCGGACGGGCGCCGCGTAGAGTTATTTGCGCGACCGTCGGCGGCAGGCATCCGGTTCACGACCAACGGTTCCAATGCCCGAGATGGGCAGTCCTACACGGGACCGTTCATCGTTACGCCTGCGATGGCTACGGGCGGTCAGATACTAGCCCATCTTATTCACGGCATCATACGGCAACCGGAACATAGCAATATAAGAATGAGTGATGCCATGCCTCCCCCCCTGCTGGTTGAACCGCGTTTCAGACCGTTTCTGGCAGG
>JBEKLE010000666.1:0-5017 GCA_050010355.1 Rhodopila sp. | reverse complement strand
GTGCCGCGCCCCGGAGCAGGCGAGGTGCTGATTCGACACCACGCAGCCGGGATCAATGGTCCGGACGTATTGCAGCGGAAGGGATTATATGCGCCGCCCGCGGGCGCTTCGGATTTGCCCGGCCTAGAGGTGGCGGGGGAAGTGGCTGCGCTTGGCGAGGGCGTCACTCGGTTGCGGCTCGGCGATCGGGTCGCGGCACTGGTGCCGGGCGGCGGGTATGCGGAATACGGCGTCGCCACCGAGAGCAATGTGATGCTCCTGCCCGCCGGCTTGAGCATGGCGGAGGCCGCTGCGGTTCCGGAATCTTTCCTGACGGTTTGGCTCAATTTGTTCCAACGCGGGCAGTTCAAGCACGGTGAGACGGTGCTGATTCACGGTGGAGCATCAGGTATTGGCACCACCGCGACGATGCTGAGCAAAGCTTTCGGTGCGGCCACGATCATCACGACGGTAGGATCGGAGGCGCATCGGCAAGCCAGCCTGCAGTTGGGGGCCGATATTGCTGTCAACTACAGGGAAGAGGACTTTGTCGAAGTGGTGCATCGCGCGACAGAGGGTAGAGGTGTGGATGTGATCGTTGATATTGTGGCTGGGGACTATGTCGCGCGAAACTATCAGGCGGCAGCGATGAACGCTCGTATCGTGCAGATTGGTGTGATCGGGGGAATCGCGAAGGAAGTTGATCTGTCCCTTATGCTGATCAAGCGGCTGACCCACACGGGCTCGACGCTCCGTTCTCGCACCCCGGCTGAAAAGGCGCAGTTGATTCGGTCGATGGAAGAACAGGTCTGGCCATTGCTCGCCGCCGGCACGGTCAAGCCGCTCATCTACCGGACCTTCCCGCTGGCGCAGGCGCGCCAAGCGCATGAGTTGATGGACTCCGGCAAGCATATTGGCAAGATTGTGCTGACGATGGACGCTGGATGATGACCGTGCCGGGCCTGTAGGCCGACCAGACGGTGCTGATCCCGCAAACCAGACGATGCGTTGGTCGCCAAGAGGAGCGCGCTCGCCGAGCTTGCGGTGTTGCGGCTTGATCCCGACGACGATGGCGACATGCCGATGTTTCATGAGAGCATGACGAATTGTGGGGTGATTTCGCCAACCGTGTTCGTCGCCGAGTTCCTTGCCGCGGCGACAAATGGCACCTGGACGAGGTCGTCATCACCATCGCCGGCGAGAAGCACTGGCTATGGACGACGGGCAAGAATTTCGACGCCATAGGGGGCGTTCGGCCCCTGGTTGGTGACGTGCCACCGGGGGCCCACGGGTTGCGCATTCAGGGCCGCGTGAACGGCCGAGTGATGCAGGATGCGCGGACTGACCTGCTCATCGAAATGATCAGCGTCGCGACGAGTCTGGAGCCGGGTGACGTGATCATCACCGGAACACCCGGTGGCGTTGGGGCGGCGCGCAAGCCCCTGTTTTCATGCAGCCGGGCGATGTCTTTGAAGTGGAGATCGAGGGCATGGGTGTCTTGCGAAACCCCTTCCAGAACGGTTGAAAAGAGGAGGCGCCGCGTTGATCAGAAAACTTTTCGCTGCGAACCCCGCGCGTATCGGACGGTTCGACGGGCCACCAACGTGCGATGCAGTCCCCGCCTCTCTGGTCAACGGGACGCCAGAGGACCTGAAGGCCGATCTCATTGCCCTTCTGGGGAAAGAGAACGTGCTGCACAGAGCAATCGATCTCGTACGTTACGCCTCCGACGCGAGTCCGTACCGGCTCATCCCGCAAGTTGTCGTGTTGCCTCGAACGACCGACGGCACGCGACGTTTCGGGCGGCGGGCACGAGTCTTAACGGTCAATCGCTCTCCGACGACATTCTGATCGATGTGCGCCGTCACTGGTATGGCTGCAAGGTGGAGGATGCCGGCGGACGGGTGCGGGCGCGCCCCGGGGTAATCCTCGGCCACATCAACTCATTGCTTGAGCGGCACGGTCGCCGGCTGGGTCCGGATCCCGCCAGCTCGAATGCTTGCACGATTGGAGGCGTGATCGCGAACAACTCCGGTGGCATGCGATGCACCGTGCAGAACGATGCTTACCATACGGTCTCCGCGCTTACTTTCGTAACGCCGTCCGGTGCTGTGATTGACACGTCGAGACCCGATGCTGAAAAAGAGTTTGCACTGGCGGAGCCGCGGCTTGCGGAAGGCTTGCTTGAGCTGCGAAGAGAACTTCTGGCGGATCCGGTGCTGGTGGATCGTACGCGTCGCAAGTACGCGATCAGGAACACGCACGGATTGCGGCTCTGCGCACTTCTCGACGGTGAGACACCACTCGAGATTTTTCGACGCCTCCTCGTCGGCTCGGAGGGCACTCTCGCGTTCATCGCTGAGGCGGTGCTGGAGACGATTCCAGCGCCCCGCGTAACGAGCGTCGCATGGATTCCGGTCCCCACGATCGACGAAGCGATCGCGCTTGTTCCCGGCCTCGTCAAACTCGGCGCCTCTGCCGTCGAGCTGATGGTCGCTCCCGCGCTCACCGCGGCCGGTCAGGCCTTTGCGGAAACGCCCTGCTACTGGAAAACGCTCGATCCCAATGCCGCTGCCCTGCTCGTCGAGATTGGCGCCGCGGACCCGGACTCGCTCGAAGCAACCCAACGCCAAGTCATCGAATCCGTAAGCGCCGCCAGGCTAATCCGGCCGGTCGAGTTCACGAGCGTCGCCGAGGCCATCGAGCTCGCCTGGCACGTCCGGGAGGGACTTCTGGGTTTGATCGGCAAGAATCGCCCGGAAGGCTCGACGCTCATCACGGAGGACGTCTGTTTTCCGCCGGAGCGTTTGACACAGGGCGCGCGTGACGTGCAGAAACTCCTTGCCAAGCATGGGTTTATTCCCGGCGTCGCGGGCCACGCAGCTCACGGGAACCTTCATTTCACTCTCGTCGCGGACTTCGGTGACGCCGCCGGACTGTCCCGGTACTCGGCATTCATGACCGAACTCGTGGATCTTGTTGTCGGGAAACATGACGGCTCTCTGAAGGCCGAACACGGAACCGGACGGAACATGGCGCCGTTCGTCGTATCCGAGTGGGGTGAGAAGGCCGCCGCCATGATGTGGCGCATAAAACGGCTCGCCGATCCTCACGGTATTCTGGCGCCGGATGTGATTCTGACGCGCAATCCCAGCGTTCACCTGGAGAATCTGAAGTCCTTCCCGCAAATCGAGGGGGTTACGGGTTCCTCACAATGCATCGACTGCGGATTCTGCGAACCTGTCTGCCCGAGCCGCAACGTCACCATGACACCGCGTCAACGGATCGCCCTGCGGCGGGAAATGACGCGCCAGAAGAGTGACTCCGCCATGCTTGCACAACTCCAACGGGAGTATCAATACGACGGGATCGAGACCTGCGCGGGCGACGGCATGTGCGCCATTCCCTGTCCGATCGGAATCAATACCGGGGCGTTGATCAATGAGTTCAGAGCGCGCGAGAACAGCCCTGCCGCGGAGGCCGTAGCGCTGCGCCTCGCGCAGCACTGGAAAGCGGTCGAACGCTTGTCGCGCGTGAGCCTCCGGGGAGCGCATGCGTTTTCCTCGGCGTTTGGAGTGAAGCCGCTCACGGCTCTTGCCGCTGCCGTGCGAAGTGTTGTCAGCGCGGACCTGGTGCCCGCAGTGCCTGGGCCAATGCCACGTGCTGCTTCCGGTTTGCCCGAAACTGACAGGAACGGCGCCGCGGCGGTCTATTTCTGCGCATGCATCAATCGCATGTTCGGTCGCGATCCCGGCCGGCCGGCCGGCCCCTCACTCGCGGAAACCTTTGTCTCTTTGTCCAGCCGCGCTGGTAAGCCGCTGTGGATTCCGCCGGATGTCGGTGGCCTGTGCTGCTCGACGCCGTGGAAATCGAAAGCCTATCGGCAGGGGCACAAGTACATGGCGCAAGCCGTTGCCGATGCGCTGTGGCGATGGAGCGATGAAGGCGCTCTTCCCATCGTCGTCGACGCCGCCTCGTGCACCCTTGGTTTCGAAGAGGATGTCGCGACACAGCTCGAAGGAGAGCGAAAAGAGCAATACGAGAGCCTCAAGATCATCGACTCGATAGCGTGGTGTCGTGATCTTCTGCCGAACCTGGCAATCTTGCGCACGCTGCGCCGCGTCGCTGTGCATCCGACGTGCTCGACGACGCACCTGAGGCTGGCTGGCGCGCTCAAACAGATTGCAGGCTGCCTGGCTGACGAAGTCGAGGTCCCGGTTGGCACAACCTGTTGCGGCACTGCCGGCGACCGAGGGCTATTGCATCCCGAGCTGGTCGTTTCAGCGATGCGGGAGGTTCGATCGGTGCTGGATGCTCTGCCCTGCGACGCCTATCTCTCGGCGAACCGAACCTGTGAGATGGGCCTTCGGCACGCGACCGGACGGCCGTATGAGTCGTTTATTTTCCTGCTTGAGGAACTGAGTCGTCCGGAGGCGGGATAACGGATCACCCCAGGCTCATCGACTACTGGTTGCCAGTCTCTATAGGCCTGCTGGAATACATCTAAAGCCACTACTGTCCGGTTAACTGACGGACGATCGCTCTGAGTCGTGCGGGTTTCAGGGCAGTACGCGGTGTCCACGATTTGAAGTTGGAGCATGCTTCCGGGGACCTCCCTGGAGTCTCCGATGAACACTGGAAAAACGCTGTTCGCCCAAGTGATGGAATTCCTTCCGTGGAAAACCTTCGGCCGGATTGTTCCGCGCCATGGCGGCGACAGCCGGGTTCGGACACTCAATTGCGGCGAGCAATACCGAGCCATGGCGTTCGCCCAACTGACCTATCGCGAGAGCTTGCGGGATATCGAGACCTGCCTGTCGGTTCAAGCGTCGAAGCTGTATCACATGGGCTTCAGCGAGCCGGTGCGACGTTCGACGCTGGCGGATGCGAATGAGGCGCGGGATTGGCGGATCTATGGGGATGTAAGCCCAAACCCCAGAAAATTCCGTTAGGTCAAATTCAGCCCCGCGACGATCGCATCCAGGTCTATCACCTGCCCGCTGTCGCGAAAGGTATAGCGTCCATTCAGATGGATGTG
>JBEKLE010000665.1:0-3268 GCA_050010355.1 Rhodopila sp. | reverse complement strand
GATCGAGTCCGCCAAAGCAAGCGGGCCGCGCGGGTAATTGACGCCTTTCACCATCGAAAGGTCGACATCGTTCGCCGTTGCGACGCCCTGTTGCACCGCATCGGCCGCTTCGTTTGCGAGCATCGCCACGGTCCGCATCACAACGAGGCCCGGTGCGTCGTCGATCACGGAAACCGTCTTGCCAAGCGCCTGGAAGAACCCGGCGGCTTGCGCGAGCGTCTCGTCATCCACCTGGTCGCCACGCGCGATCGCCATGCGGGAAGCCGCTGCGTAATCGAGCGCCAGATCGAACAGCACCGTTGGCGACCCATCCGCCGCCATGCGCTCCGTGGCGCTCCGGCCGTCCGTGAGCGCCAGTATTGTGTCATTGAGGCGGATCAGGCCGGCGCCATCACGCACTTCGACCGCGATATTGGTTTTCCGAACAAGGTCGACCAAAGCCGTTGCAGGTCCGAGATCCCCCTCGACAACAATGTGGGTGGGCTTTGGACCGATCGCGTAATTAGCCGGTGCGGATTGCGGGACGTCCTTGGCGTAATCGTAGAAACCACGCCCGCTTTTGCGTCCGAGGAGCCCGGCGCTCACCAGTTCCTGCTGCACCAACGAGGGTTTGTAGCGAGGGTCCTGAAACATGCCGTCATAAACCGAGCGGGTCACTGCGAAGTTCACGTCGTGCCCGATCAGATCCATCAGTGCGAACGGGCCCATGCGGAACCCGCCGGTCTCGCAAAGGATCGCATCCAATGTGGCCGGAGAGGCTGCTCCCTCCGACAGCAACCGCAGCGCCTCGCCATAGTACGGCCGGGCCACACGATTGACGATGAAGCCGGGCGACGAGACGCAATGAACCGGCGTCTTGCCCCAGGCCTTCGCCGTCGAAAAGATCGTTGCTGCGACGGACGCTTCCGTCAGGCAACCGCTGACCACCTCGACAAGGGGCAGGATAGGCGCGGGATTGAAAAAGTGCATACCCACAACATGGCCGGGCCGGCGCATCCGCGACGACAAGGCGGTAACAGACAGGGATGAGGTGTTGGTCGCGAGAATAGTGTCTGGTCGCGTCAGTGCCTCGACTTGTCGGAATACATCGACCTTAATGTCCAGGTTCTCGACGATCGCTTCGATCACTAGACCTGCCTCTGCAAGCGCGGCGAGGCTTTCGGCGGGGCGCAGCCGGGACAAGCGGTCCTCGCTGGTCTCCGCGGTCAGTTTGCCGCGCTCCACGAGCCGCGCCAGATCAGCGCGCTGCCGCTTACAGCCAGCCTCGGCGGCACCGGGCGCGGCATCGTAAAGAAGCACGGTGTGCCCGGCCGTCGCGGCCACCAGCGCGATGCCGCTGCCCATGGTACCGGCGCCGATCACGGCGACGACTGTCTCACGCGCGAGTGGCGCGACCTGTTGGCTCATGATGGCTCCCGAATTCTTCGCCGCCCGGCAAGTCCCTCCGAGCCGGCATGCCCCTCCGATATTATCAGCGGCCTTTGAAGACCGGCTTGCGCCGTTCGGCGAAGGCGAGCTGCGCCTCCTTGGTGTCCTCGGTGAACGCCAGTGCAACAGTTTGCGACTGCTCGAACCGATACCCGCCGTCCAGCGGCATGTCCTCGGTCGTATTGAACGAGCGTTTAGCCGCACGAACCGCGAGCGGAACCTTGGCGGCAATCTCGTTGGCGATGCCTTGCGCGGTTTCCAACAAGGCAGCACCCGGAACGCAGGCCGACACGACGTTCATACGGTACAGTTCGGGACCGGTGATGCGGCGCGCGGTGTAAACCAAGAGGCGAGCGTCTGACTCGCCAAAAAAGCGCCGCACATGACGGACGCCGCCGGCGAGGCCGAACGTGACCTCTGTCATTGAAAAGTATGCCTCTTCGGCGGCCACCAGGATATCGCAGCACAGTGCCATCACGCACCCGGCACCGATCGCGCCGCCATTGATTGCGGCGATCACCGGCCTTTCGCATTCCATAATCGAATTGAAAGCCTCGCGCACAATGCGGTTGTGGCGCGGATAGGCGCCGGCTTCACCGGCCAGGCCAGGCCGTTCCTTCAGATCCGCACCGGCCGAGAACATCTTTCCCTCAGCGGTCAAGACGACGGCGCGGACATCGGTCCGATTGCTTAACGTATCGAATATCGACATCGTCTCTTCACGCAGGCGCCGGTTCTGCGCATTGACGGGCGGCCGGCGCATCGTCACCGTCGCGACGAAATCCTTCACGTCGACGGTGAAGCATTCCAAATCATCAAATGTGGCCACTTATTTTCTCCCGGAATGAGTTACTGGTTCGGCTCAGGCGGCAAGCCGTCCTGGCGGCAGCGATGTGAGCCCCGGCCCCGCCACGGGCGAAAGCGGCGGCTTGGCGCCTTCCATCAGGGGAAGTTCGTGGGCGTTCAACGTCATCGAAACCATGGTGTAATAACCGATCACCCCGGTCAGTTCGACAACGCCTCGCGCCCCCCATCTTGCCTCCACCGCTCGATAAACCTCGATGGGAACAACCCCGGTGCGCTGGAGGTGCCGCGCGAATTCGTAGATGTCCAGTTCCGCTTGCTCAGCGAAGATCGGCGCGGCTCCAATCCGGATGGCCTCGATTGCTTCGGCGCCAAGGCCGGCTTGCCGCCCCGCCTCGGCGTGAACGTAGAACTCCAATTGGCTGTTCCAGCGCCGGCCGGTGACAATGATGGCCAATTCGTTCAACTTGGGCGGCAAGCAGGTCGAGAAACGCATGAACTCACCGAGCTTCGACCAGCGCGCGGCAAGGTCGGGGCTGTGCATAACGGCGCGAAGCGGCCCGATCAGCTTGCCACGCGGTCCAGAAACGATCTGATGGTAGACCGCCAGCTGTTCGGCGGTCATGTCGTCAGGTGACGGCAGTGAAATTCGGGACATGATACTGTCCGCCTATGAGTTTTGGCTGGGCGCGAGCCCGAGTTCGCGCAGGATTTCGTCCGTATGTTCACCAAGAAGCGGTGGCGGACGGTTGAAAGCGAGCGGTGCCGTGGTGAAGTTCAGTGGGCTCACAACCTGCGGCACAACGCCCGCCGTCGGGTGCGGCAACTCGCGCAGCATATTGCGGTGTTTCACCTGCGGTTCAGCGAAGACCTCTGGAATCGTATTGATTGGGCTGCATGGCACCCCCACCGCCTCGAGTGCGGCAATCAGGTCGTCGCGCTTCCACTTGGCAAATTCGCCTCGCAGCAGCGGATCAAGTTCCGGGTGGTTGCGCACACGTAAGGCGTTTTTCGCGAAACGCGCTTCCTGCGCCCA
>JBEKLE010000664.1:0-3270 GCA_050010355.1 Rhodopila sp. | reverse complement strand
GGGCTCGCCGTCGATGCCTCGAGCTGTCTGAAGGGATTCGTCGCCGCGCGGCATGAAAAGCAGATCGAACGGTTCCGCACCTTGGACGCCCGGCTCATGGGCCTGGCCGCCCGCCTGACCCGTGCCACCCTGACAGCGGCCATCCCCGGCGCGGCGCAACGCGAGCGGGATCCTGAATACGCGGCTCTGGCGCGCGAACTCGCCAAGCGGCAGCGGCACCTTCCGGTGCGCCAGCTTGCCGAACGCATGCCTGGCGCACTTCGGCGCTTGACGCCCTGCCTGATGATGAGCCCGCTGTCGGTTGCGCAATACCTTCCCGCGGACGCCAAGCCCTTCGATATCGTCATCTTCGATGAGGCATCGCAGATCCCGACCTGGGACGCCATCGGCGTTATCGGGCGGGGACGGCAGGTGATCGTCGTGGGAGATCCAAAGCAACTGCCGCCGCCGCGGTTTTTCGAGCGCGCGATACCCGGGCAGGACGGGGGGGAAGACTCGGTCGAGGTCGAGGTCGAGACCGAGGACCTGGAGTCCATCCTTGACGAGTGTATCGGAACCGGACTCCCGACGATTGCGCTGAAGTGGCATTACCGGAGCCGCCACGAAAGCCTGATCGCGTTCTCAAACCAGGCGTATTACGGCGGTAGCCTCATCACCTTCCCGTCGCCGGTGACTGAGGACCGGGCTGTTTCGTTTCGCCATGTGCCCGACGGCGTGTACGCACGCGCGGGCGCACGGACCAACCTTGCCGAGGCCCGCGCCCTGGCGGGCGAAGCCGTCGCCATACTGCGCGGGATACTGGCGGGTGAGCGGTCCCGGTCGCTTGGCGTCGTCACCTTCAACGCCGAGCAGCAGGCACTTGTCGAAAACCTCCTGGACGAGGCACGCCGCGAGGATCCCCGACTTGAGCCATTCTTCTCCGACGAGGCGACGGAGCCCGTGCTCGTCAAAAACCTTGAGAGCGTGCAGGGCGAGGAACGCGACGTCATGCTGTTCTCGCTCACCTACGGTCCAGATCAGACCGGCCGGGTCGCGATGAATTTCGGGCCGCTGAACCAGGCAGGCGGCGAGCGTCGGCTGAACGTCGCGATCACCCGGGCGCGCGAGGCCCTCATTGTGTTCGGCAGTTTGCGGGCGGAGGATATCGACTTGTCGCGCACCGCCGCCATCGGCGTCGCACACCTCAAGCAGTTCCTGGACTTTGCGACGTACGGAGCGCGCGCCTTCGCCCGCGCAGCGACCGGCCCGCTTGGCGATCATGAGAGCCCGTTCGAGGTGGCAGTGGCTGAACGGCTTGCCGCCAAGGGCTGGATACTGCATCCGCAGATCGGGGTCTCAGGCTTCCGGATCGACCTTGGCGTCGTCGACCCCGACGCACCAAGTGCGTTCCTTGCTGGCGTCAAATGTGACGGCGCAACCTACCACCGAGGTGCGACTGCACGCGACCGCGACCGACTGCGTCAGCTTGTCCTCGAGCGGCTGGGTTGGCGGGTGTTAAGGATTTGGTCGACAGACTGGTGGACTAACGCCGCCCGCGAATCCGAGCGTCTTCATTCGGCGCTACAGGATGCCCTTGTCGAAGCACGGTCGCGACGGCCCGCTGACGCCTCTGCGGCCGTTGGAGACGCCGAGGGGACGTCTGGCGGCGGAGAGGCCGAGGACCGCGGCAGCGATGACGAAAACCCCGGAGGCGACGAGACGTCTGGCGGCGGCCATGGCCTGTTTGATGGTGCGGACGCGACGGTTGACACCGGAGCTGAGGCCAAGCCGGAACCTGAGGAGGCGCGACCGGATAACGAAACTTCCGCCGGATCGTTCATTGCGGACGGGGCGCGATTTTACGACGATGTCTATCGCCCCGTGTTGCGGGCCATGGTGCTGGCTGAGCTGTCCGGGGTCGGTCCGCTCAGGCTTGACCGACTTGCGCAGCGTATCGCCCGTCGGCACGGATTTCAGCGAACCGGCCGCGAGATCCAGGAACGCGTCGCAGCAGCTATTCCTTCAACGTGCAGACGGACCGAGGACACAGCGGGCACTTTCGTGTGGCCGGACGGCGCCGACCCGCCCAGCGACGCCCGCTTCCGGCGGCCTGCGCCTGGCCTGTCGGTGGATCCGGCCGACATCCCTCTCGACGTGCTGGCGGACCTCGCGCGTGAGTGCGTCTCCAGCCATTCCGGCCAGGACGCGGCGCTCGTCGCAATGAGGGACGCCTGCGGCATGGGGAAGCTGCGCGAGGCGTCCCGCGACCGATTCATGGACGCACTGGAGCGCGCCCGGTTATCGTTAAACGGTTAGCGCTGCCTGCGCTTGGACGATAGCCCGCGCACAGCCATGACGCGAATCTGGTCCCCGCCTCATCGGCATAAGGACGCAAAAATCGCCCATATAATCGCCTTAGATTCAATTTCTGTAAACTATTGTATAAGAGTAAATTAATTGATATCATCTTGCCTTGATTTCAGAGCAAAACAGGCATGGGACCCTGCCGCCGATCGCCGCCAATGCGTTGAGGACGTCTTGCGGCCGACGATCAGCCGATGACCGCAGCAGCAGGAGCGGGACTAGCTAAATCAGAGCGACCGAAACCGCGGTTGGCGGCATCGAAATCCAAGTTCTCCTCCGCTGCTCAGCAAGTTATTGGCACTCGGCTGCTCGGCGAACCGGGAATGACGAAGGTGAAAGCGATATCGGCCGCATCGGATGGACTCGAGTTGATGCTGTCCCGTTGCGCCGTGTGAACTACTTGAGCACAACGACCAACAAGCATGCGCAAGCAGGCCCACGTTTTGCGTGGATTCGCGGGCAGATTTGAGGAATGTGCGGTTGCTTGGACGAGCATCCAGGAATGCGAAAGGACCTTTCGGAGTGCTTGCGGCTTTCGGCTGAGGTCCTCTCTGCGCCACAAGCAGCGATGCACACTGCGCGCGGAGCGAAGCGTTTGCGGCTGGCCCATTGGAAGGTGGATGACAGCCGCGCGTGATGACCCGGGCGAGGTCGGTTCTCTCGTCGCCTGAGCCTCGGGGCGGGATGGTGGCGTTTTCCAGGGCAGGCCTTCCGGCAACTGCCCAGAGTCCGGTCGTCGACGCATGCGGCAATCCTTGCGCGTCCCGTAGATGACGACATCGCCAGGCCAGTAGCGCGAGGACCGGAGCGTATTAACCGTCTGCGGGCCACCCGTCGCCGCCGTCCTCAGGCTGCCTCCCCGGCAGTTGCGTTTTGCAAGCGCCGGGCGTTCCGGATTTGCGTTTCTTGTGCGGCCAGTCGACATCT
>JBEKLE010000663.1:0-4463 GCA_050010355.1 Rhodopila sp. | reverse complement strand
TGCCAGTTCGTTCGTCTGCATCGTAGGACCGTCAGGTTGCGGCAAGACGACGCTGTTGCCGACGCTGGCCGGCTGCGTGCAACCCACGGCCGGGGAAGTGCTGTTCGAAGGCCGGCCGGTCGAGGGCCCCGGACCGGAACGCGGCGTGGTGTTCCAGCAACCCAACCTGTTCCCGTGGATGACGGTCGCCGGCAATGCCGGATTCGGGCCCAGGATGCGCGGGGCGTCGCGGTCGGATCGCGCCGCCGTGGTCGAACGGCTGTTACGCATGACTGGCCTGTGGGAATTTCACGCCAGGTACCCGTATGAACTGTCCGGTGGCATGCAGCAGCGCCTGGCCATCGTCCGCGCCCTCGCCAACGAACCGAAGATGCTGCTGATGGACGAACCGTTCGGGGCGCTCGACGCGCTAACGCGGGAAAAGATGCAGGTGGAGTTGCACGACATCTGGCGGCGAACCGCCATGACCGTGCTTTTCATCACTCATAGCGTCGAGGAAGCCGTCTACCTCGGCACCGACGTCGTGGTCATGTCGCCCCGGCCCGGCCGCGTCCTGGAGCATATCCGCTTGCCGTTTGCCCGACAGGCGGACGGGCGTGATAGCCGAACGATCAAGTCGCTGCCGGCGTTCGTTGCCGCACGCGAGCACGTTCTGTCGCTCATTTGGCAATCAGCGAATGGTTGAATATGCCGACCTTGCCGGTATCACGCGATAATCCACAGGCGCGCAATGCGACGGAGAGCGCCACCCTCCGTCGCCGCCGCCTTATATTATGCCACCTGACGCGTGCGCGTGACGCCGTTGCGCCCGTCGATGCCCACGGACACGGGACCGGCGATAACGACGCGCCGCACCACCCGCGGTTCGTCGCCATAGTCGTCCACCGCCTTATGCTGCGTGGCTCGGTTGTCCCAGATCGCGACATCCCCAGCAGCCCAGTTCCAGCGCACCGTGTTCTCCGGTTTCGTGATGTGATCTTCGAAAATATCGAACAGACGCCGCGAATCGGCCGCGTTGAAGCCGATCAGCTTATCGAGGTGGTTGCCCAGGATTAGGGCCCGCTCCCCGGTAAGCGGATGCACCTGCACGATCGGATGATCGGTGCGGAACACCGTCGAACGGATCACCTTCTCATGATAATCTAGGTGGTCTGCTGTGACCGTCTCTCGCGTGCCGGCATAGTCATCACGACGCCGCGCAAAACTGAGAATTGTGGAAACGCCTCCACGAATGTCACGTCGGTGTGCCAGGCGCTGGCGCGGTTGCGACGGCCGTCGATATCCAGCACGTTCTCCGTGCCCTTCAGCGCGGGGGCTGTTGGATGCGGCTCGATCGGACCGAGCAGCCGGCCGAAGGCCTCATGCGTGTCCTCGGTCAGATGCTGCTGGCCGCGGAAGAAAACGACTTTGTGGGCCAGGATGGTATCACGGATCGCCGTCACCGTTGACGGCCCCAGATCGCCCGACAAGCTAATACCACTGATCTCAGCACCGATACGCGGCGCGAGTCGGCGGACGGTTAGATCAGAGCCAATTTCGTTTCGGCTGGTGGTAGGGCTCATGTGCTTTTTCCTAAATTTGTGCTCGGTTTGGCACATTGAACGATAGGGAGACGTATATTCAACAGATGATCGGGGCTTGCAAACGTTTTTACGTGGTTTATGAGTTATTAAAGCTGATGCGGATACGCTAGGGGTGCGCATCGTGGAAGTGACACCATCGTCAACGGCTCGACATTGCCCCCGAACGTTGGTGTCATTGCGAAGCCAAAGAAAGACACTGTCACATGACTACGTTGCTATTCAATGCCTTCGTCATGAACACCGTTTCACACATCCAGCACGGATTGTGGCGGCACCCCGACGCGAGGCAGGCGGACTTTGACGACGTCCAGGTCTGGATCGACCTGGCCAGGACGCTGGAGGCGGGTCTGTTCGATGCCGCCTTCTTCGCCGACGTGGTCGGACTGTACGGCCCGGTCAACGGCAATTACGAGGTCAACGCCCGCGAGGGCCTGCAGATCCCCAGCCACGATCCCTCCGTGCTGATGTCCGCGCTGGCCGTGAACACCGAGCATCTCGGCCTGGCCTTCACCAGTTCAGTGCTTCAGGCCCATCCGTTCGAATTCGCTCGGCGTGCATCGACCCTCGATCACATCAGTAAAGGCCGCATCGCCTGGAATATCGTGACCAGCACGCAGGAAAACGCCGCGCGGAATTTCGGCCTGGATCGGCTGACGGCGCATGACGAGCGCTACGAATGGGCCGACGAATATCTGGACGTCGTCTTCAAGCTTTGGGAAGGATCCTGGGACGAAGGTGCCTTGCTGAAGGATCGCCAACGAGGCGTGTTTTCCGACCACACGAAAATCCACAAGATCCATCATGTCGGGAAGCGATACCGGGTGGAAGGTCCACATCTACCCTCACCATCGCCACAACGTACCCCGCTGCTTTTCCAGGCCGGCTCTTCCCCGGCCGGCCGCGCCTTCGCCGCTCGCAACGCCGAAGCACAATTCATTTCCACGCCAAACCCGCAGGCCGCAGCGGAACTGATCGCCGATACGCGCCGCCTGACCGAGGCCGCGGGGCGCCACCGAAACGACATCAAGTTCTTCCAAGGCTTCGTGTTCGTAATCGGCAGCACGGAACAGGAAGCTCGGCGCAACGAAGCGGATCTTGAGAGATACATCAGCCCCGACGGCTTCCTGGCCCACGCGAATCTAGGCGTCTCGCAGGATGACGGTCGTCCGCTGCCGCCCGATACGCTGCTCGCCGATGTGAAGACGAATGGCGGCCGAAGTCATATCGAATGGATGCGCAAAAGCGTGCCGGACCGGGAGCCAACTGTCGCCGATCTCGGCAGACTGACGTCCCGTCGGCACGCCCGCCTCGTCGGAACGCCGGAGCAAATCGCAGATCAACTCGTCGTCTGGCAGCAGGCCGGCATCGATGGCGTGAACCTGATCAACTGGATGATTCCCGGTTCCTATCAAGAATTTAATGAGCACTTGCTGCCGGTTCTTCAGGATCGCGGGCTCGCCAAGCACGAATATGCGAAGGGCACGCTGCGCGCCAAAATGTTCGGTCACGACCGGCTCAATAACCGCCATCCAGCGGCCCGCTACCGGGGCTACTTCACACCGCGGCATCGCGATAGCGCGTGAAACTAGCACCGCCGCGCACCGCTTGTCAGGCCCGCCGCACGTTCCACGAATATGTCGCGGTGCCTTCAAGCAAACCTACAAGATCGCTTCGATACGCCGACCGAATAAAGAATTTCCCGAGCGGAATGCTTGGCACTGTATCAAACGCCTCGCGCTGGATCGCATCGGTCAATCGCAAACGATCGGCGTCGTCGCTTGCCTGGAGCCATTGCGCGGTCAGCTCCTCGATTTTTGCGTCCTCGTACCAACCGAACCAGCCAGTACTCCCCTGCCCGCGCAGCGGTGCGCTGACTGCTGGGTTGGCCGTCGACGAACCGGTCCACCAGGTATGAAAGATTGACCAGCCGCCCTTGTCTACCGGCCCACGGTTTGTGCGCCGCTGCACCACCGTGCCCCAGTCGGTTTCGGCGATTTCCACGTTCAAACCGAGCTTGCGGAACAGGTCATACGTAACATCCCCGAAGGGGGCGATGCTCGCAAAATCGGTGGGGTTGATGATAACGATCTTTTCGCTACCGTAACCGGACGCCTCGATATCACCTCTGGCGCCCGCGGTATCGCCCTTGTAGAGCGGTGCGCCCAATTCGCTACCATATGGGGTACCACAGGGAAACGCCGAGTGACACGTCTGGTACAACTCCGGATCGCCGCCGGTAACCGCGGCCAGATAGTCGGGCTGATTGACCGCCTTGAGGATCGCGCGCCGCAACTTCACGTTATTGAACGGCGGCTGCAGGTGATTGAAGCGCAGGTATCCGATGTTCCCGGTGGGGTCGGAAATACCCAGCTTGATGTCCGGACTTTTCTTCAGCAGCGGCACCAGATCCGCCTGCACCTGCTCCCACCAGTCCACCTCGCCGCTCTGCAACGCCGCTGCAGCGGTGGCCGCGTCAGGAATGAAATGCCACTCGACCCGTTCCATGTGCGCGACCTTGCCGCCGCTGGACCAGTCGGGCGGTTCCTGCCGGGGAACGTATCCGTCGAACTTCGCGTAGGCAATGAAGCTGCCTGACACATATTCGTCCTTGAGGAACCGATACGGACCGGAGCCGATTGCTTCCGTCACCTGCTGGAACGGATCCGTTCTGGCAAAGCGCTCCGGCATCATGAACGGCACGGCGGTAAAAGACTTGCCGATTGCGTCGATCAGTAGGGGGAACGGACTCTTGAGGGTAACCTTGATGGTCCGATCGTCAGCAACGCCGTAGGCATCGACATATTTATCCAGTGTCAGGCCGTACGTGTCGCGCTTCGCCCAGCGGGCGAGGCTGGGCGCGCAATCCTGAGCGCGCACCGG
>JBEKLE010000662.1:0-3749 GCA_050010355.1 Rhodopila sp. | reverse complement strand
TGTATAGACATCACCATTGGTTAGCCGACGACGCGGAGGCCAAAACGGCCGAACGGCAGACGGGCGGTCTGGTCGGTATCGTGGTGGTTCTGCTCATTCTCATCGGCGGACTGTTTCTGGTCCAGCAGTTGCGCTCGACCGCAATGATCGAGGATTGCCTGATGGCCGGACGCAGGAATTGCGACGCGCTGGTGACTGCGCCGCACTGACGTAAGTTGCATTGACGCACGACCGATCGGGGGCCAGCGTTCGTCACGCGACAATGTGGCGAACGGGGGAAACCATGCGTATTGCGGAGATGGACTGGCGGATGGTCGAAGACTGGGTGCGCCACGACGACCGGTGTGTCCTGCCGCTTGGCAGCACGGAACAGCACGCGGGATTGTCGCTCGCGACCGACGCCATCCTGGCGGAGCGTATCGCTGTTGAGGCGGCGGAATTCCTGGATATCCCGGTGTTCCCGGTGGTGCCGTATGGCCTGACGCCTTATTTCAGCGGCTTTCCCGGCACCGTGACGCTGCGTGTGGCAACCTATGCAGCGCTTTTGCGCGATGTGCTCGACAGCCTGAAAGGCAGCGGCTTCCGTCGCATTCTGATCGTCAACGGTCATGGCGGAAACCAGCCGGCCGCCGCGATCGCCCAGGAATGGATGATGGATCATCCTGATGCGCGGGTGCGCTTTCACGACTGGTGGCGGGCGCCGCTGACGTTGGCCGCGGTGCAGCGGATCGACCCGGTCGCCGGCCATGCAAGCTGGATGGAGAATTATCCGTGGACACGCCTGGCCGAACGGGTCCCGGAGGAGGGTGCCAAGCCGATGGCCGATATCGACCGGATGCGCACGTTGCCGCCGTTCGAGGTTCGCCTGCTGCTGGAGGATGGCAACTTTGGCGGCCGGTATCAGCGCGACGATTCTGAGATGCTGGAGATCTGGGACGTCGCGGTGCAGGAGACGCGCGCGCTGCTGGAAGCGTGGTAGGCGGCCGGCAAGGCGGTGGGGACCGGATCGGCGGGCAGGACACAAGCGGGCTTGGCGTTGCCGCGATACCGGGCGTTGGCGCTTGGGATAATGCTGGGTTGGCACCGATTTCGCATCCTGATGTGACATTTCTTCTCCATTTTCCCCCTGTCCGGCAACCTTGATTTCAGTTAATGACTATTCTCGCCATTCGGTTGGTTTCGGATGGCGAGACGCTTGCCATTCGGTCGGCTTCGGATGGCGGGACAGGAGACGCTCGAAGAACAGCGCTCCTGAAGTCATCTAAAAAACGTTTTAGGAAGGACGCTGTAATCATGGGTGTCAGTGCGGCTCAGTCGGGAGGGATGATCCCGGCGGTTCGTCCGATGACCTCGGACGAAAAGAAGATCATCCTGGCGTCGTCGCTCGGCACGGTTTTTGAGTGGTATGACTTTTATCTTTACGGCTCGCTTGCCGTCATCATCGGCGCCAAGTTCTTTGGCCAGTTCGATGAGACGACGCGGAACATCTTCGCCCTGCTGGCGTTCGCGGCGGGGTTCCTGGTGCGGCCGTTCGGCGCGCTGGTGTTCGGCCGCATCGGTGACCTTGTCGGGCGTAAATACACCTTCCTGGTGACCATCCTGATCATGGGGTCCTCGACGTTCATCGTCGGTATCCTGCCGACCTCTGACAGCATCGGCATCACCGCGGCCATTGTGCTGATCAGCCTGCGCATCCTGCAGGGCCTCGCGATCGGCGGCGAGTATGGCGGTGCGGCGACCTATGTGGCGGAACATGCCCCGCGGAACCGGCGCGGCTTCTACACAAGCTGGATCCAGACCACCGCGACGCTCGGGCTGTTCATGTCGCTGCTGGTGATCCTGTTCGTGCAGGCCTCCATGAGCGCGGATGACTTCAAGGCCTATGGCTGGCGGATACCGTTCCTGGTTTCGGTCCTGCTGCTGGCGGTTTCGGTGTGGATCAGGCTGCAACTGAGTGAAAGCCCGGCGTTCGTGAAGATGAAGGCGGAAGGCAAGCATTCGAAGGCGCCGCTGAGCGAGGCGTTCTGCCAGTGGGCCAACGCCAAATGGGCCATTCTGGCGCTGTTCGGCCTGGTCGCCGGGCAGGCGGTGGTGTGGTATTCGGGGCAATTCTACGCCCTATTCTTCCTGACCGGCGTGCTGAAGGTGGACGGATTTACCGCCAACATGCTGGTGGCGTGGGCTTTGGCTGTGGGTGCCCTCGGGTTCGTCCTGTTTGGCTGGCTGTCCGACAAGATCGGCCGCAAGCCGATCATCCTGGGTGGTTGCCTGATTGCGGCGCTGACGTATTTCCCGGTGTTCAAATACATGGCTGAAACCGCCAATCCGGCGCTGACCAAGGCGCAGGAGGCCGTGCAGGTCGTGGTGGTGGCCGACCCAGCGGATTGCTCGTTCCAGTTCAATCCGACCGGGTTGTCCAAGTTCATCAACAGTTGCGACGTCGCAAAGGGGGCGCTGGCCCGAGCCTCGGTGACGTATTCGCAGCAGGATGTGGCGGCGGGGACGGCGGCCACGGTCAGGATCGGCGACAAGACGCTGGACCCGAAGGCAAAGAGCTTTGCCTCGGACCTGGCGTCGACACTGACGGCGGTGGGGTATCCGGCGGCGTCCAATCCGTCGGTGGTGAAGATCTCCAACCCTTGGGACATCTTCCGGCCGCAGCCGTTCACCATCGTGCTGATCCTGTGTTTCCTGATGGTGCTGGTGACCATGGTCTATGGTCCGATGGCCGCGGCGCTGGTCGAGTTGTTCCCGACGCGGATCCGCTACACCTCGATGTCGCTGCCCTATCATATCGGCAACGGGTGGTTCGGCGGATTGCTGCCGGCCTCGATGTTCGCGATGAATGCGCAGAACGGCAGTATTTATTTTGGGTTGTGGTACCCGGTCGTTATTGCGGGGGCGACGGCGATCATCGGGCTGCTGTTCGTTCCGGAGACCAAGGATCGCGATATCTACGCGGGCGATTCGTCGGTTCATCCGGGGGATACGGTGTTGGAGTTCGATCCGAATGCCGCTGACTATTAGGGTTTTGCTGCGTCCCCGTGTTGGTCGGTTTTTCCGGCTATGGCCGGGGTGCCGGCACGGGGAGGCCGGATAGCAGGTGGTTGGCGGCGGCGGGAAGGTGGGGGAGGCTGGCGGTGAATTCCTGCGCCACTTCGGCCATCGCGGCGGCCCATAGCGCGTTCTTTTCGCGATCGGTCATGTCGGCGGCGGGGATTGCCGGTGGTACTGTAGCCCGTGTTTGTGAGTCCGCGGGCTGTTGTTGTGAAGCTGCGGCCTGTTGTTGTGAGGCTGCAACCTGTTTTTTGTGAGTCCGCGACCCGTTTTTGTGAGTCTGCGACGCTGGCGATCACGGCGGCTTCGCAGTCGGCGTCGACGGGAGGCTGGGGATGTCCGCCGTCTCGGATCGGCTTTCCCTGATGGCTCGGCGGTTCTGTTCGGCGGAGCGGCTCAGGGCGTTGGCGTTGTTGCGGAGGCGGAGGGTCATCGACAGGGAGATGTCATCGACCATCGACAGGCTGAGGGATCCAAGTGCCGCGAGGCCAAAAGCGATGATCTGCGCGACCGCGATCAGGTCTGCCTGGTTGCGGGTTCGGTAGGCGTTGACCGTTTCTATTGCCGCCGTGCGGGCGAAGGCGATGTCGCCGCCGGAGGCTCCGAGGAACATCGGAGCGAGGAGGATGGCGATGAGGTTCAGCAGAATGTTGGCGGGGTGAACGGGGCGGTCCGCGGCCGGTGCGGCTTCG
>JBEKLE010000661.1:0-3288 GCA_050010355.1 Rhodopila sp. | reverse complement strand
AGCAACTGGCGAAGGGTATGCCATGGCAAATTTCTTTGTCGCCGGAGCAGGCCGTCGAACTCAGAACTCGCGTACGACGCACAAGCCGTTCACAGGGAGAGGAATCATGAAGTCTTCGAGTCACCTACGATCTCGTACCAGCGATCGACCGGCACCTGGCTGGTGATGATCAGCGAGCCGCAATTGTAGCGGTCCTCGACGATCTCCAGCAGGTCGCGCCGCTGCTCGGCGGTCAGCGGCTCCGGCCCCCGGGTTCTGACCTGAGGCGGGTATACCCAGCCTCTGTCGAAATCCGTCTTGCAATTATCCAGTCGGGGAGGCTTGCAATTTCGCTCTGTTCCCGCAATGACGCTAGATGGGCGAACTACTGCTTGAGGAACGCTTCGAGTTCCGCGACCTTGAGCTTGAGCCGGAGCAGAAAATTGTGGGAGACCCCGTCGTCACACTCGTTCCGGTCCACTCTATGGAACCATGAGTCGGGACGAACCATTAACGGGTTTACATCCGGGGCGCCGCTATTCTGTTTGTATTTCTTAAAGAATTCCCAACTCTGGCAGAGGTAATGGTTGATCCGGAAATGCACGTAGGTCGGCGCATAGCCGGTCTTCCCGAAAACAACTTCGCGCATGTTTTCGTCGAATGTGCCTCGCTGCGTCTGAAATACGTGCGACGTGTAGCCGTCGATCCGTTCCCCGCCCCGGACGATGGACTTCACGTGCCTGTTGTCATCGTGATCGTCGCTGCTGTGGCGCGGGAATTTCTCCACCAGCAGGCCGCCTGGATCGTCCACGTGCCCATTGCTGCCGTAAATCTTCCAGTAGACGGCTAATGCGGACAACGATGTGCTGTCGAACGAGGCCAGCGCACCGGCGACGGTGTTTGCCCGCGTCGGGAACAGGAACTCGTCCCCGTCGATGAACGCCATCCAGTCAATGCTGTTGCCATGGTTGTCCCAGGAATGCCTGTAGGCGGCCAATTGTGGCTTCTCGACATCGCCGAGCCGATAGCCGACGATTGGATAACGCGCAGCGAGCCTCGCCACGACCTCGTCCGTGCCGTCGGATGAATTGTGCGAATATATAATGATCTTGCCGAACCCGACCATCAGGTGGAATGCGATCCACTCGATGATCCATGGGCGCCGGTTCTGCTGGATGGACGTGATCCCTACCGTCATTAAGCTAAAATTCCCATCGGGCCGGAGCGCCCACCAGCGGCGGCTCCGTCAGTGCAGTATCGTGTCGTTCGCTCAGAGGATGCCGGAAGCAATGACCGCGGTTCCGGCTCATCCGGCAGCAGTCAGCTTGATTGCCGGTCGTTCACTGGCCTTTGGGTTCGTGATCGACAAGCCACCACACCGCGCTGGGATCGATCGGCAGTAGTGGCGATGTAACGCCCCAGCGTGTACGAAATTCATTCACCGCCTGTGCGCAAGGTCTAAGGAAATAATCGTCCACTATGACGGCGCCACCTCTTGACACTTTCTGGTACAGTGCGTCGAGAGCCTGGATCGTGGACTCGTACATGTCACCATCGAGCCGCAGTATCGAGATTTTCGCGATCGGTGCGGTCGGAAGCGTGTCTTTAAACCAGCCTTCCAGGAACACGACCCGCTCGTCCAGCAGCCCGTAACGCCGGAAGTTCTCTTCGACGTCCTGCCGGGAAATGGCGAGCGCCCCAAACTTATGATGGATGTCACCGGTGTCGGCGACATACGCCTTGGGGCTGGGGGGCGGAAGTCCTTTGAAGCTGTCTGCAACGAACACGCGACGGTGGGCATCGCCGAGCGTATCGAGTTTCCCACGCATGTAGATGCAAGCACCGCCCCGCCCAGACGCCGGTCTCGATGAAGTCACCGGGAATTTCATTTATGATAACGGATTAGCACAGTTGCCGCAGATTTGCGCATTCGTGCCGTGCCGATCATGGTTTGCGCCAGGCTCGGCCAATCGACGCCCAGATAGCGGGTGGGATCGTATCCGGATGCAGAACTTAGCGGTGCGTCCCGGATCAGGGTTCCGGTCAGTGAGGCTTCCAGGAGATTCAGGTATTTGTTACGCAGTCTCAGGGTTGAAGTCAGAAAGTCATCGGTTGGGGCCATAGCACATGTCCTGTAGCCGAATGAGCAGCCAGATAATTCTGCGATAAGGCTGAAAGGTTAAGAATTGGTTAATCGCTTCAGGCATCATGCGAACCGAAAGCATGGCACAAGCACGCGGCGATCGGTGACGTTAGGCGCCGTCACAGATCGTTGCGACCGGTCTATTTCTGAAGGTCCGCGTAGATGTTCCCGACAATTTCGTCCCGATCCGACCAAGGCCGCCAGTCGGCCTCCGCAAACGGGGAAACCCCGTGGTTTCTTGTGGTGAAGATGACTTCTCTGTAGCCAACCAGTTCAGCGATTTCCTTAAGCGATGTCGCTGAAAAGATCGCGATATGTCCCCATCGGGCCTCACCCGTATAGACACCCTTAAAGCCCGCCTTGAAGTCCGAATGCCTTCTCATGGCGGCAATGAGGTTGGGTGTATTGACCCTATGATAGCACCCGGGTCTCAGTATACGCCAGGTCTCTGACAGGAACTGGATTTGCTGAAGCTGGGTGATGTGCTCAATGAAATCCTCGTGGAATATATAGTCGACACAGTTGTCGGAGATTCCCCATGGCATATCCGCGAACGGAAATATGAAGTACTCGTCTGGATAGCGGGTGGCGAACTCCGGAGCCATCATCTCAATGTCCAGATTAAGATACCCGCGGCGCGGTACGGGACCGCTTCCGCAATTGATTTTGACGGGCTTGCCGGCTGCAATGAGCTCAGATACTTTCATGCCAAACTGCAGGACTTCGACTGCGGCCGATTTCGGCGGTCCGGGGCTTCTTTCCAGGTCAGCTTCCGAGACCAGGAAGAAGGTTTCCCAGGCATCGGCGACCTGTCTATTGGTTACCAGTTTTCTGTTACCCGGTTCAGCACTGAGAAAATTGCTCTCCATCGCAAAATGGACACCATCCTTCGCGTGCAACAGCTTAAAGCCAAGCAGAGGGCCGGATTCGAATATTTGGTCTTCACCGGAGTCATTGATGTCGACCAAATTCGACTTCTGGTTCCTCTCATAGACGACCTGAATCAGACTAGCCGCGTCGTCGACCCCGACGACACTGCCATGTGCGGTTACCACGTGCATTCCCTGCCTCCTGCGGCATCGCCAAGCCGATTGTGCTTCGTGAGCCTGAGGGAACAAGGATTGTCCCGCATCAACTTTCTCCGAGCGATCTGGGGCAGATTCTCG
>JBEKLE010000660.1:0-3290 GCA_050010355.1 Rhodopila sp. | reverse complement strand
TGGCTTCGCAGAGCCGTAGAATTGTACCTCTGAGGTTTAAGCATCCTTACCCCAGGAAACCGCTCCGGCGGCGACGAAACATACCAGCCTGGCCAGACCCGGACAATCCATTAGGCCCTCTTGTCGGGGTCTGACAGACCCAACCTGGACGTGGCCCACGAGATCCTGCATAGCCGTGTCCAGGGTCCAAGGAAGCAACTTCGCATGATCGATAAATTCGTGCCCGATCTGGCGGCCGCGCTGGCCGGCATCGAGGACGGTGCCGTGATCCTGTTGGCCGGCTTCGGCAACGGCATGCCGGAAACGCTGGTGGAGGGCCTGATCGCGCAACGGGCACGCAACCTGACCCTGGTGGCGAACTCGGGCGGGCGGGAGACCGGGCCGGTTGCCGCCATCCTGGCGTCCGGTCACGTCAGCAAGCTGATCTGCAGCTTTGTCCGTCCGGACAGCGTCGCCGGGCGCCTGCTGGGTGCTGGCAAACTGGAGGTGGAGATCGTCCCCCAAGGCACGCTGGCGGAGCGAATACGGGCGGCCGGAGCGGGGATTCAGGCGTTCTACACGCCGACCGGTGCGGACACGCTGCTGGCCGAGGGCCGGGAGACCCGGGTCATCAACGGCCGCAACTGCCTGCTCGAGTATCCCCTGCCCGGCGATGTCGCGCTGGTGGATGCGTGGGAGGCTGATCGCTGGGGCAACCTGACGCACCGCGAGAGTGCGCGGAACTTTAACCCGGTTATGGCAATGGCGGCGGCGCTGACCATCGTGCAGACCCGCCATGTCGTTGCACTCGGTGATATTCCGCCGGCCAACGTCCATACGCCCGGTGTCTTCGTGCACCGCGTCGTACATGTGCCAGCATGAGGAGACTGTCATGACATTCCGTCCGCTGGACCGCGCCGGCATCGCCGCCCGGATCGCTCAGGACATTCCGGAAGGCTGGTTGGTCAATCTGGGCATCGGCATCCCGACCGGGGTGTCGGATTATGTGCCGATCGACCGCGAGGTGATTTTTCATTCTGAGAACGGTGTGATCGGCACCGGCCCGGCTCCTGCCCCCGACAGGATCAATCCCTATCTTGTCAATGCCGGAACGCAACATATCACTTTGCGGACGGGTGGGTCATACGTCCACCACGCCGACAGCTTCGCGATTGCCCGCGGTGGTCATCTGGACCTTTGCGTGCTGGGTGCGTTCGAGGTGTCGCAGAACGGCGACATCGCCAACTGGGCACGCTCCCCCGACGAGGTCGTCAAGCAGGTCGGCGGGGCGATGGACCTGGCGATCGGAGCGAAACGTTTGTGGGTGGCTATGGAGCACATCACCAAGAGCCACGGCGGCTCGCGCATCCGGCGGACGTGCTCGTACCCGCTGACGGCCAAGGGTGTGGTGCGCCGTGTGTATACGGATCTGGCGGTCCTGGAGGTTACGCCGCGCGGGTTCCTGGTATTGGACATGGTTGAGAACATGACGCGAGAGGCCTTGCAGGAGCGTAGCGAAGCGGAGTTGCACTGGCCATGATCATTGGTATTGAGATCAACAAGCGTTCGGCCTTCGTTGGGGGCGCATCGTTCGGCGCGGCGGCCGCTTATGAACGGATCGACGGTGTTGCGTCCGGGGCGCTGGACCCGGCGCATCCGCGCAACCGGGGAATCGCGCTGCTGGACAAGGCACCGCGCAACGCCGACGGCCTGGTGGAATACCGCAGCGACTTCGTGCTGCTGCGGCCGACAGATGCGTCGAAGGGCAACGGGCGTTTGCTGTATGAGGTGAACAACCGCGGCCGGATCATGCTGTTTGCCAATCTGTGCGCCGGTGCCGCGGGCAACCAACCGGCGACGGCGGACGATCTGGGCAATGCGCTGCCCCTGCGACTGGGATTCTCCCTGCTGTGGACCGGGTGGGATCCGGGCGCGCCAAAGACCACCGGGTTGTCGCTGGATGTGCCGGTTATCGAGAACGTGACGCGAGCCATCCGCGAAGAATTCGTTTCTGGGACGCGGCTTGGTGTGCACGAAACATTCAGGCTGGCATACGAAGCGGTTGGGCCCGCGAGCGTGACCGTGCGACGGACGCAGACCTCGCCACGGGTTTCGGTGCCGAGCGAGACAGTGGACAGCCGCACGGTGCGGCCGGTCGTGGCGATCGAGACGGGTTCGATCTACGAAGTTCGGTATCTGGCGACGAAGCCTCGGGTGGTGGGGATCGGGTTTGCGGCGACGCGGGATATCGTCAGCTATCTGCGGCATAAGGGGGCGGATCTGCTGGGCCGGCCGATCGAATACACACTGGCTTTCGGGATTTCCCAGGCTGGTCGTTACTTGCGTGATCATATCGCCCAGGGATTCAACGGCGATGAGGATGGGCGCCGCGTGTTCGACGGCGTGTTCACCCATGTCGCCGGGATTGGCCGGCTGTTTCACAATACGCCGTTCGGCCAGCCGTTCCGGACGCGGACGTGGCATGAGGATCATGACTTCCCCGAGGTGGCGTTTCCGCATTCCGCCGCCGCGATGGATGATCCGGTGACCGGCCGCAGCGGCGCGCTGCTGCGTGGCGACGGCACCGATCCGAATCTGATCGAGACGAACACCTCGACGGAATACTGGCAGAAGGGCGCCTCGCTGCTGCACACCGATCCGCTGGGGAAGCGGGATGTCGCTCTGCCGGCGAACGTCCGGACGTTTCTGCTGCCGGGGACGCAGCACGGCGGCAAGGCGGGGATGCCTCGGGACAACGGGCCGTGCATTCATCCGCGTAACTGGCACGACCCGATGCCGGCGATCCGGGCGCTGTTGGTCGCGTTGGACGAGTGGGTAGCGACGGGGAGGACGCCGCCGGACAGCCGGGTGCCGCGGATCGATGACGGGACTCTGGTGGCGGCGGAAGACGTCGCTTACCCGGCGGTTCCGGGGCTGGTTCGTCCTCGTGCGGCGAACGATGTGGCACCGCTGAGCGACTGGACCGATCCCGCGCCGGCGGATCGGGCGTACGTCGCGCTGGTGCCTCAGGTGGATGCCGACGGGAATGAGCGGGCCGGGATACGGCTGCCGGATATCGCTGTGCCGCGGGGGACGTTCATGGGGTGGAGTCTGTATCGGGCGCCGTATCCGGACGGCGAACTTGCCGACCGTGACGGGACGTTCCTGGCGTTTGCGGCAACGGAGGCCGAACGAGGGGCCGATCCGCGGGCGTCGCTGGCGGAGCGGTATCCCGGGACGTCTTACGCCGATGCGGTGCGAGCGGTGACGCAGGTGCTGCTGAACGACCGGCTGCTGCTGGCAGAGGATGC
>JBEKLE010000659.1:0-3299 GCA_050010355.1 Rhodopila sp. | reverse complement strand
CGGTACCACCGTTGACGGTCCGATTCGCCCCCCGACTTCTAGGGGCCGCGCTCGCCGGGCTACTCCCGGAACAGCCCGTGTGGACCTCCTCCGGGTCGTTCGCGGGGCTGCTCCGCCTGGTCGCCCTGCGGCCTGGCGTCGTGATTAGCAGCTGGGGCGAGTACGACGGGTGAGCGGCCAGGGACGCGAGGCCCTAACGCGGATTCCCACGTAGCTGCGTCCAGAACGACCGGGGGTTCCTGGCGCGGTAGCATCGGGAGCCATCATGGCCAGCAACCGCCGCAAGAAGCAGAACCGCGCCAAGGCATCGGCTAAGCAGGCAGAGGCGCGGCGGCGGCGGACCGCGGCCGCGCGGATCCATACCATTCAGGCGCGCCTCAAGCGCATCTATGATCCCGAAACGCCAGTGGCCGACCTGGCCGTGCTGCTGGCCGAGCATTTCCAAGGGATGCCGGTCGCGGGCTGGCTGGTGTCGGCGCTGCGACGGGAGGGCTCATCGCTGGAACGTCTCCAGGGGACCGCCAGGCTGATGCAGGCTGACCAGGACGCGGCCTCGCTGACCGTGTTGACGTTCGCGGCCGCCGTGGCGGGTGCCGCCGGGGACGCGGAGGAGGAGCGGGGTCTCATCGACCGGGCGCTGGCCGCGGATGAGGCAGGCGATCCGGACGTCAGGCTGGAGATTATCAATTTCATCAGCGTAAGCGGGCATGCCGCCGACGCCGTGGAGCTGCTCGAACCGATGCTGACCGAGGTGCCGGACGATGACTTCGCCGTCGAGTTGTATGGCGCGGCTATCGAGCGGGCCTACGCCCTAGCGAACGCGGAAGAATCCGCCGGCCGGGAACGCGCCGCGGTACACCGGTTCGCCGACCGCACCGGCCTCATCGCGCTGCGGGACGCCGTCAGTGCCTTCCTGGACGGCACCGAGCTCGGTGAGGCGGTCCGGGCGCGGGTGATGGAGGAGCTGTCGGTGACCGATGACCTCGACTGGTCGCCGGAGGACCGGGTGGCGTTCGGCGCGTTGGCCGAGGAAGTGGCGTTGCTCACCGTGGATCCCGGTGCCGCCGATGTCGAGTTGTCGGACGACGTCGGGGACCTGCTAGCCGAGGACGATTCCGTGGGCAACCCGCTGCGGGCGTTCGCGGCCGACCCGTCGGCGCCGGCGGCGCTGGCGGCCAGGGCCCTGGCCTGGCACGAGCACATCCGCTATGGCCTGTGGCGGATAGCCGAGCCGGTCCCGGCACCGGGACTGTGGTGCACCGATATCGTCTCCGGCAGCGAGCGGTACGTCGAGTTCCCGGCGGAGGCGACGGCCGGCCTGCCGCGGTGGACGGTGTGGCTAGGCGGCGTGGTCCCGGTCGACGGGATCTGGCGCAGCACGGGGGTGGGAGTCAGGCTCAGTCCGGCCGAGGCGGATGCGGCCGCGGAGTTCATCAATGAAGCGGCACTGGCGATGGTTCAGGCGATCGCGGGGGAACCTGAGGTCCCGCCCACTTCCATTCCGTTCGGGTATGCCGAGCCGCACGGGGTGTACGCCGATGACCAGGAGCCGGTATCGGCGGCGGCGAGCCTGATCGGGAAGGTAACCGGTGCGCTGATCACCCGCATTGCCGCGGACGTGCATGGTTACCGGGCCACGCCGCCGGCGATCGCCAACACCGACGGCGACCCCATGTGCCTGATCACCGCGACGATCGCGGTGCAGGAGGGTACGCCCGCCAAGCTGGCCGAACGCCCCGATTTCGATCTCGACACCGACGAGCCGCACATCCTCACCTGGTGGGGCGCGCTGATCCCCGACGGCCAGCGCGAGGCGATGATGGCTGAGGCCATCGCGCAGTTGCGCGACCAGGGCCAGGACGTCGCGGAGCCCGACGGTCCGCAGCGCTGGGTGCGGGGTGTGCTGCGGGTCCGCAGCCGCGAGATCACCGTCGAGGTGAACTCCCAGAAGCGACTGACCCGGCTTGTCGACATACTCCGTAAGGTGGGCGCCGAGCCGGTGGTTACCTCGGAGAAGCGGATCGACCCGGCGCAGGACGTCGCCTGGGCGGGCGGGCAGCGTGCCTCCCAGGGCGGCGCCGCGGCCGCGGCCGAAGGCTGGGAGAAGTTCTGGCTCGATGAGAAGGTTCCCGCGCTGTCCGGCCGGACGCCCAGGCAGGCCGCTCGCGGCCGGGAACGCCCCTACCTGGAGGCGATGCTGCGCCAGTTCGAGTACGAAGCCGACCTGCTCGCCGCCGGTGGCAAGACCGGCGTCGACACCGCCTGGCTGCGCGAACAACTCGACATGCCAAACGACCTCGCCGGCTGAAGCCCGGCCCGGAGCGGTTGCTCATCCCGGTGGTGACTAACAGCCAGCACTCGCCATTCTCTAGATCCTCATCCCCCGGGTATTCCTTGAGCTTTGCCTCAAACGCGGAGATGATTCGCCCGGTATCTGCCTTGGTGCGCCGGTAACTGCCTGGCATGAAGACCATCCCGAAGTGTCCCGGACCGCCCGGCGTAATAGCGTCAGAATGCAGCGGCCGGTAGTCACGCAAGTTATAGGTGACGACCGCTCTGCGCTCAGTCCGGGCCACGGCCAAGACCTCGGGATCTGAGAGTGCTGCCCAGCCTGGATGTTCTGCTATGGCCAAGACATCGTGCCCGCGGTCGCGAAGCTCGCGCGCGATGGCCGGAGACAGCATCTCATCCAGTAGCAGCCTCACTGCCTGACGGCATCCTGGCCGGCGGACCAGGCGGCATGTGCTTCGGCTACCTGCTGCTCATTGGCGTCGATCCATTGATCGACCTCGTCCCGGTAGGCGCCGTAGTAGCTGATGGCGGCCTGTACGAGACCCAGCGGCAGCTCCAGGTAGCGTGCCGTTTCGGCGGCGTCACCGTCGTTGTCGTGTACCGCCGCAATAATCTCCCACACGTCTTTGCCGGTTCCCGTCAACCTGGCGCGTCGGCCTGCTGGTCCGTCGGCGAACCGGATGAGCGGGTGCTCATCCATCCTCAGCCCTTCTTCCACGTAACGTTGTGCCAGAGTGCGAGGGGCCAGGTGCATGCGCTGCGCGTGCCTGCCGAGGCGCGCGATCGTGGCATCGTTCAGGCGGACGCTCATCGGATGGCTCATAGAAGGTAACCTTGCTCGGCCGGTGGACTTTGACGCTCGCCATCCCGGGATCGCCAGTCCATATGTGAGTTCCTGGGGCGCTTACGGGTGGCAATGAGAACGGCTGCGCCATGACACAGAGGGGGACGCCGGCGTATCGCTGCACGCTCTTAATGATCATCTTGACCAAGAGGCTCCTGATTAT
>JBEKLE010000658.1:0-3301 GCA_050010355.1 Rhodopila sp. | reverse complement strand
ACCATCAAAGCCGTGGCGAAGGCGACCCGCGACGCGGTGACGAACGCGGCCAGGCGGGAGGGCCTGACGGTCGGACAATGGCTTGAGCGGCGCGTTGCCGAGTGGGAGGACGCCGGCAGCCCCGTTGCCATGTCCCGGCCGCAGCCGACAGTCAATCTCGGCGAGCTGGCGCAAGTGATGGAGGCTGCCCGCGCCCTGGCCGGTGATGCGACCGTCACAGTGCCGCCGCAGCTCGCGAAAGATGCGTTGAGCATGGTCCGGCTGGCGATCCGCCAGGCCAAGGGGTTGCCGCCGCCGGGGCGCCGTCGCGAGAAGCCGAACCAAGCTGCAATCGAGGGTTAAGCACAGCCCTATTATCTAAGCCGCATAATATATCTTTAATTTGGTATCTGAGGTAGTAACGATGGCGTCGGCGCTTGTACCCGACGCCTGATTAGGAGATTCCAATGTCAAGTAGATTGCCTGGTAAGCTCGCTGGCATAGCAATGGGTTTCGCTTCTCTAGCTCTGATTTTGCCTTGCCCTTCCGCTGTCGCTCAAGGGACCGGGCGGATGACAAATCAGGGGGTGGGACCAAGTCCAAATAATAATAATAATGCTTATACGGGAACCCAAAATTCAACTGTATACACTGGATCTGAAAAGCAGGGATATGTGCCGACGCAATCTGCGCCACCACCCCAACCCACAAACCAAGGAACTCCACAGGGTTGCCAAAGTGGGTCCATGAATTGCTGAACCGTCTTACGGCCTGTGCGGCCGAGCGGAACAGAAAACCGGCATAAGGCTGTAGGACTGACGCGGGGGTACTGCGAGGACCGGGCCGGTCTGGCAGCGGAAGGTGACGCCCGCCCGGCCCGCCACGGAACCAACCACGAACACCAGCCCCACTAAACCAGCCGCATAATCTGTGTTATGGTAAATTGTTAGGGTGAGTGACGGATTGTTGCGGAGTCGTTGCGTATTGGTTACAGACTTGGTATGTTAGTGAAGATAACGCGGGCGGGCGGCGGCAATCGCGCCGCGCCAGGCCGATCCCGGCGGGGCCGCAGCATCACGCCGGGAGACGCCCGCATGGGGCGGCCGGTCCGGTGGGACGGTCACACCGCACCAGGTGGGGACGGACCCCATGCTGTCGCCGCGTCCACGCGCCGGCAGTTTCGCTCCAAGGAGGCGACCGTGCTCATCAAGCCTTGACACTACCTCCATACTATGCTATCTGTGCTCTAGTAGTATGGGGGCTGTATGATTCCGACGCACGTGACACCCTATGGTGACGGCGATCTTCGAATTGGCTGGGCGTCGTGGGACGATGGCTCTTACCAGAGCCGGTCCATCAAGTATGCGTATCGTGATGCCAGCGGCAAAATCTCACGCGGCTGCCCCGAATTGCCGTTCGACATCTTGGTCGACATGGTCATCCACGCCCATAAACAGGGCGAGCTTTCGGCCGAACAGGTTGCACTTCTGAAGAGCAGCCTGTCGGCGTAACGCTGTCGTGTCCTAACTGGAACCTCGGTCTGCCACCTTTGGCGCACCCTCCATCGCCATCGTCCCGCAGTGCCCTGAGAACCGATAAACGAGGGCGCATATTAGACCGCGATCAATATGAAAACAGAAAGGTATTTCCGACAGTTATATTGAAACAGCAAACTCAGCCCGCTCAAGCGCTTCTTGGTCCGCAGCACCATGTCGGCGCTGCCGAATGTTGATCCGGAGGTACGATGACCACTACATATGGCAACCTCACATGGATGGATGGCGGTTTTGCTGGCGGCACACCGCTAACAAAGCCGGCTGGACCGCCGAGGCCGTGTGGCGAATACCAAGCAGAAATGAGAGCAAACTGGCAGCCCCCGGGTGCGCCGCCGCGCGATGTGGGCGGCCGGACCCTGACCAAGGCCAGGCAACCCAAGGGAGTCGAGAAGTCGGACCGCAACCGCGAGCATGAACCCCCCGACCACGAACCCCCTGACCTTGAACGCGAACGCCTCGACCGTGAGCAACGGGAAGCCTGGGAGCGCGACCGGCCGTTTCGGGAGCAGCAAGCGCATCGACATTTCCAAGGGTTCAAGCAGGCGCAGCTGGACCGGCAGCGCAAGGCGCGATCGAATCGGGCGAGCGTTATGCGCGCTTACGTTGCCGCTAATCCCGATCTGGCAAGGATCATCAAAGGCCGATAACCCGCGCAAGCGGCTCGTTGATCGGCTTATGCTGATCTGATGCCGCCGGAAGCACGGAGGGCGGTTATGGCTCTCCGTCCCTTCCGGCTTAGCGTACGATTTCGAACAGATCGTGTGATGACCCCATAAGCGACCGTGCGAAACCTTAACGCTATTACGACTCTCAGCGGAGTGTGCCATTGCCGTGTTGATCGGCGCACAACGCACGCTCCGATAGCCTGCTCTCCTTATCGAGCCACAGCCACCTTGCTTGCGGACTGTGGGCAAGCGCCGGCTACCGGCCTGAGCCTGGCTCGGGCTGAAATGTGAGTAAACGGGCGGAGGGGTCGGAGACCGGTTTCCGACCTATACACAGCCTTAAGTTCAACTTCTTCTTAATTTCTTAAATTAGGCTCGATTTTCGTTAGTAAAATCAGTGGTTTAAGTGCCTGAAATGTGAGTAAACGGGCGGGTTATTGTGAGAAAGCGGGCGTACTATTGTGAGAAAGCGGGCGGGTTATTGTGAGAAAGTGGGCGTACGTCGGGCGGTCAGATGTGAGAAAGCGGGCGTACCGGGTTGTGGATAACCGGGCACGTCAGGAGCGTCGGAAGAGCAAATGTGAGGAAGGTTGCATAATACCTCACATTCCGCCATTGTGAGCGATCTTGTCCACAACTCACGTTGGGTTTCATGGCCCTGACCGTGGCGCAAAAGGCCAATCACGCGGGGTTTCCCAAGGCCGGGGAGCTGATCGAGATTACCGGCGCGCACGCCCTGCAAGCCTCGGACCGGGCCCTGTTGAACGCCCTGTTCCAGCACGCCCACGAAAGCGGCCGGCTGGCGACCCCCGGGGCGACCTGGGAGGTCTCCATGGCCGCCCTGCGGCCATCCGCCCACGAAAGCAATGACCGGCTGCGGGAAAGCCTCTCGCGGCTGCTGTCGGTGCAGGTGAACGTCTCGTATCGGGATGCCGTCACGGCCCGCGACATGGTGCTGCAGACCCACCTGTTCGATGCCTTCATCACGTCCGCCGATGCCGAGCCGGACGGCAGCTCCGTCCGCTTCGGCGTGCCGGACGCGCTGCGTGCCGTCCTGGCGCAATCGGGCCGGTGGGGACGCATCAAGGCCGAAGTCGTCTG
>JBEKLE010000657.1:0-3304 GCA_050010355.1 Rhodopila sp. | reverse complement strand
GTGCGCGGCCGCATGGTCGAACCGGTGATCGTCAGCCGGCGCGCCAGGATGGGTACGAAGTCGAAATCCTGCACTTTCGATCCTTGCAGGAAGGCGATCATGACCAGACGCCCCTCCAGCCCCAGGCTGCGGACGTTGCGCGTCATGTAAGGGGCTCCGACCATATCGAGGATGACATTGACGCCGCGTCCCTCGGTCAGGGTCTTCACCTCGGCGGCAAAATCCTGGGTCCGGTAGTTGATCGCGGCGTCGGCACCCAGCCGCAGGCAGGCGGCGCATTTGTCGTCGGATCCGGCGGTGGCGAAGATGCGGGCGCCGAATTCCTTCGCGAGCTGGATGGCGGTGACGCCGATCCCGCTGGTGCCGCCATGGACCAGGGCCGTCTGGCCCTTTGTCAGCCGGCCGATCTGGAACAGGTTCGCCCAGACTGTGAACGCGGTTTCCGGCAGCGCACCGGCGCGGATCGCGTCATAGCCGGTCGGCCAGGGCAGACACTGCGAGGCCGGCGCGGTGCAGTATTCGGCATATCCGCCACCATTGGTCAGCGCGCAAACCCGGTTGCCAGCCGCGAGTGTCGTCACCTGATCGCCCATGGCGACAACCTCACCGGCGACTTCGAGGCCGAGGATCGGGCTGGCCCCGGGCGGCGGCGGATAGGAGCCCTGGCGTTGCGCGACGTCGGGCCGGTTCACCCCGGCAGCGTGGACACGGATCAGCACCTCGTCCGGCTTCGGCGCCGGAACCGGGCCGGTGGCGAGGCTGAGCACCTCTGGCCCTCCGGCGCCGTTTGCATGGACATAGGTCATCGTCTGGGGGATCGGCATGGACTTGGGTCCTCCGGTGGATCGCTGAGCGAAACTAGAGCGCTTGCAGGCTGGCTGGAAACAGTCACCGCGCTCGATTTATTTGTTTGGACGAGCAACTTTATCACCCCGACTACTCCAGTCAGGGTGATGTTGCTCTAGCGCGTGCCAGCCGCGAGCATAGGCAACGATGTGTTGTTCCGACCGGGCCGGCGTTCGCGATATCCTGGGGTCGCCACAAACGCAAGCGCGCGGCCTGTCACGCCGCGGGATCATCGCCGGCGCCGGCATCGTGACGGCTTTCGGGGCCGGGGCGCAGCCTGGCTCCGATACCATTGGCACGCCGCCAAGTGTCATCACGAACCCGCCCCGGCAGTGGGGCCGAGGCGCCCCGCCGGACATCTATCCCGATCCCGACATCATCGTCGTCGATCCGGCGTTCAACCAGTACCTGCTGGGCATTACCGCGGTCCGCCGCGTCTGGACCGGCTTCAAGTGGGCGGAAGGTCCGGCGTGGTCCAGCGAGGGTCAGTACATGGTCTTCAGCGACGTCCAGGCGAACATCCAGTACCGCTATATCTGGGAAACCGGCCAGGTCACCCGATTCCGCGATCCGTCGTGCAACAGCAACGGCAACGCGTTCGACTTCCAGGGGCGGCAGCTTTCAACCCAGGATTTCAATCGCCGTGTCATCCGCCCGCATGCCATCGGGGTCGCATTTGACCCCGTCGACCGCCATGTCGGTGAAGCGGCGCATGCCAGCCAGTCTGGTGCCCTGCACGTCGAAAGCGAACACGTTGCCATCACCGCCCGGACCGGTGTCGCCCAGCCCTTTTCCGGTGCTGATGACATAGAGCGTCTTGTAGTCGGGCGAAAAGCAGATGCCGTTCGGATCGGGAAGCTGATCCTCGGTAACCACGACGTCCAGACGTCCGGACGGGTCCCAGCGATACACGCTGTTGGGCAGCTCGCGCTTCTTGCCGCCAATCACGCCGGCATCGGGTCCGCCGATACGCGGGTTGAGCACGCCGTCCGCGTTGGTCGGGCCGCCGGCATCGTCGGGATGGCCCTCTGACAGCGTGTCGCCGTACGGCGGATCGGTGAACCAGATGCTGCCGTCGGGATGCGCCACCAGATCGTTGGGCGAGCACAGGGGCTTGCCGTCGAACCGATCGGCGATGACGGTCATTGTACCATCGTGCTCCCACCGGATGTGTCCGGTAACCTCTGGCTCAGTTCCAGCGCGGTGCTTGGCTACTCCGGCGTTCTGGTGCTCACGCCGGCAGGGAAACTGCTTGGGCGCATACGGCTGCCCGAGGTCTGCGCCAACCTCACGTTCGGCGGTCCAAAGCGGAACATGCTGTTCATGTGCGCCAGCCAGTCACTGTACCTTCTCCAGGTGCAGACGCAGGGGGCGGCTCCCGGACAGACGTTCCATCGGCCCGGCCCGGGGGCGGGGTCCGCCTTGGGCGCCTCGCGACGGCGACCGGGGGCAATGCACCTCGGGGCGATGCAACTCGGGGCGATGCAACTCGGGGCGAGACGACCGGCCAATATCCGGCGTAATATTCGGAAATGGCCCGATTCGGATTACGCCTGACGCCCCACGGCCACCTGGTTGCCGAGGAGCAGGACGATGCTCCTGACATCGACACCCAGGTGCATCGCCGCCTGACCGAGGCGTTTGCCCAGAGTGCGGCGTACGGGCTGGTTCACCTGGGCGCTGTCGAGGTCGGGCAGGCTTTGCCGCCGGTGTTCGTCTGGTGGCGTGCATTCGCCACCCGCTACATCAGCGCCCTGTGCCATAGCGCAGCCGGCCGCGACGAGGAGGACGCCAAACTTCCAGCCGTCGCGCCCCTCGATGCGGGGGAACTGGCCTCCCTGGTGCTGACGGCGCCGATGATGGCTGGTGCGGAGTATCTGACCGAGGCGGTCCTGCTGGCGCTTTGGGACGCGACGGCGCGGGCATTCGCCGCCGCGCTGGCCGCATCCGGGACCGGATTGCAGCGCTTCCTGAACGGACTGAACCCGGCGTGGAACCTGGTTGGCCGGGTGCACTTCAACCTGGCGGAAAACCGCCGCGACGCGGAGCAGCCGTTCGCCTTCATGGCGACCTACACGGCTCGGCTTTCAGCGCAGGCCCGCGCCCAGCACGTCCCGCTCGGTCAGGCCTTGCGCGAGTATGCCGGGGCGGCGAACCGGCCCAAGCTGCTTTCCCTGCTGCTGCCGGTGCAGCGTGCCGCCGAACATTGCGACTGGCTGCGGCCGATGATCGACGCCGGGGAAATCTTTCACCCGTTGCGCTGGGGGCCGGCCGAAGCGTCCCGCTTCCTCCGCAGCCTGCCGGAGCTGGAAAGTGCCGGTGTCGTCGTGCGCATGCCCGCCACCTGGCGCGCCAACCGACCGGGGCGGCCGCGGGTTACGGCCACGGTTGGCAGCCGGAAACCGTCAGCGGTCGGGCTGGAAGGGGTGCTCGACTTCCGCATGAGCGTCATCCTGGA
>JBEKLE010000656.1:0-3308 GCA_050010355.1 Rhodopila sp. | reverse complement strand
AAACCGCCCGGAGAGGCATAAATCGTTGCGATATACGGCAAATTGCACGCTCCAGTCCCGCATCGTTTCTAAGTCATTATATGGACCCCTGACAGCGCCCCTCGAAACCCGCAACCAGTTGTGAATCTGAATGAGCCGTTCTCTCGACGGGGACAAAGACGGTCCCATGCGCTGACACCGGCGTGGAGGGTTTTTACCAGGCGCTTGAGTTGAGGCTGGTCGGCGATCTTCCCGCTAATCTTCTTGCGGAAGATGGTGGAGCAGCCAGAGGCCTCGAGTTTGGCAACCCGCGGGCAGAGTCCTAAGGCATGCTCGAATTGTCTCGAAAACTAGGTCCGCGGCCTGCTCAAGGAGATCGGCCTGCTGTTTCCATGGACCGTCGGCGGACAGTTCCGTATCCGCCAGCTTGTCGATCACGAACTGCGCGCGATAAGCCATCGTTTCGTCGCGCGGCGGCCAGTGCCGCGCAGCGAACTGACTGATCAGTGACGGCGCGGAGCCGACCTGATCGCCGATGTTGTAGGTCTGTACCCCCAGAAACCGCCGAGTTCCGAAAACCCTCAACGCCTGGCATTTCCGTTCTGAATTCGTGCTGAAAATAGCGCGTAGGACTCCTATGTCCTAAGCGCTTTTGGCGTGATTCGGGCTGATTCCCTGAATAAGACGGGCTAGTATGGCAGAAGGCGGGCTGAAGGACAACCATGGCGGCCGGACCGTGCGGGTGCGCGGAGCCGCCAAGGTGATGTGCCACCTGATGTTCGGGGTGGTCAGTTTCACCGCCTTGCAACTGCTCCGTCTCGTTATGTAGCGCGGCCCTTCGCGAACGCCATTCCACCCTTGCCACTGCTTCCAGCGGCGAGGCCGCCATCGGCTTGCCAAAAGAGGCGGAAAATCCGTCACACACCGACGTGGTCATGGGAAACAGGTCAGATCACCACGGTTCCCGGCCTTTGGCGAATCTTCCGTCGGAAATCCTGGTCCTTACGGGGCGGAGTTTTGCAAGTGGCTCATCGGTTCCTGTGATTTATGTTATCGGGCCGCTACACATAAAGGAAAGATTTATGTCGCGATCTGTAGCCCGAAGCCTACTCACGAAGATCAGCCCGACGCACGAGGAGCAGAGCGACACCAAAAGCGCAGGCAAACTCTCTTATGACGAAAGGGTTTCCCCAAGGTATGTGGATTGTGTACTTGGTTCCGGCCCGGCGGCCGTTGCGTGTGCGAACGAATTGCTGGACGCAGGTCGCGCCGTCGTCATGGTCGATCCGGGAAAACGACTTCCGCCGAAGTACCAATCTATTCAACAGGACTTCCTACGACTCAGAGACAGAGAATCCTTCATCGGCCACATCCGCGAAGCGCGCCGCGGCCTGCCAAAGGATATGAAGGACAAGAAACTTCCGTTTGGCTCAACTTACGTCTACGACCAGTCCGAGCATCTTCTACCACTAGACGTCCGAGACGCTTTCATCTTTCGAAGCCTTGCTTCCGGCGGCCTATCGGCCGTGTGGGGCGCGACCGTCATGCCGATGACCGAGCGCTCCTTCCGGAACTGGCCTGTGACGCAGAGCGAGATGGCTCCGTTCTACCGCCGCGTCTCGGAGCTGATGGACGTCCCCGTCGTCCATGACGACTTGGAGGAGCTTTACCCTAACTTCGGAGATGCGCAGCCGCCTCCATTATCGGAGCAAGGCATACAGTTGATGGGTCACCTGCTGAACCACAGGAACAACTTGGGCCAAGCCGGTATTCGGTTCGGTCGCGGTCGAAGCGCGATAGGGGGCCGCTACTCAATTAACGGCGAAGGCTGCACAGCCTGCGGCCTTTGCATGTACGGGTGTGCCTATCGGGCTATCTTCAACGCAGAGTACGTAGTCGACAGCCTGACGGCTCGTCCGGACTTCACGCACCACGAGGGCTGGATCGCCGAGGGGCTGGACGATAATGTGTCCGGGGCGGTTGCCCACTTGCGGCACCTCGGTAGTGGGCGCCAGGAAAACATCGAATGCGACCGTCTCTTCGTTGCTTGCGGCGCCACGACATCTCTGAGGCTGGTCGCAGGCGCGCTCAAATGGTTTGGGCGGCCGTTCTATCTGAGCGACACGCAACAGTTTTCCATTCCCGCGTTTCTCTCAAAGCGCTGTCGCGCAGGGGCAGTGCCCAAGGCGTCCGCCTTGAGCCAGATATTCGTTGAGATGGACAGACCCGAGATCTGCGATGAGAACATCCATCTACAGATTTATGGCTTCAATCCGTTTATGGTCGATATCCTGCGTTCTCGGTGGGGGCGCCTGATCAACGAGAGCATCCTGCAATCCCTCTTCGATCGCATGATGGTCGTGGTGGGGTATTTGCCCGGGCAGTTGTCCGGGAGCATCGAAGTCGTTGTCCGCCCCCAATCGGAGGGGCTACCGGCCGCCTCGTGCGTTGGCGTCCCCAACCCCCGCACCAACTCCTCCGTTCGCTCGATTGCCAAGATACTTTCGGCGCACGCGCAGGACTTCGGCTGGCTGACGGCCCTGCCGTTGATGGAGGTGCCTAAAATTGGCACGAGCGCACACCTCGCGGGCTGTCTGCCGATGAAATCCGCCACAGCTATCGGCGAGACGGACGTGCTCGGGCGCCCGCACGGCATGCGGCGTGTGCATGTGGTCGACTCCGCCTGCTTTTCCGATCTCCCCAGCGAACACCTTACCTACACTGTAATGGCCAACGCGGCGCGGGTCGCTCGGCAGGCCACCGAAGGGAGAGCCGCATGAGCCAGTTCGCATGCGCTGTGACGGGAGCCAACGGGTTCGTCGGCCGAGCCGTGTGCCGACACTTCGAGGCTGCGGGATGGCGGGTCGTGAAGCTCGTTCGGTCGCCCGATGGCGAGGGGGGCGAAGCGAGACGCTTCGCACTGGACGAGGATGCCCCGCTCGCCGCCCTGTCCGGGATCGACACAGTGGTGCACGCGGCCTACGACTTCTCCCTTCGGTCTTGGGCCGACATCCGCCGCATCAACGTCCGCGGGAGCGAAAGGCTCTTCGACGCTGCAAGCCGCGGCGGCGTCAGGCGGCAAATCTTCGTCTCTAGCATGGCGGCCTACGAGGGTTGTAGATCGATGTACGGCCGCGGAAAGCTCGCGGCCGAGGAGGCGGCCTGCGCCCGAGGCGGACTCGTCGTGCGTCCGGGTGTCATCTATATAACTGGTTGCGGGTTTTTGAAGGCGGTCAAATTTGGCTGTAAGCCGCCCTGGTCCTGGATTTTCTGCCGGCGCCAGCGAATCGGGTAAGGTCCAGCTTTCTGGAGGGCCCGAATGGCTGGAG
>JBEKLE010000655.1:0-5370 GCA_050010355.1 Rhodopila sp. | reverse complement strand
AGCCTTGAAGTCAATCCCGTGCCTTTTGCGAACATTCGTCATGTGTAACCCCTGGCCTTCAGGCCGTTTTAGGGGCGCGAGTCTCTCTTAGCTACCTGTCCAGGATTCGGGGACCACCTCAAGGCTCCGGTTAATTCCCTCGTGAGCGCCATCGCCATTATTCTAGCTTGCACCAACGGCTTTCGCCGGCGATGAGAGAGCAGTTCGGTCATGCTGATCCCGAAGGCTTCCGCGACAGTGGCTTGAATTTGGGCAATCGGGCCGGGCATTCATTGTGCTGGGTTGATCCGACGTTAGTCAGAAGTTCGGGGGACAAATGAACACCGAAGAGGCTAAGGCTTTCGTAGCCGAGCGTAGGCATACTGTTACCAGGAATACCATCTTCGTACAATTGCCATACTACTTCGATATTATATGCGGATCTCCGACCCTACGCGCGGTCCTAGGTGGATTTGCGGTCGGGCAGATGATCGCCATGGTGATAGATTTTGTGCGGCCATAAGGCTCGCTGCTTCCGGCTTGGCTGCCGGTACCCCGGGTTTATGATGCAAATCTAGCGATGCGCTGTGCGAGGATCTCGCTGTAGCTATTCATGGTGCCTCGCTGATCGCGGAGCAAGTCCTGATCAACCGGGTCAAGACCAGAAAATATCGGCGACGAAGATATGAACGATGTGAGCTTCGTCAGCTTCTCATCAAGCTCTTTCTTCTCATCTACGACGCGTTGTTCGTGTGGCTGCATGGCTTCTCTTTGGTTGGGCATATCCGATACCAGAAATTAGACTGGTATCAGAACGTTACCATCCGGATTTATATTGTCAACGAGGATAGATGGGTCGAATTTGGTCTGAGTTCAGAGCAATCAGTTTGCGGTGATCCCGCTATCGATGACCAATTTGCTGCCCGTCATCCAAGCTGTTTCGTCGGAGGCTAGATAGAGGCAACCAAACGCGATGTCCGACGGCTTGCCATATCGTTCCAAGGGCGTAGCATCCATTCGTGTCTTCCCGGGATTTCCAACAAGTTCAGGGGCTGCCGGGGGCGTTTCCACAAATCCCGCCCGAGCATCCCCCTAAGCGGGCCGGTGCTGTCGTTCAACCGCAATCTGCCAACCTCGGTGGATGAACCCCTTGCTCTCTCCGCTATTCCGCGTGGGGTGCGGCGACGCCGCAGCGAAGTCAATGACCAGATCATCATCTGCGTGGCGAGTTGGCGCTCCGTGACGACTCGCAGCGAAGCGCTGTAGCAAACAATCTTCTGTCCTGAACGTTAGGCCGTGCTTCTGCGCGACCGCTAAGATTAATCTATCGCACACCGTGTTCCGAAATTCCCCCTTCGGAGAATGCACTTCGAGGAATTTCGACAGGAGTTCCAGACCGACCTCGATTGTTGTCTCGTCCAGAGCGACGCAACGAACCCTCTGCTGCATCAGAAAAACAAAACGATCCTTTATCGAGCGTTTGTCCTGCTTCGGCAAATGCTCGGTCGCATAATCGAAAAGGCGGACGTTCTGATTGTTTATGGCCGCCGCAATCGCAACGCTGCCGTACTCCACCATAGGGGGATGTTGGTTGTTGAAGTCGATGACTATCCTATCGGTTCTGTGTCGGCGGGAGAAGTGGTTCGACGGCTGCATCTGGCCGCCGGGCGGTGTCAACCGGTGTCCGCGCCCAAAATAGAGCGGAACGTAATAGCGAGCCACCTTCGGGTTGGACTGATCGTATGCGAACAGGAATTCGTTTGCGGACACGGATGCTATGGCGAAATCCTGCTGAGGACGGCGCTTTCCATTTTTCATGTGCACGAGGATCTGCGTGTCGAGCATCAGCACGGCCAGCTGCTTCCTTGCGGTGAGTGTATCGACGATGCCGCTGCACTTGCGGTGCAGATGTCCGGAGAAGCGAACCTCCGACTGGTGATGAGTGTGCCACGGTGCGCAACGAAGGAGAAGGTCCGGTGCTCGCCGTCCTCGCCATGCTCGCGTTGCTGCGCGTGGCTGCGGGTGGCTCCGCTCCTCCCATCTCCTGCGTTGCGCGCCGTGGCTTGGGCGCTGCCAGGTCGGGACGGGAAAGCAGGTTCGCCGATCGAACTGGAAAGCTGGATTTGTGAGGTTGCCGCCCGAACGACAGCGTCGCGCTCGGGATTGAGGGTGACGACGCCAACCGGTGTCCAGTTGCGGGTCGGCCCGCTCCAGCGTTGCGGATTGCGTTGTCGTGCGTCCTGGTAGACCGCGTGGCGGGCGGCGAGCAGGGGGCCATCCTGCCCGGCATGTCGCTGCGCCGGGGTGACATAGCGGATGCCGCTGTGCCGGTGTTCATGGTTGTACCACTGGACGAATCGCATTGCCCACTGCCTGGCCGCGGCCAGATCGGCGAAGCCCCTGAATTGCTGCCTGGGACGGATGTCCTTCGGCCGGATGCCCGGATCGAACAGCCGCATGGTGGCATCAAGATGCGCCAGGTTTGCTCGCTACTGCACAAGCTGTTGTTCGAGCTGACGCAATGTTCCAGCCAGTTCTGCTCGCTTGTTCGGTAATGCACCGATGACATGCAGCTCGGTCATCGCCACCTCTTCTTGATCTTGCACTAATTCAAGAACAGTACAGTAAGGCAGTCAGCCCGTTACTGCAATATTGTGGTGGTGGCGGTTGCTACATAATACCGGAATGATCCGATCGCAAAACCGCGGCTATCCAAAGCTGACCCCGGCAGCCGTCCGGCAGTTCCGGACCGCCAAATCGGCATAGGCCTGCCGGAGGGCGCCCCGGTCAAACGGATCATGGCCAAGGCGACCGTCGTCGAGCGCATGAGCCTGCTGGCGTCAATCATCGCGCATGCCAAGTCTGAATGGGATTTCCCGTTCAAAGAAAATGTGGCGTCCGGCGCACTGGTCAAAAGGCCCAAGCGCAACCGGCTGCGCGTGCCAAGCAAGGCGGCCATTCGGCTGGCTGAGAGCCGCGGTGAAGAGCCGCCCAAGACCGAGCAGCAGGCGCTCTATACCGTGTTGGAAAAGACCAATAACCGGTTCGATCTGCCGATGACGAAGTTCGCCATCGAACGGCGACCCGGCAGGGCGGTAATCGAGATCGATCCTCGCTTACCTTGATGACCCCAACCGAGAACCAGTCATCCATACCTGGACCTATAAGATCGATACGGCAGCGTGATACGAGTCGTTCCATGGAAACGCTGTACTAGTCGGACCAACTGCGGGTGTGGGACATACTTGGCCGGACAGCGCAGCCACAATCAAGTCGCGGCCGCGAGCCGCGACAGGGCGTAAGCGTTCCGGCACAATGTAAGCCACGAGGCCGTGGGGGGGGCCGACCACAGCTGGTTCGTGCGCGACATCTTGAAACGATCCATATAACCCAACAACAGGCCAGGCTTCACCGCCTCCACGGTTCCATTCAGATGCTCATCGTCCTCGTAACGAACATAAAGTAACGTGTTGTTGCCGTAGGCCCGCATAGCCGCGTGCAGATCGTCGATCTCTTGCGTGGACAAGTCCCGGTCGGTCAAACGGAAAATAAATATCTTGCTCCCCTCTTCCAGATCATCGATCAACTTGCGGGTCAGGAAACGCAGGCGATTGAAGGTTGAAATCTGTATTTTCTCGAACGGCGCCTGATCCTCATACACGAATGTCCGCATGAACATCATGCCGCGCCGGTCCTTCGTGCAGTATTCCCCGCGACCGCCGCTTCCCGCGCTTATGAACAGTTCCGTGTGCTCCGCCGAACCCACACCCTCGAACCGATTGCGCAGCGCAAACAGCAGCATGTCGTGGGGCATATCTGCCCAACGCAGCAGCCCCAACGGCTCTGCGCCACAGTCGCGCTGGAAGATACCGAACTCGCAGCCCAGGCCGCGGCCGCCGAGGCTCTCGAACCGCATCGCCAGGTCGCGGACCTTATGGTCGGTCTTCTCTGGATCGGGCATCGGCGCCGCTGCAAGCTGAGCGATCGCGGCTTGGGGATCGGAATCTGCCAGCCGCATTCGCGCCTCATACGCCCGATGGGCGTATGATTGTTCCTGCGGAAACCGCTGTTGCGCTTCCGTCCACCGTTCCAGCGCTTCGGTCCACCGCTCCTGCCGCGTCGCGAGCTCCGCAAATTCCCCGAACGGTGCTGATTGCGACGGCAGGCGGGCCATCGTTTCGCGAAGCAGGGTCTCGGCTTCGGCGAAGCACCCCGAGGCAGCCAGCGCCCTCGCCATCCCAACCTCGCCGGCTGGCTGATCGGGGAACCGGTCGCGCACGGCCGAGTACCGCTTGATCGTCTCCGGCCAGTCCTGCCGCGACTCAGCCGCCTCCGCATACTGAACTGCTAATGCGGGACTGGCTGTTAACCGCTCGCCGGCAGACCGAGCCAACGCTTCTGCCATGGCGGGACGACCGGCGTCATTCAAGGCGCGCACGCTCGCGACGAACCCTGCCTCGAACGATGGAAACGCCTCCCGCAGCCGCTCAAAACGCCGCAACGCCTCCGGCCAGTTCTTGTCCTGCGCGAAGTGCGGTGCGACCGGAAGCTGAGCATGATCGAGCGCGAATTGCGGCAGATGCGGAAAGCGCTCCATTGCCTGTTCCAGCATGGCCTCAGCTTCGTTCAGGCGGAATTGACCCCGCAGAACCGCTGCACCGCCCTGCCACCCGTCCGCGACCCCAGGGAACCGCTCTCGCAAGGTGTGAAACCGCTCTCCCGCATCGTCCCACCGGTTCAAATGCAGCGCTGTCCATGCATGTTCGGCCACGAGATCCGAGACGTCGGTAAACCGCCGCATGCCCTCCTCCAGCAGCGCCTCAGCTTCCTCATGCCGCCAGGATGATCGCATCGCTCGGGCCGCCTGGATATATGCGTCGAGAAAATCAGGCTTTCCGGTACGAACCGCCGCCCACCGTTCAATGGCGGTGTCCCAGTCCCGCGTGGACTGCGCCAGCCATGCGTGCTCAATGCGCAAACCCATGTCGTTTGGGAACCGTTCGGCTGCCGTGGCCGCGACCGCTTCAGCTTCCTCGAACTGGCCTAATTCGCGCAGAGCGAGAATGCCGCCACCATAGCCGCCAATCTGGTCAGGGAACTTCTCCCGCAGGATCGCGTGCAGCCGCACCGCCTGCGCCCAGTCGCGTCGGGCCAGCGCCAGTGAGGCAAGCTCGCGCGCCGGCGCGAACTCGCCAGGAAAGCGCAATGCCGCCTGGATCAGGATCGCCTCGGCCTCGGTGATCCGCCCCAACGCCCGCAGCGGATGGACACAGTCAAGATACCCGGAGATCAGACCAGGAAAACGCGCGCGCACGGCATCCCACCGCCGCACGGAGCAGTCGTAATCGCGCTTGATCTGGGCAAGCCACGCCAACTCCGTCGCCGGAGCGG
>JBEKLE010000654.1:0-3324 GCA_050010355.1 Rhodopila sp. | reverse complement strand
GACGCCTGTCCGAACACCCGATCGAGCAGGTCGGCGAGAAGTTGCGCGCCATGATGCCGTGGATCAGCAAGAACGCGCTTGTAGACAAGACGAAGAACTGAGTTTTCGTCCGAGAAGCCTGGCGGCGGAGGGCCAGCGAGGGATTTCCGGCGCTGGGAAGGAGGCGGCCTCGTGTCCGCCGCTTGCGTTTTCGCCCGTATCGGGGTCACCTGCGGCGGCAGCAACCCGGGCGCCGCGCTGGGCGCGATCGCAATCGGCATCGGCCTTCTGGGCGCTGGGGTAATCGTCCGCCAGGGTCGGCATGTCAGAGGCCTCGCCACAGCCGCCGCAGCCGCGATCGGGACAGCCGTCGGCGTGCTGGAATACGCCCAGGCGGTTGCACTGACCGTGGTGGTCTTCTTCGCTCACGTCCCGCTCCGTCCGCTGTCCGCCTGGATCGAGCGCGTCGCCCCGCCCGAGGATCAAGGTTCGCGCTGAACGGCCGTCAGAGCAACCCTTTCACCCGCAGCAGGCCGAACGCCGCGAGAGTCATCGCCTCCCGCAGCGTGCCGTCACGGATCATCGCCTCGAATTCGGCAAGAGCGAAACTCCGGCAGATCATATCCTGCTCGGTGGCTTCCCTATCGGGTTCCCCCTGCGTCAGGTCCGTGGCGAGGAAGATGTGGCCGCGCTGGTTGCAGTAGCCGGGTCCCTGGAAAATTTCCCCGGCATGGATCATGCGGCTCGCGACCAGCCCGGTTTCCTCCCGCAGTTCGCCCGCCGCCAGAACGACCGGGTCGGTTCCGGGCGCCTGCTCCCACATGCCCATCGGGAATTCCCAGACGCGCGCGCTGACGGGATAGCGATATTGCTCCACCAGGGTCAGCCGGCCGTCCTGCCACGGCACGATCACGGCAAAGTCGGATCGCTCGACCACGCCGTAGAGGCCGTCGGCGCCATCCGGGTGGCGGACCCGGTCTTCGCGAAGCCGGGTCCAGCGGTTCTCGTACGCAATGCGGCTGGAGAGGGTGACGTAGGGACTTGCCATGCGCGTCGCGCTGCCTGCGTTCCGTGACAGTCGGCACTGTAGCACAGGCGGATGGCTGATTGCTGGCAGGTTGACCTTCGGCAGGAGCCCGGTGCGGGAAAGCCGCACGCCGGGAGCGTCGCGGTCGCGGCCGATCCGTTGAATCGATGCGATTCGCCCTCTATGGTCGTTTCCCGGTCATCACCAGTCGCGCAGAAACGCTTCAACAACGGACAGGAAGCCCGCCGGATTGTCCGCATGCACCCAGTGGCCGGCGTTCTTGACCGCGACGAAGCGCGCGGCCGGGAACTGGGCCCGGATAAGCGGCCGGTGCTCGGGCAGCACGTAGTCGGACTCACCGCCGGTCACGAACAGGCATGCGCCGCTGTAGCGTCCGGGCAGCTCGATCCAGCCCTCGAGATCCGGGATGGCGGCGGCGATCTCCTTCAGGCCGATGCGCCAGCGAGGGGCGGGCCCGAAACGCAGGTTCTGCAGCAGGAAGGCGCGGATATCCGGACGCGGCACCGCGGCGGCCAGCGCAGCGTCAGCGTCCTGACGTGTCAGTGATGCGGTCAGCGGGATCGCCGCCATCGCATCTGTAATCACGGTGTTGCCATGCTGGTAGTCCACCGGCGCGATATCCGACACCAGAAGCCGCCCGACCTGATCCGGCTGTCGAAGCGCCATCGCCATCGCCGTTTTGCCCCCCATGGAATGGCCGATCAACGCGGCTTTCCCGATGCCCAGCGACGACAGGGTCTCGCTCACATCGGCGGCCTGGGCCGTGTAGCGCATGTCAGGATCGTGCGGGCTGTCGCCATGATTGCGCAGGTCCAGGGCGACGACCCTGTAGCGCGGCGAAAGGGCGCGCTGGACCGCGCCGAAATTGCGGCCGGCGCCGAACAGGCCGTGCAGCAGGACGACAGGCGGCCCCTCGCCGGCCTGGGTGGCGTTCAGGATCATGCGGTCCTCCGTCCTGGCCAGGCGGCGAAGGCGACGCCGGCCATGATCAGCGCCGAACCCGCCAGCAGGTCCGGCGTGAACGGTTCGTGCAGGAAGAGGTTGGCCAGGATCAGGCTCACGGCGGGGGTGGTGAGGAAGCCCACCGATGAAACCAGTGCCGGCAATTTGGCCGTCGCCTCCATGACGCACCAGGTGCCCAGCGGCCCGGCAATCAGGCCGATGTAGCCAAGCGCCCACCAGGAGACAGGCCGGTCACCAAGCGTGCCGTTCGGCGCGTGCCAGGCAAGCATGGGGGCGAGAACCAGGGAGCCGATCAGGAAGCACCACGGCAGCAGCGCGAACATGGTCAGCCTCGGCCTGGCACCTCGGGTGACGATGATGGCGATCGACCAGGACAGCCCCGCTCCGAGCAGAAAGATGTGGCCGATGATGACGCGGCTCGAGGACCAGTCGATCGCCATGGGGTTGATCAGCACGGCCACGCCGGTCAGTCCCAGCCCCGCAGCCAGCCAGCGGCGCGCCGGAATATGCTCGCGCAGAAAGACCAGGGACAACGGCACGACCCAGATGGTGGTGGTGTTGGCCAGGATCGCGGTACGGCCGGCCGGGACCCAGGCGACGGCCTCGTGCGCCAGCGCGAAATAGGCGCCGAGTTGCAGGCCGCCGATCGCCAGCATTGCCGGCATGTCGGGGCGGGTCGGAAGCCGGAGGCCGCCTGTAACGGCAAGCAGGAGGCAGGCGGTCAGGCACGACAGGACGGCGCGGCCCTCCGCGAACCAAAGCGGGGTGGAGCCGGCCGCGAGGGCAATTTTCGTCAGCGGCCAGGCGCTGGACAGCAGGACGACGGAGGCAAGCAGTTGAACCATGCCGCCGATAGGGACTTTGCAGGTGGCTAACAGCGACACGGACCTGTCTCGCGCCGCGATGACCTTCTGACCGTCATGGCCCATCACACACGCGCCCATTACATCGGGCACAGGCTCGACAACCAGTACCGGCCACGCAGGCCGGGATTCGCCGGCCATGACGGCACAGGCCCGTGCGGTTCCGCGGCCACGACGGGGCGCCTCCTGTCTTCAAGATGGCATCAATTTCCGAAGATCGGTCTCTGGCCGAGCGCCGTAGTGGCTGATGACCTCGGCGGCGGCGATGCTGCCCATGCGGCCACACAGGTTCAGGCTCTTGCCGGATGTCAGCCCGGCCAGGAAGCCGGCAGCATAGGCGTCGCCGGCGCCTGTCGTGTCCACCAGCCTGGTGGGTTCGGCCGCAACCGCAACGGTCTCCTCGCCGTGGAGGATCAGACTGCCGGCCTCGCTGCGGGTGAGTGCCGCGAGAGCGACGTCGTTGCGGGCCGC
>JBEKLE010000653.1:0-3324 GCA_050010355.1 Rhodopila sp. | reverse complement strand
AGCCACACGCCCTGCTGCTCGACATGCGCGATCAGCATCAGTGTCGCGGGCGATTGGAACGGCGACGATCCACTGTAGGTTGCGTACCGGCCAAACAACTGGCGAAGCCGTGGATCGCGGAAATGGTCTCCCAGGGCTTTCCATAGGGTGGCGAACGGAGAAATGCTGAACATCTCGGACACGCCGGATGCAGCGGCAAGCGACACCGCGGTGGGGCGCGGGGCTCGGATGAAAGGACCCTCCAGCGTGCGGTAGACCCGTTGCGCGCGCGCGCAGAACGACCTGTATCCGGCGGCCTCGGCGGATCCGGCGAAGCGGCCGATGGCGTCGGCGGACCGGCCGATATCGGCGAACAGGTCGAGCCTTTCGGTCCCGCTCCACGCATGCCTGGCGAGCAGTTCGGTCGGATGCAATGTCAGGTGGCTGGCGAGCGAGGTTCCCGCATCGCTGAACAGCGCGTCGAACACCCAGCGCATCGTCAGCACGGTCGGGCCGGCATCGACGCCAACACCGGCGACCTGTGACTGGCGGATCTTGCCGCCAGGCGTTGCGGCGCGCTCCAGAACCGTGACCGCGGCGCCGGACCTTGCCAGGTCGATGGCTGCGGCGAGGCCGCCGGCTCCAGCGCCGATCACCGTAACGCGAGGCGTTCGCATCGCTCCGCCTTCCAAATTCGACGTTGACTTATGTGTCAGGTTGACGTGACACTCAAGACTGACAACCATAATTGACAGTTTGGCACAATTGACAGTTTGGAGGGAGGATCGCCATGGATGCCGTCACTCGGATCGAGCGGACCCTGTCAGCATCGCTGGACTGTGTCGATAGTACCGGCGGTCCACCGTTGCTGGCCGCCGCCATGCGACATGCGGTGTTTCCGCGCGGCGCCCGCATCCGCCCGCGGCTTTGCCTGGCCGTCGCCGCGGCCTGTGGCGAGGACGATCCGGCGGCGGCCGACGGCGCGGCGGCGGCGATCGAGTTCATGCACTGTGCGTCGCTGGTTCACGACGACCTGCCCTGCTTCGACAATGCCGCCACACGCCGCGGCCGGCCATCGGTGCAGCGCGCCTACGGTGAACCGCTGGCGGTGCTGGCCGGCGACGCGCTGATTGTGCTGTCGTTCCAGACCATTGCCTGGGGCGCGGTTGGCTCCCCTGCCCGGCTGCCTGCACTGGTTCTGACGTTGGCGGCTGCGACCGGCATGCCGTCGGGCATCGCGGCCGGCCAGGCCTGGGAGTGCGAGCCGACGATCGATCTCGGCCAGTACCAGCGCGCGAAGACCGGGGCGCTGTTCGCCGCGGCGACGATTGCCGGCGCGGCCGCCGCGGGGGCGGAACCGGCCCTGTGGCGTGCACTCGGCGAAAGTCTGGGGGAGGCGTATCAGGTCGCTGACGATATCGCAGACGTGCTGTCCGGCGAGGCGGATCTGGGTAAGCCCGTTGGCCAGGACAAGGCGTTGGGGCGCCCGAATGCGGCACTCGCGCTGGGTGTGGACGGGGCAATGCGGCACCTGGAGGCTTTGGCGCAGGCGGCGGCCGACTCGATCCCGCCCTGCCCGGGTTCGGCGGCGCTAAAGGCTCTGACAATGAGTGAGGCGCGCCGGCTCCTGCCGAAGGATCTGTCTCAGCGTGCCGCCTGATGCCGGCACCCGTGCCTTGGGACGCACCGGTTACGCGGCCGCCTCACGTCCCGGTTGATGCACCGGTTTCCCCACCGGTTTCCCCACCGGTTTCCCCTCTGGGCCAGGATGCGGCGATAGGTGGGCCGGACCGGGCCGGCCGTGACGAGGGAGCCGGGAGAAAGGGCCTCGCGGATCGCCTGTTCGCGGTGCGGAACCGGTTGCTCGCCAGTCCCCGTTTCCAGCGCTGGGCCAGCGGCTTCCCGCTGACCCGACCGATCGCCCGGCGGCGGGCGCGGGCTTTGTTCGATCTCTGCGCCGGGTTTGTCTACAGCCAGGTCTTGCAGGCCTGTGTGCAGTTGCGGCTGTTCGACGCGCTGCTAGGCGGTCCGCGAACGCTGGGTGAACTTGGCCGCGAGCTGTCGCTTCCGCCGGATGCCGCCGTTCGGCTGCTGGACGCCGCGGTCGCGCTGCGGCTGGTCGAGCGCCGCAGCGGTGGGCGGTTTGGTCTCGGCGCTCTGGGGGCGGCGCTCATGGGCAACCCCGGCGTCACGGCGATGATCGAGCACCACGCACTGCTGTATGCCGATCTGCGCGACCCGGTCGCATTGCTGCGCGGAGAGCAGCGGGATACCGCGCTTGGGCGCCTCTGGCCCTATGCCGATGGCGGAGCCCCGGCGCATTTGGGGGCGGACGAGGTGGCTGCCTACAGCGCGCTTATGGCGGCGTCTCAGCCGCTGGTGGCGGCCGACGTGCTAGCCGCTTACCGGCTGGACCGGCACCGCTGTCTGCTCGACCTGGGCGGCGGCGACGGGACGTTCCTGATCGAGGCGGCCTCCTCGGCCCCGAACCTGAAGCTGATGCTGTTCGATCTGCCAGCGGTGGCCGATCGCGCCCGCGAACGGTTTGCCGCGGCTGGACTGAACGGCCGGGCCGAAGCCTTTGGCGGCGATTTCCGGACAGACTCGTTGCCGGATGGTGCCGACATCGTGTCACTCGTTCGGGTTGTTCACGATCACGATGACGATGCTGCGCTGGCGATCCTCAGTGCCGCCTGGCAGGCCTTGCCGCCGGGCGGGACGCTGTTGCTGGCTGAGCCGATGGCCGGCACGCCGAACGCCGAGGGCGTCGGGGCATATTTCGCCTTCTACCTGCTGGCGATGGGCAGCGGCCGGCCGCGCCGGACAGACGAACTTGCGGCGCTGCTGCACACGGCGGGCTTTACGGGTGTGCGGCTGCTGGCGACCCGCCGGCCGATGTTGGTGCGGGTGCTGGTGGCGTCCAAATGAGTGAACGGCGCACACCGTAAATCTAGGTTGACATAATGATTCGTAAACTTAGGATGACACACATGCTCAGCCATGCCGCGCGCGTGGCTGGGCAGGAGGTGCGGCTATGGACGCGTTAGCTGTTGTGCTGAACAAACCTGAAAGCCTCTCGGTGAGTCGGATCGGGCTGACGCCACCAAGCGACGCGGACGTTACGGTGGAAGTCGCCTGGAGTGGCATCAGCACAGGCACCGAGCGGCTTTTGTGGCAGGGACGGATGCCGCCGTTTCCGGGGATGGGTTACCCGCTTGTGCCCGGCTACGAATCGGTCGGTCAGATCGTTGCCGCAGGGCCGGACTTCGAGAATCGCATTGGGGAGACGGTATTCGTTCCCGGTGCCACCTGTTTCGGTGAAATCCGCGGCCTGTTTGGCGGCGC
>JBEKLE010000652.1:0-3636 GCA_050010355.1 Rhodopila sp. | reverse complement strand
AAGCATTCATCAATATTCTAACGTCAGGCTAGCCGCATCGAGTCTTTTCCTAAACTCTACACTGCTTGCCGGATTCTTTTTCTCCGCTCGTAATCCTTCCGAAATGAGGGGGACCTTGAGGTCCTGCCCCATTGATTTGGCTGCAGCTTGCGCCGGATCAATGGGACCAGCAGGCCACTGAAAACAAGCCAATAGTGCTTCGCGTCTCCGCTTCGCCTACCTCACAATCAATGACGCGAGGCACTAGTCGCAGAGTCCAGTCGGCCTGCAAAGGGTGCGGTCTTCCGCAACCAGCAGATCATGTGAACGCCAGCCGTCACACGGCAGCGCTACCCCGCCGCCGCCGGCGCGGAAACCGCACCATCGCCCCCCGCGCCTCGTCCCACAACGTAAAGCTCGGTGCACGCAGCGCCTGCCACAGCGTCAGCCCCGTCACATGCGCAGCAAAAGCCGGGTCGGCGCGATGCGCGGCTTGCAGGCGGTAGTTCGGCACCCGAGGCATCAGGTGGTGAACATGATGGAAGCCAATGTTCCCAGTGAACCACTGCAGGATTCTAGGCAGCTTCAGCCACGAACTGCCGTGCAGCGCAGCACCGGCGGCAGTCCACTCGGTCTGGCGCGCCCACAAAGAATCCTCGAACCGATGCTGCACCGAAAACAGCCACACGCCGATGATCGAGGCCACGATGATCACGGGCAGTTGCACCAGCAGCACCGGCTCCCATCCCAGCAGCAACGTCAGCGTCAGCAGAAACCCGCCGATGCCAAGGTTGGTCAGGTAGACGCCGACCCGCTCCTTGCCCCAGCCCTTCGGCGCATCGAACGGAATGCGGTACAGCAGGACGAAAACCACCGGCGGCAGCAGAAGCTGCGACACCAGCGGGTGCAGCGCAGCGCGGTAAAGCCGCTGCCGCAGCGGCGACAACGCCTCATATTCCTTCAGCGTCAGGCACCCGGAGTAGATGTCGCCGGGGCGCTTGTCGAGGTTGTTCCAGACCGCATGATGCGCCGCATGGTGGCGGCGCCAGTGGGCGAACGGCGTGTAGGTTGTCAGGCTGCAGAGCCGGCCGACGATGTCATTCGCCCAGCGCGACCGGAAATAGGCGCCGTGGCCGCAATCGTGCTGGATGATGAACAGCCGCACCACGAAACCGGCCGCCGGCAGGGCGAGTGCCAGGCTCAGCCAGCAGGAAATGTGGTAGTAGGAGTAATACATCAGGACAACCAGCGCGGCATACGGCGCGGCAGTCATGGCAAGCTGCGTGATACTACGCCCGGTCGACGGCCGCTGGAAAGCGGCGAGGCTGGCAAGCAGCGTCCGGCGGTCGGGAACCGTCCCGTCTTGCTGGGGCGGCGAGGCTAGGGGGTCCATAGCGGGTTCTTTTCGTAGGCCGGGGTTGGCGGCGTCCGGATTTGGACAGCTTCGCCTCTCGCGTGGTCAGGCGGCGTGCAGCTTAAATGGTGCGACGTGGATACGATTCAACTTACGATTTTCATACCTCCCGGCGATGCCGCGCCGAAAAGCCGGCAAACGTCAAATAGACGCCCAGAACCAGCGGCAGGGTGCCCCACACGGGGTAAAAATCTGCGAAACCCGAGGCCTGTACAATCGCCGGCCACGAAGCCGCCGGAATGATAACAAGCGCGGCCCCCTTGAGCAGCATCAGCCAGCCCAGGATCGTCACGAGAACGGGTGCTAAGCCGCCGCGCCACACGTTATGGGCGAGCACGATGGCAAGGCCGCCGAGCAAGGTCAGCATGCCGGAGATCAGCAGCAACGCCGGGTCCCTGGCCAGCGCGATGGCGGTCTCCGCCAGGGTCGACCGCTGCACGATTTCCGCCGCGGTAAGGATCAGGAGGAAAATCCCCAGCAAACGGCAGAGATAAAGTGTTCGGGGCGTCATGCGTGCCTCCGGGATGGCCGGCTCCCTCTATGGGCGGCTCCCTCTACTGTACTACACCGTCTCGGCTCATCCACACCCGGCCGGCACAGCAGAATAAATCCGGCAACCGGCCGAGGCAATCAGTCCGCGGCGTACACCAGGCGCAACCAATACCAGCCGTTTCCGGCAGCCTCCATAGGTGCGATTCTTCGGCAACGGCACACTAGGCCGATACCCGGTCCATTTGCGCGCGCGACGGAGCGAACGGGTTCGCCCCCTGGGAAGATCCGGTCTGACGGCCCTTTTTTGCCTGCGAGTTCGGGCCGGGCAGCGCCACGAGACGCGGCAGCGGACCGTGCTTCTGTGCCGGTGATGTCCGCTTGGGTAACGGAGGCAGACCGTCGCGCTCCCGCCGGTCCGCGATCCAGCGTTCGCCACACCGGTACAAATCGTCCGGATGCATGTCGAGGCAATCGGCGACGGTCGCGCGCGACACCCCCCATTCGCCACCACTCACGAAGAACGCCGCCGCCTGATTGAACAGAATTGAATCGACCGGCTCATGCTCCAGGTCGGCCTTTGCCTGCAGCACAACCTGCGCCCAAAGCACACGGTAGGATTGGTCCGTCTTGCCCGTTGCCATATCGCCTCTCCATTGGTTTAAGAAAGAGAAAGTGGGTCTTGATCGGTTCGGGCCGCCGGAGAATTTTGCCGCCCGAGGCCGCGCGGGTCAGGGTTTTCAGGCCAGCCTGGATCAACAACGAATCGCGAATGTTGATCGAGTAATGGTTAGCCACTACACCGCCGTTGCACCGGCCATGGGCCATTTATGACTATGTCTGTCAGTACTACACTTGATTTCGGAATAAGACTGTCAAGTGCCGCTGCAACAGAGCCATACTGCTTTCCCCGGCCGACAAGCGGCTGAATGAACACCGCCGTCGCGTTGCGCCACAGAATCGACCGGTAGAGAGGGCTCGTCATCATTTGAAACGTGATGACCTCCTCATAGTCCTCGTCCACCGCGGCGCCGTGATCGAGGCGAACCGTCATGCGGAAATCGTGCATCTCAGCCCAGCTCTTCACCAGAACGAGATCCGCAATCTCGAACGCGAGGCCCTTCGGCAAATGCCGCTGTGCGTCAGACGCAAAACGCCTTGTCAGATCGCACATAGACCCGCCCAGACGACCAGCAAGCCGGTCAAAATGGTCAACACCTTGAGATACGGAACGAGACCGAAGATGTTGAGCGGGGCGGCAATCCGTTTAAACCACCGCGGAAGGCCGAACCTCCCGCGGTGCAAGTTTGGGGAGGAAACACCATCTTGTTACCTCACGAATAAGTGACTGGCAACCGATTTTTCACTGATTCGTGATCGAATTTTGATTCTGATTGCGGAATATACTGTACACAATCCGGTTTGGTTGACGATCTATTGTTCCGTCATAAACCGGACTTTTCTGTCCCCGAGGTATCTATACATACCGACTTCGAATCGAAATGGTCGCTACCAAGCGGAATCTCGACCCAGATGGCACGGCAATGCCCGGCAGCCCACCCTCCGACGGCCACGTTGTGCAGTCGTCATCTCACGCGATCACGCACTGGCGCACGACGATGCCTCGGCCGTCAGAAGCACCGAAAGCGCCTTGCCGGCGCGGTCCGGATTCGATACGAAAGGGCTGCGACGTAAACGCGACCGGCTACCCCGTTCGAACATGTCCCGGCGGCAATATCCTGCCGCCGCGACCA
>JBEKLE010000651.1:0-3337 GCA_050010355.1 Rhodopila sp. | reverse complement strand
GCTAGCTGGGTTCTTCGACAGAGGAACCCTATATTTAGCACCACAATTTTGCCGAGACCCGCGAAAGCCGCGATATTCTGCGGGTTTTCAAACAGAACTAGGCGCTAACTGTGGAAGTTGGGCTTGAATCCCTCCTTGCCGAAAATCTCTTTCTTAAGCTTTTCTTTCTTCTTTTTGTCGTCCGTTTGTTGTTCCGGCTTTAGCCACCAGAATTCGTCGGAAAAGGGGAAATTCGCGAGAACGAGGGAGAACTTCTTAACCCGCCCGTGTTCGAGGAACTGTGGATCGGTGATGGTGCTTGAACCCGCCTTGATCTCAGCCTCGAGACCGTGCAGCACGGAGTTAATTTTACCAATGGCAGCGTTGCCCCAATTCATTTCCTGGGCAAAATACTGCGCACTGTTGGCATGATGCCCGTGCTCACGCAGGTAGTCGGCGGCATGGACCAGCATTCCGCCGGATCCGGCCGTCGGATCGTAGATCGTGTCGCCGGGCCGCGGCTCCAGAATGCGAATGAGCGTGTCAACCACTTCTGGTGGAGTGAAGAATTCACCAGCCTTGGCGCCGGCATCATCCGCAAACTGCTTGATCAGGTACTCGTAGGCGCGGCCAAGAACGTCTGCCTGTACACTCTTGTTCGAGAGATCGTGCTCGTCAAAATGCTGGACAAGCGCATGGACCACTTCGTTCGGGATCAGCGGCTTGCCGGAGCCGTCTGGCGCGGGTTGGTTCCAGTCCACAGTGAAAACGCCGCGCAGCTCGTCGTTCGCATCCGCGACCGCCCGCATGGCCCTTGTGAGGGTCTCACCGATGTTGGTTGAGGCAGCTTTCACGTCGCCCCATCGGGAACCGTCGGGGATGTTGAAACGGTGCTCGCCGCGCTTTCGAAAAACCGCTTTCTGTTTATCTGTAAAAGGGCGGCCCTGCTCGCGTTCTAGCTCCGCGATCGCGTCGTCGGCTTCGCCCTCCCACTGGTCGCAGAGGCGTTTGTAAAACATCAGCGACAGAATGTAGTTCTTGTAGTCCTGGCCCGCTGTCTTGCCACGAAGGATGTTCGCGGCGCCCCATAGGTGAGCTTCGAGTTGTTGAAGGGTCAGTTTCATGGGGCAAACACCTTTGGGGTAAAGACCAGAACAGTGGTGAAAGTCGCACTCATCCCATTCCTCCGAATAAGTCTGTCACCTTCTTTGCGGTCGTCAGCTTGCTTAAGCTTGTGTAACGCGGACCTTGCATCGATCCCGAGGGCGCGTCGGCGAATGGAATCGGGCCGATCGGCTTCGCCGGTTCGGCAAAATTCAGCTTGTATTTTCCCTGTTCGCCATATGGCTCGATGCTCGCGACCGGGGCGTAGTGGGTCACCGCGGATTCAGGCTGTGAGCGATAGGCTGCGATATATTTGATTTTCGACAGCATGCCGGCCGAGATGCGGATGGCATACCAACAGTTCCGGCCAAGGAAGACCTCATCGAATCCATCCGATTGGGCGGGAACGATGATCGTATCCAGTGCGGCTTTGCCCGGGACGGGCGCCATAGTCGCCGGGGTGGTGCTGGCTTGCGGAGTTGCGACAGGCGTCGGAATTTCAAAAGCGCGGAGGCCGACTAGGGGTAAAATCTGTAGTATCTCGCGCAGGAAGGCCCGGGTGTCGGCACGTTCCGCCTCGCTCAACGCCGGCTCCTGCGGTGCGGTCCCGTTGTCGAGCAGGCTGCGCTTCGCCTGCAACGCCCGCTCGACCAGAGCATATTCAAGCCATTTTGCATGCGCCGTGTTCAGCGAATTGTTCGAGGCGATAAAGACGATCGCGCGGTCCCAAAAATCCTTGTTCTGGTAATGTGAGTCGATGCGGGTGCGGGTCTCCCGTGCCTCGCCGATATAGAGTGTGGGAAGTTCGTTCCCTTCGGTTTGGCCGACCAGCACGTAAATGCCGGTGCGAGAAAACTCCGGCCGAAGCTTTGTCGCGAGCCATTTTTCGCGCGGGACTACAATCCCGAGGCCAGTCCAATTCATGCGGTCGATCAGCCGCACGCCCTCGGGGTCACCGTCAGGCACGAAAATGCGGATCGTGAACGGATCATTGGCCATCTAGAGCCCACGGGCTCGGATTTGACTCTTGCCGGTCATCGCGTGCCGCTCCCCTCGTGTTGAATCGTCTTCTCAGCTAGTCCTGCGACGGTGCTGAGAGCGACATCGAATTCCGGCCGCTCTCCATACGCCATTGCGATTACGAAGTCACCGTATCGTGAGCGATAAGCTGGGTCGGTGCGCAGGGCATCAAGCGCCTTTTGGGTCTCGCCGGCGATGTCGGCGGCATAGGCCGGATACTGGTTCCGGAATTCTTGGGCGTCCGCCCCGGCGATGTCACGGGCAAGGGCGGCAACCTGGCCAGGGTCGATGTGTGGCTGCATCAGGTGCAGATCATAGATATGGCGCACGAGCGTCGGGTCGGGATCGCGGCTCAGGCCGGCCAGCTCCATGGCGATGCGACGGGTGAGCGCCACCAGCTTCTCCGCCGCCGTTTCCGTGACGCTGACGCACGGTATTTGCGCCACTTCCGGCGGCCGGCCATGCGCTTCGGCCATGAAGGAGCTTACCGGCAGCGTGATCGGCGTTTGGCGCATGGGTGCGTAGGTCAGCTCGATCTGGATGGTGGGCCGCAGCCCCTCCCCTGCCCCGCTATCCTGGGCGTAAGGCAGTTGCCAGACCGTGTAGCGGTTCTCGTTCTGCGACCTGGTGCAAGCTTCGTCCTTCGGATCGAACGCAAAGCCTGCCGCATGCAATGCCGCCGTCACTTGATCGCCGAGCCTGCCGAGCGCGCGGCGAATGCCGCTGCGGCTGATCGGTGCTGCCGGCAGCGGCACGATCTTGAAATCCACGTCCTCCGACATGCGCCGAATGATTTTGTGCGCCCGCGCGAGCGCGGTGCCGCCGCCAAAGACGAGGGTGAAAGGTGCTGCTTCGATCGCCGCTAAAGCCGCGATCGCCTTGACGACGTAGAGATCCTTCTCGACCAGGCCGATACTCGGAAGCCGGAAATGTTCCTGGACCTCCCGGAGTGCGCGTTGCGTATCATCGCTCAAGCCGCAGCTCCGTATCCTGATAGCGAAGTTGCCGGGAAAAACGACGGCCCTTCACGCGCACGGCGGGATTGACCGGCACCTGCGTCGAGCGGCCTTCGTTATACGCCCGCTGAAATTCGGTCGGCTCCCATTCGACGCCGAGCTTGTCGAGCGCCTGACGTGCGGCATCGATAAAGCCGCCGCGCGCCGCCAGCATCGGCCGGCCGGAGAGTTGGGATGTTTCGGCGCGGCCATAGACGCCGTAGCCGAGGCGCACGAGG
>JBEKLE010000650.1:0-3778 GCA_050010355.1 Rhodopila sp. | reverse complement strand
AAGTCATACAAAGAGGTCGTTCGAGCCTGCTGCGATGCATGGAATTGGTTTGTTTCCGACGCTCCACGTATCGCCTCTATCGGAGCGCGCGAATGGGTGATTCTTTAGGCGGGTTGGTATTACAACCAACAACTCGTCACCGCGACGGCGGCCCTCAACAGCCCGGACATGAGCGACACCGACCGGACCGCACAAAAGGGTCTGATCGCCAACCTGAAGACGCAGTTGACCGGGGCGCAGCGCGCGCTGCAATACTCGAGCGACCTGGTGCATGGCCGCGTTGGCGCCCAAACCGGCAATGCACCGCCGGGTGGGCCGCCGGCCGCTGACAACCGGCCGCCGCTGGCCAGCTTCGGGGGCGGCGCCGTACCGCTGCCTAACCCCAGCGCCGGCCCGCGCGCTGCACCCACGACCCCAGGCGCGCCACGAGTGCGGCAGACGCCTCATTGCACATCGGTTCGCTTCGCGACCCGATCCCGTTCGATGTCGCCGGCGCTCGTGCCGCCGGCTATTCGGACGGCGAGATCGCCAGCTATGTCGGCGACCTAGCCAACTTCAACGTCGATGCGGCACGCAAGGCCGGCTACCAGAACGACGAGATCATCAATCACCTGGCGGTCCAGCCGCCGCCTCCCGCTCCGCCGCCGCCGCCACAATCGCAGGCGAAAGCGGACATCAACGCCGCCGCGCAAGGCCCGATCCTCGGCGCAGGTGCTGCGATTGCTGGCACCGGCGAGATCTTTACGGCGGCCGGCGCGCAAGGGACACATCGCCAACTCGCGGCGATGGATGCGATCGACCAGGGCCAGGACGTCCCTCAGGATCAAGACCCGGTCGGCTATCAGTTCCTGTCGGCGGATCAACGCGCAAAAGCCCGAGCTGATTTTTCAGCGGCCGATACCGAACTGTCGAAACGCGAGCCCAGTGCCTGACCCGGGCCGGCGAGGCCGTCGAGCAATGGGGCCGCGATACGTTCCCGGTGGCGCCTGAGAACGAAGGGCTGCAAACTGGTGCGGCGCGGGCGGTCACCGGCATGGTGCCCTTGGTGCTGGCCTCGATCTTCGGCGGTCCGGTTGGCACCACGGCTGCCATGGCCTCGATGTTTCCGCAAGGCTATCATTCCACGCTGAAAGAGGCGAAGGAGGCGGGCGCCTCGCAGGAGGACGCCGAAGCCGCCGCCACCGCATCGGCCGCGCTTACCACCGCGACCATGATGGTCCCGTTGTCGCGGGTCATGCAGACCATTCCGGTCAACTTGCGCGCAGGTCTGGCGAAGACCTTGGTGGATCTGGGCGAGAAGGGCGTTGAGTTCGCATCGTTCAACGCGCTTTCCACCATCGCGAACAATTACGTCGCAGGACAGTCGTTCGATCCCGCTCGGCCATTGCTGAAGGGCGTTCCGCAGGCCGCGGCGGAAGGCGCCATTGCCGGCCCGCTGCTGCACGGTATGGGCCTTGGCGTCACCGCTGCCGGTCGCGCCTTCCCGGCGCGTCCGAACGTGCAGCCGCGTCCGCCCGCGCCGCCGCGTCCAGTCGTCCAGGACGTGCTCAACGCCGACAACCTCGACACCGCGATCAACGTGGCGCAGCAGGTTGCCGGGGCTCCTTCGGAAGCAGCGCCGTCCGCAGGCACGCCGATCGACGTCGATGCCGAGACCGCGGCACTGGCAACCGGCGACAGTGCCGACCTACAACAGGCCGCATTACTAAAGCTGTTCCACAACACCGGCGCCGGGACGGTGGAACAGACCGCAGTCAGCACATTCGATCCGAATGTGCGGGGCGGCTATCAGTTCCGCACCACCCCCGCAATCGCGTCGGCGGGAGCCGACCAAGAGCGATTGCGTAGTAACGCCGCCGGCCCATCGCGCGAAGGCGCGTCTGGCGACACGACGATCACCCATCCGATCGAGGTGTGGCACCCGGAAAGCGAGCCGGACGCATCCGCGATTCCCCTCGACACCGTGCACGCGCTGCAAGACCACTACGGGCAGGCCGGCGTGAATGTGGTGTTCTTCAAGGACCCCAACGGCGCGATTCCGTTCGACGGTTCGCACGATCCCAGCCAGCCAGACACGATCTTCCTCAGTAACAACCCGAACCGCAATATCGCCCAGGTGGCGGGGCACGAGTTTACCCACGTGCTCCAGACCACGACGCTGCCGGACGGCACCAGCCTCGCCGATCTGCTCAACCAGCAGGTCGCGGCCGGCATCACCCCGGCGGGCCAGCGTTATGCCCAGACGACGTTCGGCTCGACCGCGCCGGCGCGGGCAGCGTTCCCGCTCGGCCCGGATGGCGACGCCGCGCATGCTGACGCGGTGCAGGCGCATCTGGTCAACGAGCTGGGCACCGACATCGGCGGCGAGGCGCCGAAGTTCCAATCGTTCCTGCCGCGGGTCATCGACGCCATCCAGCTTCGGTTCGGCGACAGCGTCGCCGGCGATGTGCTGGGCAAGCTGCTCGACGGCCTGAAAGCGGCGATGGAGACGGTGCGCGGACTGTTCGCCGACAGCGGCACCCGGTCGCAGAACTGGGTCACCAACATCGGCGAGATCCACGACACGCTGGCGCAGATGTATGCCGCGCGGTTCGGCACGCCGGTTGAGCGCGAACAGGCCGCGCTGGCGGCGATGAAGGATCGGGCGGAGCGGGATCGGTTCGTCGCCGAACCCGCAATACCGCCTGGCATGACCCGGCTTTACCACGGCAGCGCTACCCACGGCCGGTATGATGGTCCAACGTGGTTCTCCACCGACAGAACGTACGCGAGGGACTATCGGCAGGCCGCCGAACTTCAGTATGTCGATATGCCCACGGAATGGGTCAATGAGAGAGCCGACCCGGATGGGTATGGCCAAACGCCAGCTAAGGGGTTCACCTGGAACGTCGAGCTAGATTCCAACGTGACGGGACTGAGAGCACCGGCGGCCGCCCCGCCTGTTGACGAAATGTCCGCGCATTCGGGTTCTGTTGACAATCGCGAAAATCAACAGCCGGGATGGGGCGAAACGCGCGATGCTACGACGGCGAAGGCGCTTCAGCTTCGCCGCTGGCTCGATCAGTTGGCGGCGGAGCGTGACGCGCAAGCCGCGGACATGCCGCAGGCCAGGCTGCTGACGCAGACCGAAGCCGCTATCACGCGGCCGGTCGGGGGCGATGAGACGAAGCTGCCGGCCGCCACGCAGACGCGGCTCGATCAGGTGCGCCAGCAGATCGATGCGGTCACGCACCCGACCGCGGACACGCCGGAGATGGCGAAGGTGCGGGGCGAGCTGGCGACGACGGCCGAGGCGAAAGCAGCCGCCGCTGCCGCTTACGTCACCACGCCAGAAGGTAGTCCTGACCTGGGCCGGATCGACGAAACGATGGCGGCGGCGATCGGCAGCGAGACGGCGCCGATTCGGATGACGCACGAGATTGAGGCGCACATTGGTCTGCGCCAATCCGAGCTGGAGGGCCACGGATACGCAAACCCGGCCGACTTCGTTCGAGATGTCGCCGCTCATTTCGGGGAGATTTGGTCGGCGGGCGGCGACTCCCTTTTGTTGGTGGAGCGCTTGCAGACTGCGCGCAAAGAATACGCCCCCAGCCTTTACGTGCTGTTGCGGCGTTCCGCGGATGGTAACGCCTATGAGGTGCAGAGCGGTGGGGTGTTTAGTTTGACAGAGTCGAATTACTTGGCACATTTGTTGCCCCGTCACGACGCCGCCTCCCTGCGTTGAGCGCGGAAACGAGACTCGATGGCACCGCGTCTGCGTTCGTGTCGCTGGTTAATT
>JBEKLE010000649.1:0-3369 GCA_050010355.1 Rhodopila sp. | reverse complement strand
GTTAGCAGTGCTCACGGGGAGTATTGGCAACTTTCCGCTCGCGGCGCGACAGGGAACATAGCAAGAAAACTGTTACCCATGTGCCCGGTCTAAAGTGTTACCGACGTGCCCGGTTGCAGACCTGGCTCGCCCGGGCCCGTGCCATCGACGAGCACGACAACGGCTGGTGGCGGGCCTACGCCACCGCCGAGCGGGTCGAATTCTGCATCAAGCACGGGATCGACGTCGCGTCTGCTCTGCAACCCAAGGTCTCACCCGAGATCAAGGCCGCCCGTGAGGCGGCGCCCGAAACCGCCTGACTAGCGTTCGGTTGGCGTCCTCGCGTTTCGTCAGCTCTGGCGTCTTGCGCTTCTGCAAGCGCGGGGCTGACCAGCGTTTGGGTGAGCTTGGCTCACGCCAACCAAACGCGAGGGAGGCGGTCGCCCACGATCATGTGGGTTTGAGAAACGAGACAATCCCATGCGAAACATGAAACTGATCAGGATTGCCTATCACCGCAACGGCGTGATGGGCGCGGGCTTCCACGCGGTGGCGTTCCGCTACCGCTATGAGGGCACCGACCGGCGCATGGTCGCCGCAGTGTTCAGCACCGTCGAGCTGGAGCCCGGTCAAGCGCATCCGTGCAACGGGCGCCTCGCGGTGCTCTATGCCGACTATGCGGCGACCGGGCTGCTCGAATCCCCGCTGAACAAGTGGCGCGGCGACGACTTCGAACCGCAGCTGCGCCAGTGGATCGCCATCTGGGAGCAGGACCAAGCCGCAGCCGTCGCCGAGCAATCCGCTGGCGCTGGAGCCTCTGTCCGGCACTGAAACCCGCTCTGCCGAAACCCGGCTGAGCCGGGTCGCCGGTATGTCACCGGTTTGGAAACAATCACATGGACCAAAACAATTCTCCCACGACAGCTGAAATACTGGAGGAGGAATTGAAATACGCCCCGACCGAGCTTTGGACCGAGGACGGGGTTAAAAAGCTCGAAAAGCCCGTCTCTCCGTCACCGATCCTGGTGGCGCTGATGGACGCAACACCGGTGCTGATCACGGGCGCGGTCTGGGCCGACATGGCCATTGCCGCGAAGGTTGAGATCGCCATCGAATTCGGCACCGCGGTCGAGGCCGATCCGGATGTGTTCACGGCGATGCCGGAGCACAGCAAGGTCTGGCTCGCGGGCTGGCAGATGCAGGTGAATTCCGGCTCGTGCTGGAACACCGCCGGCATTTCAATTTCCTTTGTTGCAGCTCGCGAAGCTATCCTGACAAAGGTTTACGATTCGTTAACGGTGAATGCGCCGCGCATACAATTGTTCACCTCGCTTGCGGCGGCCCGGTCGAGCTGTCGACGCCGATATCTGCGCGGTGTATCAGGCCGTCGCCGCCGCCAAACGTGCCGCCCCGAACCTGCCGATGAAAGCCTGGCCGTGCCATTCTGCTGACGCGTTCGGGTTGGACCAGTCCGCGCATCGCCGGAGCCTTTTGCGTGCGCGAAGAGACGGTGCGGCTGTGGCGCAGCGACTTCGAGCGTCGCGCCTGGCCCGTTACCCGTAAAAGTGAAACGGCCTTGCGCGTGGTCGCACCGCTACTGGAAGCGCGAGGTCGATCGGATCGGCTTGCGTCTGCAACTGCGCGAGCAGCCGGCGAGATCGTGCTGCTTTATGGTGATGAGAGCGAGGCGCCCGTGCGCCATCAGTAGAAAGTGCACGACGCAGCCGGAAGCCCTGGCGCCGGCCCAGACCCATCAACGCCGCGGCAGCCTCGACCGTGATCCCGCCGCCAGCCAAATCGATCGATAATGCGCAGTCCTTTCAGTTCCCGACCGCTCATCTGAATCCCCCTCATCGCGCGTCACTCCGAAAGTCTCGACGTCTCGATGACAGATGGCCTCGGTGACATTTCTATCGGGGGCTTACACCAGAGGGCCGCAGAGCATCGCTTACCGTTTTATCATATCCTTGTGGCGCCGCGAAAAAGGTGGCGCCGGCTATTTGGGAAACAGCTGTTGATGTAGCTATGCCGAAACCTGCCTGCGCGCGGACGTAATCCAGCGTAAAGACTCTAATCGCACTGGCGCGAGAACCGTGAGTGCGCGACGGCTCTATTTCAGAAATCATCATGCTCGGCGTTTTCCCTTCCCGCCGGCAGATTTCGTCAAATACCTCCCAGAACTCGGGCTCGAGCGCGATCGTGGTGTGACCTTTTTCAATCGCGACACATCGTATCAAGAGTCTACTGTATGCCATTTGTTCTCCCGACGACAATCCGTCAAGCGAAGTTATTGGCTTTTTGCCCACCGACTTTCATGGAACAAATGTATTTCGATAGGATTAATACCAGGTTAATCAAATTAGGTTTATTATGACTGACTCTGTTCAGCATTGTAGAAAACTCCTTACGCTGGCATGCGCCGATAACCATCGGAGGTCCGGACAAAATCCCGCCAAAGCCAGCCAGAATGTGGCCTTGCAGCCATTACGAATCCCCTCTTTCTTTCTGGCCCAGATCTAGCCCGAGCTTCCCTCTTCCCTACTATCAAATCCGCGGAAGTCCTGGCAAACTGGCTGCGGAACCTTCCAGAGTGCGGCCATGTAATCACGCGCTTGTGACTTGTACCGGAAGACCGAATCGATTCCCCTCAGGCCATGTATATCGAAGCCGTCTCGAACCGCACCTCGTCCCCCGCCATTCTGCTGCGCGAAACTTACCGCCAGGACGGCAAGATCCGCAAACGCACTCTCTGCAACCTCTCCAACTGGCCCGCCGCCCACAGCGAGGGCCTGCGCGGCGTGCTCAAAGGCGGCACCGTCATCCCAGCCGGGGCGGAAGGCCCATCTGCGTAAAAGTGCACGGTAGCGTATTGCACGCAATGTTGTGGGTAGGCTTAGCCGCGGCCTGAGGATTGCCTGCCGAGAAGGTATTGAAGGCCGAGTTCGAGGTCGCTCATCCCCAAGACACGCTCGATGGTGCCTTTGCGCAGTTCGCCTGCCAGGGCCAGGACATCCCGCGGTGACACCGCGAAGCTGTTGGTTCTGCTCGTCCATGCGGTCCAACTCTCTGGACTGAGCGGCAGACGGTTTTTCATTGCGCCAGCGGCTGATTTGCTGGGTATAGATTTCAACATAGTCCATCTGCTCGGCATGCACCTGCTCCACTCGATCGATGGTGGCGTCGTCGAGCAGGTGCGGCCGGTCCTTCGCCTTGCTCAAGGTGCCGAGATGCTCGAGTGTGTCGTTCAGCGACGTATCGATCATGCTGCTGATCAGCGGCATCTGGCTGATCGGCTGCCAGTTCACCGGCTTGGCTTTCGGCATGGTGGGGTTCTCTTCTACAGGCCATGACGGGTTCGCGGGCGGCCGCCCGCCGGCGGGGAGACTGGAA
>JBEKLE010000648.1:0-3370 GCA_050010355.1 Rhodopila sp. | reverse complement strand
CGTGCGAACTGTGCCGCCGCTGCCGCTGCCTTGGACAGGCGGATAGGCTTGGTCGCCAGCGCCAGCAGAAGCGGGGCTTTGGCCCGGATACGGTCGAGGCGGGCTCCAGCGAGTTCAGGCGGGCCGGGGTCGGCTGTGAACATCGCGCCATCGCCCCGCCGGAGGCTTTTCCGCCTCGTCATGTCGTCATCTCCGTTACTGCGATTGAGGGCAAATGATCGGGCGGATAGCAGACCGAGCAGCGCCAGCCTTTTGGCGCCTCGCGCTCGCGCCACCATCGCTGCCCCTTGCAGCAGGTGCAGAAACATCCACGCGAGGGGAGCGCGCTGGGATCGGCCCAGCTAGGAGGCCGACGACGCGCGGAAACGAGCAGCCCAGCGACGATCGAGGCGTGGTCGGCATCCGCCTGGTCCCAATCCTCGGCGTACGGCTGCGACAGAGACAGCGGTGGCGATATCAGGTCGGACCACGGCGTCGGCGCTGGCGGACGCAGCAGTGTCATAATGTCGGCCTTGTGACGCGACAGAAGTTCGAGCACGGTGGGTGGCGGCGGCGCTGGTGCATCCAGCACCAGATCGTCGCCGTCAGCGCTCACGCTGACACCAGCGGCGCGCGCCAACGCGAGGGCCTCGGTCGCATTCATATCCGCGCGCTCCAGCCAGGCGTCCCGGATTTCTTCAGCGCCGATTGCGGAGATGGATTTGCGTCCACATCGTCCGCAGCGGTCTCGGCCGTTGAATTCAACGATGTGGCGCGGACGGTCGGAGTGCCACCATGATTGCTACCGTCCGCGCCGTTGGCGTTCGTCCGCGAACGTGGGGCCACGAAGCCGTTGGCGGGATTGGAATTCAGCGTGGTCGCGCCCGGCGCGGACGGTGTGGACGATTGTACTCCGGCAGTTTCTGCCGAGGATTGGCTCGGGGTAGCGGTGATAACGATCGTTCGCGTACGGGCGCGGCCCTCGCGCTCAAAGCTGATTTCGATGCCGATCTTTCGGAGAAAAGTCGCCGCCCGGCGCAACCGACCTGACAGAGCCCTGGGGCTATCAGGCCAGGTCTTTGACTTGGCGATGCGTTCCCCAGCTACCTCCGCCAGGGCGCCCAGAAGATCTGAGGCGGTTCCCGTCCACTCCGTCCGCGTAACCATTATGGTCCGCACCGCGGCGGCGACCGGATCGGCGTCGATCACGCCCTCCACTGCCTCGTCGCGGTTGCCGCAATAGGCCAGCCAGAATGTGCCGGGCGGCCAAAGTGCTGCCTCACAGGCCGTCACCCACAGGGCGAAGTCCGCCATGCGCGGCAGCTTATCAAGCCGTGTCCCGGGCAGCTGCCTAAGGCCAACCACAACGGCGTCGAGAAGCGCGCCGAGAATTCGTGGGCGTTCGGCCTCAAAGGCAGCCCACAATTCCGTTTCGGGGCGGCGACGCTCCTCGGGGATCGGCTCCAAGGTCAGGAACAAGCCCCGGTCGGCGAGATCGGGCCGGGTCACGATGTCCTCGATGCCGTTAAGGATCACTGGCCGCGTGGCATCGAACAGCACTTCGTCCTGGTCGGTGTAGAGTTGGCGGACGGCGAAGCCGCCCCCGGTCGCAAGCCGGCAAAGAGTGTCGGAAATCCACGCTGGCAGGCCAGACACGTTATCGAAGGCGAGGACATGGCCATTGTTGGCCGCGATGAACAGATCGCGATCCTCACGCGGCAAGGCGCGCAAAGGAGCCGTATTCGGATCGAGCAGTGCCCGCAGGATTGCAGCGAAGGTCGACTTGGCTGACCCCTGCTCGCCCGACAGCACCAGCACCGGATAGGGACCCGTATTGCGCAAGACGGCCAGCGCCCAGGCAACCACCAGCACAAAGTCTTTGTCGGTCTTCACATTGAGGAATGAGCGCAACCCCTCGATCGATCCGTTGAGCACCGGTATCGGTAGGGGCTGCATCCCGGCTGCGCGGCGGAAACGCATGGGAGGGCTGTCGATCACCCTCCAGCCGGTTGCGTCGATCTCCACCGCCCGCCAGGTTGGGTCGCAGAGGTCGAGATTGAGCCGGCTATCCTGCCCCCCGACGCGGATATGGACCACGCGTTCCGGCGCGTCGAAATGTGCCTTCGCCTCGATCACGTTCAGCGCCGATTGCAGCGCCTCGGAGCTTGGCGCGCTTTCTGTCGCCTCGAAGTAGCCGCGTGCTAACCAGCGGCGGAAACCCTTCGAACGAATCGGCCAGGTTTCTCTGTGGCCGCTGATGTCAAGATCGGCAAAGCCCGTGCCGTCCGCGGTGTGAAACAGATCAGCCGCTTGGATTAATTCAATCAGGATGTCAGATTGCGACGGGCTGCGGCCACTCGCCGCTCCGTTGCCCAGGGCGATGGCGTGATCGAGTTCCGTCACCCGGCAACCGGCCTTCTTTAAGTGCGCCCGCAGCGCTTCGAACGCGGCGCGATCGTCCTTCTTCAGCGCCGCGAGCCGCTCCAACACCTCGGGCGCAAATGGTGCGCCGGGATTGGTTTCGGTGCTTTCCACCAGACCGTGCAGCAGAACGCGTTCGTGTTCGCCGCCTGTCTCCGTCGGAGTGTCGGCGACCGTGAATCCGGCTGCCCCGAGCGGATCGTAGGCAACAAGTTTATCTGGGTTCTCATTCGGCTGGCCTTCACTGGCCAGGTCGTCGGGATCAGACATGATCAGACTCGCGCCGGCGCAACAGGTCGTTGAAGTCTCCGTCGCCGTCAGTTGTCGCGATCTGGACGGTTCGTCCCTCAGTGCGCCACCGCAACCATGCATCGCGTGCCGCCGTGCGGCCGGCGACATCCGGGTCTGCGGCAATCACCACCCGTCTGGCCTCCGGTGGCAGTTTCAGACCTTCTGCCATGTTGCCAGCATTGACCGCCGACCATGCGGGAAGGCCCATCAGGCGGCTTGCACTGGCGCTTGTCTCAATGCCTTCGCCGATGACCAGAGGTCTGTCGTTAGCCGGCGCCTCAAGCCTGATCGCGCCGCCCCAGACCGGGCCGAGGCTGGCCTTCGCGGGTTCTACCGTGGCCTTGCATCCGTCTCGCGTAAGGTATGTGCGGTGTACTGCGGCGGGTGCGCCCGCTACGTCGCAGACCAACGCGATCAACGCGGGAAGGCGCGCGTGCTCGGGGTGGGGGCAATCGCCACGAAAGCGCAGCGCAGGCGAGGCTGCGAGCCCGGGCAGACCGCGTGCGGTCAGGTATTGATCGGCCAAGGTGCCGATGGCTGACTCCGAGCCTCGCCACAGAGCCAGCGCGCGTTCGCGGTTGCGTTGCGCCATTGGCGTAACGCCGGTGTCGGATCGTAGAGCAGGGGACGGTTGACCGGCCGCACGAGCAACTGTTTCGGCCAACTCGTCCGCGCCGCA
>JBEKLE010000647.1:0-3376 GCA_050010355.1 Rhodopila sp. | reverse complement strand
CCGCGCATGTGGAGTCACCCCGGGATGGTGGAAGACCGGTCGCTTGGCCGGGTCGCTCAGATGCGTTGGATCCGGCTACGCTGCTGGAGTTTCGCAACCAAGTCGGAGCGGTTTAGTCCAATGCGCTATTATGGTAAGTTCTCGGAAGTATTCGTAGAGTGCTGATTAAGTCGCGGCGCACGGTCGGTTCGACTGGGCGAGGACTGGAAATTTCGCCTGTGGGTTGTGGCCGGCGCGGGACCGTTTCACGGGTGAACCGTGGCAGAAAGAACGGCGGTGTCGTATAACAAGCGACCCGGGCAAGGGAGAGCAGCGTGGGCGAGGCAAAGCGACGGAAGCAGATTATGGCGGCGGCGGGGTTCGAGCTTCGGCGGGCCTACAACACCGAGTTGCGTCGTATGGAGACGGCGCGTGTCTTGCCGATGACGGCACGGCAGACAACAAATGCTAATTTTGCCGATCGTCAACGGGTCCTGCGCGGCGACCCCGGCGCAAGCGTGGCGGTGCCGTGCGCCGGCTGCTCGGCATGCTGCTGGGCAAAATATATCGAGGTCGAACCGGAACTGGAAAGGCCGGAGGCGCCAAATCCAGATAAGGCCGGTTTTATGCTGGCCAAGCGGCCATACGGCGCGTGCGGTCACCTGGACGCCGAGCGCGGGTGCACTGTTTACGAACACCGACCGCGGGCATGCCGACTGTACGATTGCCGCCTGTTTGCGATCACCGGCGTGGCGGACAGATTTGACGATGAGCACGCCAGTCCGATTTGGGTGTTCGCCAAGGCGCCGCCTGACGAGGCGGCTGTCACTGACAAGCTGCGCCGCGCTGGCCTCGATTACTTCAACAAGCAATCAGTTTGTACGGCGCGCGAGGCATATGACTACGCGCGCAGGCAGGTTCTCGGAGAAGACAGCGATGGCCAACCTTGACACGATCGCCAGCCGCGTCAGGTGATGCGCGAGTACCCCGGGTTCGGTGGTCTTGATGTTCGGAAGGCGAGCCTCAATCACGCGGGCGATCTGGCTCTGTCGCAAATTTTCAGCTGCGGCTTGGGTAGCGCCCGCCTGGTACTACTCGTTGCGGGTTTACGGCCGGGTCGGATCTACCGGTAAGGTGTTAGAATCACTGAATTCTGGCCCTATCGCCTGATTCGAGACACGCTCCTTTTTTTGGGGGGCGAAAATGGCGAAACGTGTGTGCTGGCGGGAGATTCCGACGGAACTGAGCCTTGAGCGGTTCGAGCTCGATATCGCGCTCGCCGGCAGGCCGAACAACCGCCACCCAAGATCCGCTACCGTCGGCCGACGGACAGACGGCTCACCGTGGCGCAGGGTCAACCGCTGCCGACGGCGCCGGTCGGATACAGCTGGGCAATTGCTGACGTGGCGGAAGGTGACACCAATAACCCCATACGAGCGCCGGCCGGATTATTCGAAGTTGACAAAGGTCTTTAGCTTTTCTGGCTTAAGCGCGATGGCGCGTGCTGTGACTCTGCGAAGCAGGCCGGCCCGCTCCAAGCGGGTGAAAGCGCGGGTCACGGTTTCCGCCGAGGTGCCGAGATAATCGGCGATATCATAGCGATTCATGGGAACAGTTAGAATCCGTGTGCTCTGGTCAAAGTAGGTTTCATGAGCCGAACAATCGATCAGGAATATACCCAGCCGTCGTGGGATGTCGAAGCGCCCCATGACGATGATTTGCCGTTGGGCGTGGCGCAGATCATGAATTGCTTTGATCAGGAATCGATCCTGGATCTCTGGGTTTTTCAGCAGAAAGCTTTCGAGCTTGGCGGCTTGAAACCGGTAAACCCTGGCTGGAGTGACCGTCTCGGCTGAATTAACGTATTTTGCTTCCTCGGTGAGGCCGAAAAGGTCGCCCGGCCAATGAAAGGCGACAACCTGGCGCTCACCATTATGCAGAGAATGGCAGATCCTGACTAATCCCGCCGTGAGGAGGTAGACGAAATTCGCGTCGCCACCTTGGGGGAAAATCAACGAACCGGCGGTCCTGAAGTCGATGATCTGCGCCAGCCGCCCGAGTTCGGCCCTTTCGGATGCTGAAAGGGCGATATGCGGCGCCTCTTCGCCGGGCTGACGCGGCCGTCCACGGGCTGCGCGTATCCGAACGTCGGCATACCCGCGATGGCCCACCGGGGTCGAAAGCGGAACGGTCACGTCAGTTCCTCCCGACCGTGGTGCTCGACAGACGGTCATCCGCCCTTGTCCTGGAGCCCGAAATTTGTGGCCCTCCGGCTGACTTTTGTCAGCGCGGCCGATCGCTGTTGTGAGCAACTTCGGCGGACCTCTAACAACTTAGCCTTGATCTGGCGCAAAAGAAGGGGTTGGCTGGCAATGGCGGAGATGGCCAATCCTTGGACGGCGTGCTCGGCAATCGTCTCCGGCGCACAGGACGCGATCATAGGCCGGCTGTTGGACGGCACGATCGCGAGCTGGAACGCCGGGGCTCAGAGGCTTCTCGGCTATACCGCTGAGGAGGCCATAGGGCGATCGGTTGCACTGCTTGTGGTGGGGCCACGTTCGCAAGATCTGCTCGCCGCGATACGACGGGATCAGCGCGGTGAGCGGGTTCCGCCGTATGAAGACGCGTTTCGCGACAAAGATGGCAGAACCCTTCTCGTCTCGGTGGCGCTGTCGCCTGTCATGGGCAGACCCCAGCACCTTGTCGGCGTTTCGCAGATTGTCCGGCCCGTCATGGCCGCTGAGAGCGAAGTGGCGTTGCGTCGCGCCGCGATCGAAACCAATACGCCAGATCACGAATTGCTGCATCTGTCCCGCTTGGGTGGCATTGGCCAAATGGCGGGGGCGCTGGCCCAGGAGTTGACTGAGCCTCTGACCGCGATTGCAATCTATCTGGGCGCCGCGCGCCGGTTGTTGCGTGGAGGCGAGGCGCGCAGTGCCGCAGCGTTAGCGACCGCCATAGACCGAGCGGACGGCCAAGCGAGACGAGCTGCACAAATCATCCGGCACGTCAGGTCATTCCTGTCCGACACTAACGGCGAGCGCCGGCTTGTGCCCATCCGAACAACGATTATCGAAGCCAGCGAACTTGCCGCCATAGCGGCCCGCCACGCTGGGATTGCGGTCGATCTTGAGCTTGATGCGGATGCAGCCTTGCTGATCGATCGCATCCAGATCCGGCAAGTCGTGTTCAACCTCATGCGCAACGCGGTGGAGGCAATGTCTGAGATGCCGCGTGGCAGACTCCGCGTCTCAACGGCTCGGACCGAGAGCCAGATCGTCGTCAGCGTCGCCGATACAGGTCCCGGCCTTCCTCCTGAGGTCGCGGCGCGATTGTTCCAGCCCTTCGTGACGACGAAGACGGATGGCATGGGCATCGGACTTTCGATCTGCCGAAC
>JBEKLE010000646.1:0-3379 GCA_050010355.1 Rhodopila sp. | reverse complement strand
GCGGCGCGCACATGGCCACCGTGCACCTGTACAACGCGACGGCCCCGATCTTCCGCCGGGTGGTGTTCGGGATCGACCGCGAGGAGTGCAAGGCGCTCGCCGTCGAGGGCACCCGCCACGTGCTGAAGTACGCCGAGGAACTCCTGGAAGGCACCGACTTCGGCTATGAGTACTCGCCGGAGATCTTCATGGACACCGAGCTCGACTTCTCCCTCGACGCCTGCGCGGGTGTCATGGAGGTCTGGCAGCCAGGACCGGGCCGGGAGATCATCCTCAACCTGCCGTGCACGGTCGAGGCGTCCACCCCGAACGTCTACGCCGACCAGATTGAGTGGATGAGCCGGAACCTGCCGAACCGTGAGAATGTGTGCGTGTCCGTGCATACCCACAACGACCGGGGTACCGCGGTCGCCGACGCCGAACTGGCCGTCCTGGCCGGGGCCGACCGGATCGAGGGGTGCCTATTCGGCAACGGCGAGCGCACCGGCAACGTATGCCTGGTCACGCTGGGACTGAACCTGTTCAGCCAGGGCATCGACCCCATGATCAGCTTTGCCGACATCGACGAGATCCGCCGCACGGTCGAGTACTGCAATCAGCTACCCGTTCACCCGCGTCATCCCTATGCCGGCGACCTGGTCTACACCGCGTTCTCCGGATCCCATCAGGACGCGATCAAGAAGGGCTTCGATGCCCTGGAAGCCGAGGCGCGTGACGCCGGCGTTCCGTTCGCCGAGTACCCCTGGGCGGTGCCGTACCTGCCGATCGACCCGCACGACGTGGGGCGGACTTACGAGGCGGTCATCAGGGTCAACTCCCAGTCGGGCAAGGGCGGCGTCGCCTACGTGATGAAGGCCGAGCATCAGCTGGACCTCCCGCGCCGCCTGCAGATCGAGTTTTCCCGGGTCATTCAGGGGCACACCGACGCCGAGGGCGGCGAGGTCTCTCCCACCCAGATGTGGGAGATCTTCTCCGCCACCTACCTCGGTGAAGGGTCCATGACGCTGCTAGACCACCAGACGTCTTCGGTCGTCGAAGGCAAGCACGTTCTGTCCGCCGAGGTATTCGCCGACGGCCGCGCGCAGCAGGTCGACGGGGTCGGCAACGGCCCCATCTCTGCGTTCTGCGACGCGCTCGCCACCATCGGCGTCAGCGCGCGGGTGCTTGACTATAGCGAGCACGCCCTCACCGAAGGCACCGACGCCCAGGCGGCGGCGTACGTGGAGTGCGAGATCGGCGGCCAGGTCTTCTGGGGTGTCGGCATTGACACGAACACGGTGACGGCCTCCATGCGCGCCGTTCTCTCCGCGGTGAACCGCGCCCGCCACGGCTGACCCAAGCCGGCCTCACGGCATCACGGCGGGGCCACGTTATCCCTGTGGCCCCGCCTCGCCGTGCTCGCTCACATGCGGATAGCTTGTCCCGGGTGCGGGAGAATGAGTAGGTGCAGCTATACCGGGATGACGGGATCGTGCTGCGGACGCAGAAGCTGGGCGAGGCTGATCGGATCATTACCGTCCTTGGCCGCAGCAGCGGGCGGGTCCGGGCCGTGGCCAAGGGCGTCCGCCGGACCAAATCGAGGTTCGGGGCCCGGCTTGAGCCGTTCACGCACGTCGACTTGATGCTGCACGCGGGGCGTTCGCTCGACGTGATCACCCAGGCGGAGGTGATCCGGCCCTACGGCCAGCCGCTGACGGGCGACTACCCCCGGTACACGGCGGGCGTGGCGATGCTGGAGACGGCCGAGCGGTTCACCCCGGTAGAGAAAGAACCGGCGCTGCGCCAGCTGCTGCTCCTGATCGGCGGGTTGCGCGTCCTCGGCGAGGGCGCGCACGACCCGCGACTGGTCCTCGACGCCTTCCTGCTGCGCTCGCTCACGGTGGCCGGATATGCGCCCGCCCTGCAGGAGTGCGCCCGCTGCGGCGGGTCAGGAAACGGCAGCGCCGGTGATGCCCAGGCGGCGGGCGGCCGGCGGCTGCCGGCGTTCGCCATCCCGGCCGGCGGCATGGTGTGCGCGTCCTGCCGTCCGCCCGGTGCCGCCTCGCCTGCGGCCCCGACGGTGGACTTGATGCTTGCCTTGCTGCGCGGAGACTGGGAAAACGCAGATCACAGCGAACGACGGCACCAGGTAGAGTGCAGCGGGCTGGTCGCCGCGTACCTTCAGTGGCACCTGGAGCATTCGATCCGTTCGCTGCGTCATGTGGAGCGTGTCTGATGGCGGAAAGCCGCCGTCCCGGCGGGGTACGCCCGCCCGATCCGCATCCAAGCGGGGTCAAGCCACCGGACCTACCTCGCGAGCTGATCCCCAGGCACGTCGCCCTGGTGATGGACGGCGACGGGCGCTGGGCCGCCAAACGGGGGCTGGCCAGGACCGAGGGCCACAAGGTGGGCGAGTCCTCGTTGCTCGACGTGATCATGGGGGCGATCGAGCTCGGCATTCCCTACCTGTCCGCCTATGCCTTCTCGACGGAGAACTGGCGGCGCTCGCCCGACGAAGTGCGTTTCCTGATGGGTTTCAACCGCGACGTCATCCACCGGCGTCGCGACCTGCTGAACGAAATGGGGGTCCGCATTCGCTGGGCTGGCCGCCGGCCGAAACTCTGGCGCAGCGTGGTCAGCGAACTCCAGGACGCCGAGCAGCTCTCGGCCTCCAATTCGGTGCTGACCCTGCAATTCTGCGTGAACTACGGCGGCCGCGCCGAGATCGTCGACGCCGCCGCCGCCATAGCCGCGGATGTAGCCGCAGGTAAACTCCGTCCGGAGAAGATCACCGAAAAGGTGTTCGCCCGCTACCTGGACGAACCCGGGATTCCGGAGGTCGATCTTTTCGTCAGGTCATCCGGCGAGCAGCGACTTTCGAACTTCCTGCTCTGGCAGTCCGCCTATGCGGAACTGGTTTTTCTCGATACGCTCTGGCCAGATTTCGATCGTCGGCACTTGTGGCACGCCTGCGAGATCTACGCAAGCCGTGATCGCAGGTACGGTGGCGCCCGGCCCAATCCCGTCCCGCCCCCGAGCGAGGTCGGGTCCCCTGGCCAGCGCGGTGGCCACCGGTAACCAGCCGTCACTCATCCGCACCGGGTGAATTCAGTTCGCGATCGCTCGCCGGTGCTCCTAAGCTAGGGTTTCCGGTCGCGGATGTCGCGGAAGGCCCTGCCTGCCAGGCTGGCCACCGCGTCCGCGCCGGAATCATCACCATGGGGATCGCGCCCGCCGCGCCCGCCGACCGCCAGCCGGATGGAGACAACAAGATGGCCCTGCGCAGTGACCGTCTCGACGCCATTGTCAACCTGAGCAAACGACGGGGGTTCGTCTACCCGTCCAGCGAGATCTACGGCGGCCTGCGGGCCTCCTGGGACTACGGCCCGCTCGGCGTCGA
>JBEKLE010000645.1:0-3383 GCA_050010355.1 Rhodopila sp. | reverse complement strand
GTCGCCGCAGCCCCGCAGATGCTGCCGGGTCCGCTCCACGTCCTCACATTTGCCTGGCGTGAGACGGTGGACGGTGCATTGCCCATGAATGTCTGTATCACACTGACGCGCGCCCTGGCGGCATTCGGCGTTGCAATGCTGGCCGGCGGCGTCTGCGGCTATCTGGCGGGCCGTTTCCGCGGCGTCGATGCATTCATCGATGTCTGGGCTGTGGTCGCGCTCAATCTGCCACTGCTGGTGGTCGTCGTGCTGACCTACATCTGGATCGGGCTGAATGATGTCGCAGCGGTGCTGGCGGTGGCGATCGCGAAGGCGCCGACCGTATTCATAACGATTCGCGAAGGCGCCCGTGCCCTCGATCCGCGGCTTGAGGAGCTTGCGGTTGTTTATCGACTGCCCTTCCGGCGCCGGCTGCGGCGAATCGAGCTGCCGCAACTCATGCCGTACATTTCGGCATCTGCCCGCGGCGGGCTGTCCATCACCTGGAAAATCGTTCTGGTGGTCGAACTGCTGGGCCGCCCTAACGGCGTCGGCTTCATGCTCAATCTTTACTTTCAGGATTTCAACGTCGCCGGCATCCTGGCTTACGGTCTGGCGTTCGCAGCAATTATGCTGCTGGTCGAGACAGTCTTGCTGCAGCCCTGGGAGCGCAGGACCAATGCATGGCGAAGCCATGCTTGATGTGCGTCTCCAGATCAAGGCTTTCGCATCGCTCGATAACGGCCCTGGCGCGCCAGTCCTGCGAAACATCGAATTCTGTGCCCTGCCAGGCGAGGTGGTGGCGATCCTGGGCCACTCCGGTATCGGGAAGAGCACGCTCCTGCGCATCTGCATTGGCCTCGATCGTGACTTCGTGGGCAGCGTCCGCATGCCGCCGGGCAAGCTCGGTGTCATGTTCCAGGAGCCGAGGCTGCTGCCTTGGCTGACGGTGGAAGAAAACCTGCGGCTCGTGCAGCCCGCGCTGGACGTTTCGGCGGTGCTGGAGGAGGTCCTGCTTCCGGGCGTGGAAAAAGTGCTGCCCTCCGCCTTGTCGCTCGGTATGGCTCGGCGCGTGGCCCTTGCGCGGGCACTCGCGGTTTATCCCAACACCCTGGTGCTCGACGAGCCTTTGGCGTCGCTCGATCGGAGTATAGCTGCGGCACTGGGCGCACGCATCGCCGAGCGGGCCACGCGCCATGGCGTCCTGGTGATTCTTTCCACGCACGATCTCGATCAGGCTTTGGCGATGGCTAGCCGGATCATTGTGCTGGCCGATAATCCGGCGACGCTGTCAGCGGACATCGTCGTGCCCGCCGGCGATGCCGCCGGGGAAACGAGCCGGTTGCGCGAGCATCTGCTGACAAAGTTCACATTTCTTGGCAGCCAGGAGATGGCCAAACCCTGAGGGAGAGCGTTTTTCGTGCGTTATCGATATGTTTCACTGCTTATTTTATGCAGCCTGCCAGGGGCAGCGTCCGGCGCCGCAGATCGGTTTTTTGGCTTCAACGACACAACCGCAACGAATTTCACGGGCGTTTTTCTGGCGCCGGAGGGAACCGAGAAATGGGGTCCGAACGAAGCGTTGAACGACAAGGACAGGCGCTGGGATTCGGGCGAGCGTCTGCCGATCAAGACGGTATCCCGCGGACGATACGATTTGAAAATCGTGGACTCAGCCGGCCACATCTGCGTCAAACACGGCCTCGACCTGACCCGGGACACCACGTTCGACGTCCGCGACGAAGACCTTTCTCGCTGCAAGCCGTAGGCGGGAGGTTGCTTTGTGGAACCCGGAACCGTTGTCGGCAGCTCACCTCGACCACTCCATTCTGAAAGATGGAGGGTCGGCCGGTCAGCCAGAGCGCGCCAGGCCAGTCCGGTCGCAAATGGCTCCGGATACGTTTCGCTGGGGCGTCGGCTTATCCATCATGCTGCACTCCGCGGCGGTGTTGGTCGTGTTGGCCGCGCCACGGCCCTCGCCGCCGGCGGCGGGGGAAATCATCGCATCGGTCGAACTGATCATGGTGCCCGGCCAACCCCAGCAAGCCCCCGCAGCGGACGTGGCAGGACCCACGGATGAGTCAACGGCCTCGCTCGAGCACGAAGCGGTGCCAGACAAGGTGGCGGTTCCCGAGCCGACCCCCGTGACACCCGCGATCCCGGAGCAGACGCACATTCCTGAGCCGCAGAAACAGTCAGAGCCAGTGCCGCATCCGGCAATCCCGGTCCCAGTGCAATCCCATTCGCCCGCGCACCGGCCCTCTCCGCGCACCCAAACTGCTCGTCCCCACGATACGTCCGCGCCGTCCGCGGAGGCGTCCGGCTCCGCTCCGGCCGCCTCAGCCTCAGAAGCGGCCGGACGGGCGAGCGCTGACTGGCTGGCCGACGTCACTGCGTGGCTGGCGGCTCATCGTTCCTACCCGGAGACCGCGCGGCGGCTTGGGCGGCAGGGGACCGTGGTGCTGCAATTCACCGTCGACCCGGCAGGCCAAGTCATGGATGTCAACCTCGCGCAGAGCAGCGGGTCGGACGTGCTGGACAACGCGGCGGAGGCAATGTTGCGAGATGCGCACCTACCCCCCTTTCCGCCGCAGATGAATCTGCCGCGACAAAGCCTCACAGTCCCCATTCATTACCGTCTGGATTAAAGACGGCCCACCGAACGATCAGGCGGTCGAGGCGTCTTCAACACCGGCGGCCCGGTCGCGCAGCGCGAACTTCTGGATCTTGCCGGTCGACGTCTTCGGCAGTTCCCCGAAAATCACCCGCTTGGGCACCTTGAACCGCGCCAGCGACTCGCGGCAGAACTGGATGATCTCGGCATCGCTGACGTCCGCCGCCTCAGGCTTCAGTTCCAGGAACGCGCATGGCGTTTCGCCCCACGTGGGATCAGGCTGGGCCACCACGGCGGCCAACGATACCGCCGGGTGCCGCGACAGCACCTCCTCGACTTCCAGGGTGGAGATGTTTTCCCCGCCCGAGATGATGATGTCCTTCGACCGGTCCTTGATCTCGATGTAGCCGTCCGGGTGCCACACCGCCAGATCGCCCGATAAATACCAGTCCCCGACCAGCGTCTTGCCCGTCGACACCGGGTTTGCCAGGTATCCCTTCATCACCGTGTTGCCGCGCATCATCAGTTCACCCATCGTCGTCCCGTCTCGCGGCACGGGCGTCATCGTTTCCGGATTGGCGATCATCATTCCGGCCACGGTCGGATAAGCAACCCCCTGGCGGGCCATATTCGCAAACCGTTGTTCCGGGGGAAGATCTTTCCATTCGGGCGGCTCGACACACGACGTTGCGGGGCCGTACGTCTCAGTGGCCCCGTAAAGGTGGGTTACACGAAATCCGATCTCCTCCATGGCGCGCAGGACCGACGATGGCGGTGCCGCGCCGCCGGT